>NZ_JAAKEM010000001.1:0-513219 GCF_011039195.1 Dysgonomonas sp. ZJ709
CACTTAACGTGTCGATAGAACTTAAATAACGCTTATATTCTAAATACGTATTGAAGTTTATTCCGTGCAATTTTACAAAATGAATGAAGTGCTTTATTCTGGATAAGTATTCTTTACGAGTGTTTTCTTCGATGTCTCGGCAATTGAAAACATTCGTTTTCAATTGTAATAACTCTTTTAAATTAATTAAATCCATTTTTTACCATCTTAGCAACTGAATGTCTATTTATAGACGTTAATTCATGCGTTACACGCATTGCTAACGCAATGAAGTTGCTGCGAAGTTACAAAAAATAAATTTAATTTCCAAATTTAACTATTTGATTAATAGGTTTTTATATCTTTGTGTTTATAAAGTAATCTACCTATGTTCTACCCATATAAAATAAAAAACGCTGCAATCAATTTGATTACAACGCTTTATGAAAATTCTAAAGTGACCTCGGAGGGGCTCGAACCCTCGACCCACTGATTAAGAGTCAGTTGCTCTACCAACTGAGCTACGAAGTCTTTTAACGGGTGTAAAAGTAAAACAATTATTCTTTTCAGTGAAATTTTTGAGGAACAATATCTAAAAATCATTACTTTTGTACCCGAAAAGGAATTCACCTCTTCCGTGTAACTTAGGACTAACCACGTAAAAAACAGAGTAAATATGGAATATAAAGAACCTGCATTAGTCTTGTTCTCAGGAGGTCAAGACTCAACTACATGCCTTTATTGGGCAATCAAACATTTTTCATCCGTACGCACCTTGTGCTTCACATACGGACAACGTCATTCTCAGGAAATAGAAGTCGCTAGAGCTATTGCTGAACAAGCCGGAGTATCATTCCAGCTAATGGATGCATCTATTATCAGCCATCTTTCAGTTAATTCTCTGACAAGTGATATAGAGATGGATCAGGAAAAACCGAGTGATTCGTACCCTAATACATTTGTACCTGGTCGAAATCTTTTGTTTTTAACCTTTGCCGGAGTAATTGCACGTTCGCATGGTATCCGTCATATCATAACAGGTGTATCGGAGGCTGACTATAGTGGTTATCCCGATTGTAGAGATACCTTTATCATGTCGGCTAATACATCTATCAATTTGGCAATGGATGAGCATTTTCATATTCATACCCCTTTGATGTGGAGAGATAAAACATCGGTATGGCAATTGGCTGACGAACTGGGTGCATTTGATGTCGTACGTTACCAGACGCTTACTTGCTATAATGGTATTGTCGCAGATGGCTGTGGTGAATGCCCGTCATGTAAATTACGTCGACAAGGTTTGGATAATTATTTGAAAATAAGGAAATAAAATGAGCATAGAGGGACTTAGCCATTTAGGTGGTAAAACAGAATATAAAGATGATTATGCACCAGAGGTATTGGAGGCATTCGAAAATAAGCATCAAGGAAACGATTATTGGGTAACTTTCAATTGCCCGGAGTTTACAAGTCTATGTCCTATTACCGGACAGCCTGACTTTGCGACAATACATATTAACTATCTGCCCGATGTAAAAATGGTAGAAAGCAAAGCACTAAAATTATATCTTTTCAGCTTCCGCAATCATGGAGCTTTTCACGAGGATTGTGTAAATATTATGATGAAGGATTTGATCAAATTGATGAATCCAAAGTATATAGAAGTAGTGGGTATCTTTACACCGCGTGGAGGAATTAGTATTTATCCATATTGCAATTATGGTCGCCCGAGTACTGAATACGAACAGTTGGCAAAAGAGCGATTGCTAAGACACAATCCCCAGCAAATCTATAAATAACAGATATAAAAGACTTCAACTAATTTGAGGTCTTTTTTTATTTACTCTCCTGTAAACTACCGAGAACCATGTTGGCAATATAATTCCCTTGCATACAGAGGATATAGCAATTGCCCACCATACACCTACAATTCCCATCTGTGAGGCAAGATAATAAGCTAACGGAATACGCAAAGCATTGAATGATATACTTATAATAGCCGGCTCGATCGTACGTCCGATACCGTTAAACATACCTTGAGTTGTGAGTTCAAACATCATAAAGATCTGCACCAGTCCCATAATCATAAGGTATTGTGCTCCGGCTTTCATCGCATTTTCTTCGGGTACAATAATCCCGAATATTTGTGCTCCGAATAA
The DNA here is from genome assembly GCF_011039195.1 of Dysgonomonas sp. ZJ709. NCBI lineage: Bacteria > Pseudomonadati > Bacteroidota > Bacteroidia > Bacteroidales > Dysgonomonadaceae > Dysgonomonas > Dysgonomonas sp. ZJ709. The sequence goes on from NZ_JAAKEM010000001.1 coordinate 2,142, forward strand.
GATAAATGCAATACTCACGAATATCCCGAGTACAAGCATTACACGTATCGTATAGACATATGCCTTTTTTCCTCTGTCCAATTTATTAGCTGCATAATTTTGCGCAACAAAAGCGCTCAGTGCAGTCGAAAATCCTTGCGAAGTGTTCCACGTAACAGCTTCTATTTGTCCGCCTGTTGTCTGTGTCATCAATCCGATATGTCCGCCATGTATAGAAGCTACACGTGCAAGATTCATATTTATGATGGCATACAGCGAATTCATTATAGAAACAGGTGCACCTAGAAAACAAATTCTTTTCAGAAATACCAATCGTGGTTTTATCAAAAATGAGAAGTTTCCCAGTATCCTGCTACCATATTTGATCTGATAGAAGAATAAGCCGAATACAAATAGTTGCGAAACAACAGTACCTATTGCAGCACCGTGCAATCCCATATTAAACGTAAACATCAGAATCGGGTCGAGAATCATATTCAATACAAGTCCTGCTGCATTGTTTCTGAATGGAATAATACTGCGTCCTGCACCGTTGTATATACCCGTAATATTGTAGGACACAAATTGAAAAGGAAGGCAGATGGCGAGTATTCTCAGGTATAATGTAGCGGCTTCAATAATATCGCTCTCCAGTTTGAAGAAAGATAGGATTTGTGGTGCAAAAACGAATAGTATTGCAGTCCATATACAGCCGAGAATAGTAGCTATTGTTGTTGTATGTGAAGCATAAACGGCAGCCCGTTTCAGTTTTCTAGCACCGATGGATTGCCCAACCGAAACCTCGGCTCCGATCATCGCCAGATATGCAACGGATGCACTTAGCCACAATAGCATCCCGATTGCTCCAATTGCAGCTTCAGCTTTAGTTACATTGCCCGAAGTCGCACTTGCACCCAATCGACCTACCCACGACATAGCCATTAAGGTATATGCCATTTGCAGGAAACTTGTGCCCATTAAAGGTAAAGCAAGGCGAATGAGGCTGGAGAATATCTTACCCTCTGTTAGATTCTGTATTCCGGATTTCATTTATAGTTTTAGTGTTCAAGTGAAAGTTTTATAGGTCTTTCAGCAATTTGTCCTTCTCTTTGAGGTGTATCACCTCTCTTATCTCAAGAATTACTTCCCATTCACTTCTAAATTCGATGTCAGTATCTATCATGAAATCTTCCGAACCATGTAAATTAATTTTATCAAAGAAATAAGCAACACTGATATGATTAATGTCTATCGCCGGAATATAAGCCGGTACCATTGTGCTGCCTTCGGATGGTGTTTCGACTATCAATCTTATTTCCTGCAAATAGAAAAGTGTATCACTTGTCAGTTTTGTTGGTATCTTATAGCGTTCAGATAATTCATCGGCAGTAAATGGAGTATATCCTTTTTCGAAACGTTTTACGATAAGAGTCATTATAAGTAATGTAATGAAATCTTTGTACCGACGGCTAATATTCGATGTTTCATGTTCAAAACTGAACTTATTTACATTCTGATATGCGAATGAAAGCTGCACTCCAAATAGAACGAAGAACCACGTTAATTGCAACCATAATAATAGTAACGGCAAAGCGGCGAAACTACCATATATGGCATTGTATTTCGAAATCCAGATTTGTCCGCTGATATATAGTAATTGGAAGACCTGAAAGCAAATACCCGTGAAAACTCCACCTAATAAAGCACTGCTGAATTTCACTTTCGTATTCGGGATATATATGTAGAGGATAGTAAATAATAAGATCGTGATAAGAAACGGTATAGTCTTGACTAATGGATTGAGAACCAGACCTAGAAAATATTGTTGGTCGGCAGTAGAATTAAGTATAACCGTCAACCCCGCATTACATACCAGAAATACAGGTGCAATAATAATCAATGCCAGATAATCAGTGAACATACGGAAGTATGTCCTCCCCTTTTTTATCTGCCATATCATATTGAAATTCTCTTCTATATTCGATAAAAGATTAATCACTGTATATAGTAGCATGATGATACCAATTCCTAAAAAGACACCCCCTTGGGCGTATTCTATCGATTTGTCAATAAAAGCTGTCGCTTTATTAAGCACTTCCTCTTGTCCTGTGAAGTAGCTGAACAATTGCGTCTTAACTATATTCTGAAATCCAAATCCACGGGCTATGGCAAATAGTACCGCCAATAGAGGAACGATGGATAATAAGGTGCTGTATGTGAGAGCTGATGCGCGTGTAAAGAGTTGAGCGCCATCTATATTACGGATAGCAAGGATAAATGTTTTAATAATATTATACAGACCTATCTTGTGTGAAGAGTGGCTGGTTGATTTGCTTACTCTCCAGATTCCGTAAGTCAGAAAACGAATAACTCGTTGTACAAACGTTTTTATTTTCTCGATCATATAACTTTATATTTCGTTCAAAATATAGCAGATAAAGAATAAGGCAGAATAATAAAAATACAGTAAGTCTATAAGCCGGGTCCTGTATCTTGCAAGCAAGATGTCTGTCATTTATCTACGGATGCTGTCACCAGCAAACTCTAGCGACCTACCCCCCGACATCGGGCGAGCAGCCCTACATGCGTCGGTATACATGGTCTTACAACTCGCAAGTGGTACGGCTCTGTACATTGCTGCACAGACCGGTGAGCTCTTACCTCACCTTTTCACCCTTACTCCACCGAAGCGAAGCGGTTATTCTCTGTTACCTTAACTCTGCTTTCACAAACAGCTTCCCATTAAGAAGTGCGATGCTCTATGTTGCCCGGACTTTCCTCTTTCTACCCGAAGGTAGCCAGCGACAAACCGACCTACTGTATGAGGGTGCAAAGATAGGGGTTTTTTCAGTTATGAGTTACAAATGATGAATTATAAGTTTTCTCATTGCCGAATTGACCTGTTTCTCCGTATATCTCACTGATTATTCTTTATCGTACATCTCATTGAATTTCGGACGTATGAACAGACGTAAGGATACGTCATAGTTGAGATAACTCCATACCCAGTCTATAAATACCGCTAATCTGTTTCGTATTCCCACAATAGATAGTATATGCACCAGCAGCCATAGCCACCATGCAACGAAACCTCCAAATCTGAATTTCCCCAGATCGGCAACGGCTGCATGGCGCCCTATTGTTGCAAGCGATCCTCTATCACTATATTTAAATTTCTCAGGAGCTTTTCCTGTTATCTTATTATTTAAGTTTTTAGCAAGGCATCTTGCCATTTGCAGCGCTACCTGTGCTACCTGTGGATGACCTTTAGGTGTTACATCCGACATTTGGAGAGATGTGTCGCCTATAGCAAATACATTTTCATATCCATTTACTTGATTATATTGATTCACCACAAGCCGACCTCTATTGTATGCAGATCCATCTAAACCTTTCAATCCATTCGGTTTTACTCCTGCTACCCAGAATACGTTTCTGGTACGAAGGGTAGTATTATCGCTTAGTTCGACAGTGGGTTTATCGTATGCTTTTACAGATATATCCTGATGTATTATTACACCTCTTTTGGTAAGTGTTTTTGCCGCACCTTCCGATGCATTTTCCGACATGGCAAATAATAGGCGAGGAGACGCATCTACTAGATGTATTTCCATTTTACTAAAATCTACTTCAGGATAGTCTTTTGGCAATATACTTTTCTTCATATCGGCTAGTGCTCCGGCAAGTTCTACACCCGTAGCTCCTCCGCCAACAATAACAAATGATAGTATCTCTCTCAATTCATCATCGTCTTTTGCGCTTAGTGCTTCTTCGAAACTAAGGAGTATCCTGTTGCGAAGTAGTAGAGATTCAGATACAGATTTTAAAGCAAAGGTGCTTTCTTTCAGGTTGTCATTGCCGAAGTAATTCGTGTCGCAGCCTGTAGCTATTACTACATAATCGTAAGTAATATCGCCGATATTTGTTTCGACTTTTTTGTCTTCAGTAATTATTTGCTTTGCTTCGCACATACGGAAGTGTACATTCTTACTCTTGTTGAATGTTTTTCGATGTGGGTAAGATATCGAACTGGGTTCTAAGCCTCCTGTAGCTACCTGATAAAACAGGGGTTGAAACTGATAATAATTATTCTTATCGATTAATACTATTTGATAATATTTCTTGTCTAACCTTTTAGCCAGTTCTAGTCCTGCAAATCCGCCACCAACAATGACCACGCGTTTCTTATCTCCGGCATCGGGGATGTTTACATTATAATTCATTTTATTAAAATATTAAAAGCCAATATTGCATCTAATTAAACAATATTGGCTATTTATAAGTTTTAAATTTAGCTTATTTTAATCGGCTATATCCTTTTTTGCTGTGAGTTTTGCCTTTACAACTTCGTATATTGCAGGGAGTATAGACACTACGACTATAATAAGAACTACTTTATCAAGATTTTTTTCTACCCATTCCAATCGTCCTATTAATGCACCTAATGTACAGAAAATAACAACCCAAGCTATGCCTCCGATTACATTATATGAGAAGAAATGTTTATAGCTCATCCTTCCCATACCGGCAACAAATGGTGCAAATGTTCTTACGATAGGAACGAAACGTGCTAAAATGATAGTTTTGCCGCCATGTTTCTCGTAGAACTTATTTGTTTTCTCCAGATAGCTTTGTTTGAATATCCTCGAATTGGGGTTACTAAATAATTTCTGTCCGAAATAACGGCCAATTGTATAATTTACTGCATCACCTATTATTGCAGCGATTATCAGTATAATAATCAAAAAGTATATGTGAAGAGGATTATCGGGTCGTACGGCAATTGCTCCCGCAAGAAATAATAATGAATCACCCGGAAGAAAAGGAGTCACAACTAATCCTGTCTCACAGAATATTATTAAAAATAGTATGGCGTAAACCCATACACCATAGTCTGTTACTAGCATATCTAATGTGCCACCTGTATCTCTTAGCAGGTTAAGAAAGAATGTCCACGCTTCGTGTAAAAAATCCATTTTAAGTTTTGTATTATAATTGTAGTGCAGGAGCTAATAAGATTCGTTCTTTTATCCCTACATTATTTTTTTTATACTAATAGCCCCGCAGCAACAGCATCACGTTTCTCTTTTCCGGCAATAAGTTCTACCAGCTTGAGAGCGAAATCGATTGTAAGTCCGGGACCTCTGCCTGTTGTTATATTACCATCTACTACAACCGCTTTTTCTGTTTGCAATGTTGCGCCTTTCAGGTATTTTTCGAAACCCGGATAACAAGTTGCGTTTTTGCCATCAAGTAGGTCGAGCCCACCCAATACCATCGGCGAAGCGCATATCGCTGCTACTTTTTCTCCTTTTTGAGCGAAAGCAAGTACAGCTTTTTTCAGACCATCATGATCGTTGTATGCAGGTGTTCCACCAGGCAATACTAGCATTTCTGCATTCGAAAGATCAATTTCATCGAACATTATATCTGCAACAACAGTCACTTGGCGGCTACTTGTCACTTGTTTGCTGTCAGTTAGTGAAACAGACTTCACATTCAGTTCGGCACGACGTAAAATGTCGATTGTTCCGAGTGCTTCTATTTCTTCAAAACCTGTAGTCAAAAAAACAAATATAGTCTTCATAATAACTTAGTTTAGATTGAATTTATATGTAATGGTTCCTTTTTGATTCGCTGCTTTTTCTACTATGTTGAATTTAGTTTTCCGAGCCGCTTTCAGTGCTTCATTTTTCAGTGTGGCGCTCGGTGTGTTTGTTCCCTTACCTATTGTAGCTTCTGTTACATTTCCCTTAGGATCGACAACAATATCCACAACTACAGTGCCATAGTCGTCTACCGAATAAGTCGGTTTGGCTAATCCGCCACTACCAAGGCTACGTCCTCCAAGATCGAACGACCCCCAGCCTCCGATGCCCGATGTTTTACCATAGCTGGCATTTCCGGTCGGTACACCTTGCGTACCTGTGCCCTCGGTGTTTCCACGACTACCGCTGCCTGTTCCGTTACCAAAAAGTCCAGCCATTTGATTGTTGATCTGACCTTTCTTTTCAGCTTCTTGTTTGGCTATACGATCTGCTTCCGCTTTTTTACGTTGTTCGGCGGCTTCTTGTTCTTTCTTTTCTTCGGCTTTTTTCTTAGCTTCTTTTATTGCGACAGTTTCCTCAAAATCCTGCGTAACAGCAGACTTTTCGGTATTGGTTGTTGTTGGCTTGGTTTTAGCACTGGTAGGTTCTACCATTGGGATAGGGTCTTCGCTGACATTTGGTGAGGAAGCTTCTTCTGCCCCCACATTACCATTGCCACGACCAAAAGGTTCATCGTCGCCGAAAGCATCGGGCACATTGCCGAACATAACGGGTACACCTCCTAAATCTTCAGAAAAACGTGTGTCGATAGAAGGTTTTAAATAGATGAAAAGGAGAGACAGGATAATTATAATATGAAACGCTGCCGTTCCTGCTATACTTATCATTTTTTCTTTTCCGTCTTCCATATTTAGGTGTTTTTTATTAAAGAATCTCTTCCGTATTCTTTAAACAGTTTTTATATCCTATTATTGTCTTCTCAAGTCCGATGTAAAGAGCGTCACTGATAAGAGCATGGCCGATAGATACTTCGTCTAGCCATGGTATGTTCTTATATAGAAAATGTAGATTCTCAAGGCTGAGATCGTGCCCCGCATTTACGCCAAGACCCAGTTTTTTAGCTGCTTTAGCTGCTTCTACAAATGGTGCAACAGCCGCTTCTTTATTCTTCGGATAATTAAGAGCGTAAGGCTCAGTATATAATTCGATACGATCAGTTCCGGCTTTAGCCGCATACTCTACCATTTTTATGTCAGCATCTACAAATATAGATGTGCGGATACCTGCCGAGGTTAGTTTGTCTATTATATCGCGAAGAAAATCCAGATTCTTCACAGTATCCCATCCTGCATTCGATGTTATTGCATCAGGTCCGTCCGGCACAAGCGTTACTTGAGTCGGTTTGATAGTTGTTACTAAATCCATAAACTTAGTAGATGGATAGCCTTCTATATTAAATTCGGTACGTATTCTTCCTTGAAGATCGAATACATCTTTATATCGTATGTGGCGCTCATCAGGCCGAGGATGTACGGTAATACCATCTGCGCCGAAAGTTTCACAATCACGAGCTACTTTTAAAAGATCCGGAACATTACCTCCGCGCGAATTGCGAAGGGTCGCAATTTTGTTAATGTTAACACTCAGTTTGGTCATAAAAAAACATTAAAAATATCCCGACAAAATAAATACTAAAGAAACAATTCTTATAAGTCAAAACTTTTTTAGCAACTTTGTGCTACAAAAAGAGATACAAATGTAATACGAATTGATGAAATATACGAATCTGACTTCTTATTTCACGCATAAATATAACGATTTGACCTCCTATTTGTTTTATGAATTAATATAATTAGTCTTAAACCAACGATAATGAAGATAGCAATATTCGGTAGCAGACATCAGAAGTTAGAGCAGATAGAACGTATATTCAACATCTTGCTCGAAAACCGTGTCGAAATCTATGTGCAGGATCGCTTTTATGAATATCTATCCACCGGATTTGGCTTGCAATACGATGTTGCGGGAATCTTCAATGGTGAGGACTTTTCTGCCGATATGGCAATCAGTATCGGAGGGGATGGAACTTTCTTGCGTACGGCTTCGGCTATAGGAAAGAAAGATATTCCCATATTCGGTATCAATACGGGACGGTTGGGTTTTTTGGCAGATGTCACTGACGAAGAATTAGATTGTGCATTAGCTGATATTCTGGCAGGGAAGTATAGGATCGAAAATCGTAATCAGCTTCAACTTTCTACTAACGAGAAAGCTTTTCATGGTTTTAACTATGCGTTGAATGAAATCGCAATATTGAAACAGGATACGGCATCTATGATAACGCTGCATGCTTATATTAATGACGAGTATCTTACGTCTTATGAGGCTGATGGATTGATAATTGCGACACCAACCGGTTCTACTGCTTACTCGCTAAGTGTGGGTGGTCCTATAATGACACCTACTTCTTCGAGTTTTATAATTGCACCTGTTGCACCGCATAGCCTGAGTGCAAGACCGTTGGTCGTAGATAATCATTGTGTGATTACCCTCGAAGTAGAAAGTCGCAGCGATAGCTTCCTTATTTCGCTCGATGGGCGTTCTAATGTATTTTCTACCGGCACAAAACTACACATAAAGAAAGCAGACTTTACACTTAAGGTTGTAAAACGCTTAGGTCATACTTTCTATGGTACGCTTCGCGACAAGCTGATGTGGGGTGTCGATCCACGCCAATAATATCTTTTAGCCTCCCCAACCCCTCCAGAAGAGGGGCTTAGTTCCTCGCAAGACAAACATCAATAAACTTTATATTGAGCTCACGCGAAGAGTGTTTCGTGTATTATCTCTCCCACAGTAGGATGAGGGAATACTATCTTTTGGAATTCTTCTACAGTGTATTCTTTTTCAATTGCGATTCCTGCTATAACGATCAACTCTGAGGCAGGATTGCCTAGCATGTGGCATCCTACAATTTTTTCGTCGCTATCTATAATTAATTTGCATACGCCGTTTCCTAACTCATTCTCAGCAACAAAACGTCCTGAATATGCCATCGGTAGTTTTAAAATCTTATGCTTTACGTTTTGAGCAATAAGTTCTTCTTCTGTTTTGCCCACTCCTGCTATTTCAGGATTAGTATATACAACACCGGGTATGGCTTTGTAGCTCATCTTATCTTCTATTCCTAGTATGTGATTGATTGCAACCTCTCCTTCGCGTACGGCCGTGTGTGCTAGCAGCGAGTAGCCTGTGATATCTCCACAAGCGTAGATGCTGGGGTGGGAGGTTTGCATATATTCATTTACCTTAATTCCTTTGCGAAATAATTCGATATTTAAAGTTTCCAACCCTAAGTTGCTGATGATTGGTTGACGACCTGTGCTTAATAGTATTTGTTGTGCTTCGATAGCATGTTGTTCGCCATCCTTTTCAACAATAACTTCCTTTTCATTGATCTCTACTACTTTCGTGTCAAGATGAAAACTAATTCCTCTTTTGGCATAGTCTGTTCGAAGCATTGCCGAAAGTTCTTTGTCCATGGCTCCAAGTATTTCGGGAACCATTTCGATTACATTGACTTTCACACCCAAGCTATTGAAGAACGATGCAAATTCTATTCCGATAACTCCACCTCCGATGATAGCTAAAGATTGTGGTAGTTCTTTATTATCAAGCGCTTCTTTTGATGTCCAAAAACTGCTTTCTTTCAATCCTTTTATGGGAGGAATAATAGTTTCGGAGCCTGTGCATAATAATAGTTTCGTTGCAGTATATGTTTCGTCATTGCAAATTATCTGAATGTTTTTATCTGAATCTTCACTAAGAATAGATGCACTGCCATTTACAATTACAACATCGTGTGCAGCTAATTTTTGTTTTATACCTGCTGTCAGTTTGCGTACAGTCTTTTGTTTACGTCCGATAATGCGGCTAAGGTCGAAAGATACTTCACCTTCGACCAATACACCGTATTTAGCGGCGCTTTTAATATTGTCTAATGTTTTAGCCGAATATAAGAGGGTTTTGGTCGGAATACATCCTTCGTTAAGGCAAATGCCTCCTAAAGCGCTTTTTTCAAAGAGAATTGTTTTCATTCCATTTGCAGCAGCTTTTTCGGCAGCAGTGTATCCGGCAGGGCCTCCGCCGATAATAGCAATGTCGTATTTCATAATATAATGTGTTTTTCAGTTATTAAGTAGTTACAAGTAATTAGTTACGAGTTACAAGAGTGCTTATCAGATAATAAACCAGTAAAAATATATCAATAAATATTTACAAGAACTTAAGTCTAATCGGATTACATAAAACCCTTTATTCTCTCTCTGATGCCATCCCATTTGTCGTCGGTTATCTTTGCTCCGATAGCTTCGATAACATGCCCAGCCAAGAGTGTTCCTATTTGTCCCGAAACACTAAGTGTGCAATTGTGGATGAGGCCGTAGATAAATCCTGCTGCGTATAGATCGCCTGCACCTGTTGTGTCTACACAATCTACTTTGTTGGCTTCTACAAATACTTTTTCGTTGCCTTTTTGTATCCATGAACCTTTCTCTCCTGTTTTCACGATAGCTATCTCTGTGTTTGCAGCAAGTAATGAAACCGCTTTTTCGGGAGTTGTGTTAAATAGAGACTTCGCTTCTTCCTCGTTCGCAAAGACAATATCTACATGTTGAGGTATAATGTTAAGAAGGAAATCTCGGTTTTCTTCAACAATATTATAGCTGGCCAAATCTAAAATAACTTTTGCTCCGGCTTCTTTGGCAAGTAGTATGGCTTTTCGTATCAAATCGTGGCTTTGAACAAGATATCCTTCAATATAAAAATATTTATAGCTTTTAAAATCCTCACTGTTCAATTCCTCCGCATTCAGAAGAGCTGCTGCTCCCAGATAAGTGCCAAAAGTGCGTTCGCCGTTTTTCGAAATAAATGTTGTGGCGACGCCGGATGCTTCATCGACTTCGGTTAAATGCGATTTGATATTATACTTTTCGAGATCGCTTTTATAATGTTGTCCGTACGAATCAGATCCTATTCGCCCTATAAAACCTGTACCTATTCCGAGGGATGCAAGTCCTGCAATTGTATTGGATGCTGAGCCTCCTGATACAATCGACTTATTTAATTTATTTATTTCTTCAGAAACAGCCTGCAATCTTATTTCGTCGATTAACTGCATGCTTCCTTTCGGAAGTTGTAGAACCTCAAGGGTTTTGTCACTTTCTATAATGGCTAAAACATCAACAAGGGCGTTGCCCATTCCTAGTACTTTCATAAACTCTTTTAAAATTTTGTATAAAGATATTGCATAATTCAGAAATATACCCTACTTTTGCCTCACTTTTGAGAAAGTAAAACACTCTTCAGTAGCTCAGTTGGTTAGAGCATCTGACTGTTAATCAGAGGGTCGCTGGTTCGAGCCCAGCCTGAAGAGCGAAATAAAAAAACTCTTCTCAAATAGTATTCTTCAGTAGCTCAGTTGGTTAGAGCATCTGACTGTTAATCAGAGGGTCGCTGGTTCGAGCCCAGCCTGAAGAGCAAAATTAAAAAAGGTAGATGTTTCATCTGCCTTTTTTTGTTGTGTATTGCCTAGACACTCTTCTTTTGAATGCTTTTTGAGAGGCTGTGATATACAGTTTTAGTATTCGGCTAGTTGATAAAATAGAAAATTTTGATAACTTCGCCTTGTTGATAAGTATAAATAATGCAATGGAATTACCAAATTATCAAAGAAAATATTAATATAAAGATTCGTTCTTGTTATTCATTATAAGTAAATTGAACAACTGCGCTTTCTGCATGTTAGACCTTAATAAACAAAACAGATTGATTGTATGGAAATGATTTCTCGAAGAATAAAGTTATTCTGCATGCTATTCTTCTTTATAATATATACTGCTAATTTATTCGCAAATAATCCCTATATCGTAAATTTTGATAAGAAAAGTTATCAGGCTGCTAATAAAAACTGGTCTATAGCTGAAGATGAAAGAGGTATTGTCTATTTTGGAAATGATATTGGCTTGCTGGAGTTCGATGGTATTGAATGGAATTTGTCAAAGATGCCAAATGCGTCTCAAGTAAGGAGTATATCTGTATTGAATCATGAAACTGTATTTACTGTAGGTTATGAGGAGTTTGGTCGTTGGGATCGGGATGTTTCAGGTCGCCTTGTTTATACATCCTTGAGCGATCAGGTTGATAGCCAACTCTTGAAAGATAATGATTTTTGGAAAGTGTGGATTGTTGATGGATATGTTTATTTTCAATCTTTCAGTTCGCTATTTGTTTACGATTATAAAACAGTTACACAGATACCTACAAATTTTAATATTTTATTTCTGCTGAAAGTGGGAGATGATCTTTGGATGCAAGAAATGAAGGGGCCTTTGTATCGCTTAAATAATAATAAGCCTGATAAAGTTGAGGGCAGCGATGTTTTTGTAGGTAAAGATGTTCGTGTGATTCTTCCATATGATTCTGATAAATATCTGATAGGTACAGCTACGAATGGCTTATATCTTTACGATGGAGAACGTTTTACTGAGTGGAATTCTAAGCTGTCTGACGTGTTTCAGCAAAATGAATTGAATTGCGGGTTATTATCTCATCGTGGTACGTATTTTTTAGGTTCAATCTTAAATGGTATTTACGAAGTCGATAAATCGGGGCAGATATTGAACCATTTTTCGACGGAAAGCCGATTGCAGAATAACACAATTTTAGCCTTGCATGAAGATAAGCTGGGTAATCTTTGGGTTGCGTTGGATAGGGGTATAGCTTATGTTCAATATTTGGATAATATGAGTTATTTTACCGATCCCAGTGGTAATATAGGAGCTGTTTACGATGCTGTATTCTGGAAAGACAAACTTTTTTTGGCTACCAATCAGGGATTGTTCTATATATCTAAAGATGAACTGAGATCATCTAATTCATTGTCTAAACTAAAACTGATAAATAATACGCAGGGACAAGTTTGGTCTTTGCAGGTTATTGATGACAAGCTTTATTGCTCTCACAATAGAGGTTTGAAGATTGTAAATGAAAACATGACGATAACTGATTACCCATATTTGAATTCGGGCTTGTATGGGGTTGAGGAGGGTAGGTTAAAAGATCAGGAGGTACTCCTGCTCTCTAGTTATGACCGTCTGAGAATAATACATAAATCTACCAATAAACTTTATGATATCGGACGACCGAATGACCCGGTGCGGGCAACTGAGATTGATCATTTGGGTAATGTTTGGATGCAGCATCCTTACAAAGGTGTTTATCGTTATATGCTGAATGATAGCTTGACTGAAGTTAAAAATTATGCTTATTATGGAGGGGATTCTAATGATGGCCTGCCATATCGGTTGAGTATGTTTAAGATTGGAGGTCGTATTATTCTTTTAGGAAATGATGAGTTTTTCACATACGATGATATTGAAAATAAAGTGAAGCCCAATGATAAGTTGAATGAATGTTTTAAGTCTATTTCGAATCTGAAAAAGGTTGTTTATATAGGCGAGAGCCTTTTTTGGGCTATTAGTGGTGATTGTGTATTCAAATTTTATTATGATGGGTATAGTGCCTATATTATCGAACGATATGATATCGGGATTCATAACCTTTCTCTGGTCGATGGTTATGAGAATATATCTATACTAGATGATTCGCTTAGTTTAATCTGTTTAGATAATGGATTTCTTCTTTATGATAAAATGACAGCAAAAGCAAATTTGGGATCTATCCAAAATATTCCACATTTAGAATCTTTTCAGATTAATAATATGAAGGGTGATGCTGTTTATTTAAATCTTTCAGAAAAAGCGAAGGTGCCATATAACTATAATTCCGTTACTGTCAGCTTTACCGTAAATGATGTATTCAGTAAGAACCTGTCGTTTCAATATATGCTCGACGGTGTTGACCAAGATTGGTCGAGTGCTCAGGAAATAAATAAAATCACGTATGATCGTTTACCTAAAGGTCACTATGTCTTGATGATAAGAACTATTGATAATTTAGGTAACTATTCAGATACGCTGTCTTACGAGTTTCAGGTACTATCGCCATGGTATCAGACTATCTGGGCTTATTTTGGGTATTTTATTCTTTCTGTTATCCTCTTCTTTATTGTATGGCAAATAATGTTGAAGCGATACCGGAATATTCACCTTCAAAAAGTTAGGCTTCGTGAAACAAAGCGGTTGAGAGCGATGAATGAAAAATTGCAATTTGAGATTGAAAAAAAGAATGCCGAATTGTTTACTCAAACTTCTTTCATTATTCAGAAGAATGAGTTGATTCTCAAAACAAAAGAAATTGTAGACGAATTTTATCACAGTAGCAAAAACAAAATGCTGGACCCATTGTATCAGAGGATAGGTTCTCTTCTTAGCAACAATCTCAATAGAGAAGATGATTGGAAAATGTTTTTGATAAAATTTGAGCAAAAACACCCTAATTTCTTCAAGCAATTAAAAACTTTATATCCTGAATTGACTACAAATGATCTCAAACTTTGTGCTTGTCTTAAGCTCAATTTGGACTCGAAAGAAATAGCATCTTTTATGAATTTGTCCGTCCGTGCTGTTGAAAATAGCAGGTCGCGGTTACGAAAAAAACTTAATATACCTACTTCGATGCACCTTAGTGACTTTTTATTTTCAATAGATTGATAGTTTTAATAATCTTATTATTAGTTATTTAGTATTTATTGAGAGGTAATGATGAGGTGGTCTATTTGTTAAATGTTTTAGCAGAGTGTTGGTGGTGATGTGTTTTTTTATGTTTTTTTTACTTTCCCTCTCATATTTGTAGAAAATCTGATGCCCTGCAACGAGAATATTGAAGTGATATAATCTTACTTTAAACAAGACTTAGCACTGACCATAAGTCTATCTACTTTTCTTTTCAACGTTGTTCATAGGCGCTTTCTTTTACACGTAACTTAAATTAAAAAAGTTGAACTATGAGATTTAAACTAAAAACCTTCTTTTCACAGAAAAAGAATGATTCTTTGCTCTCAAAGAGTCTTATGCTGTTGGTTTGCCTCTTGCTGGTAAGCACATTTAGCATGTATGCTCAGACAAAAAGCATATCCGGTACTATTACCGATGAAACAAAAGAGCCTCTTATTGGGGTGACCGTACGCGTTAAAGGGACTACTGTAGGTACAGTGACTGATTTTGATGGAAAGTACACGATTTCTGCAAATTCGGGTGATGTCTTAGAATACTCGTTTGTTGGGATGAATTCCCAAGAGATTACAGTAGGTTCTCAAAGCGTTGTCAATATTGTACTAGCTGACAATGCAACTTTATTGGGTGAAACTATTGTGATTGGTTATGGTAGTGCAAAAGCTAAAGACTTGACATCTCCCATAGCTGTAATCAAAGGTGAGGATATTAGTAAGCATCTTACAGCCTCTCCAATGCAAGCATTACAAGGAAAGGTACCGGGATTGCAAATTGTGCAAAGTGGGCAACCAGGTAGCTCACCTAAAGTTCGTATACGTGGTATTGGTAGTTATGATGCAAATAAGCAAGGACCACTCTATGTTGTAGATGGTATGTTCTTCGACAATATCGACTTCTTGAGTAATAATGATATCGATAACATTAGTGTTCTGAAAGATGCTTCATCTTCAGCTATCTATGGTGTTCGTGCAGCAAATGGAGTTATTATTGTCTCAACGAAGAAAGGTTATAAAAATAGCAAGCCTCAAGTTGTTTACGATGGATATATGGGTTTTCAAACAGCATCTAATGTTTTGAAAATGGCAAATTCGAGTCAGTATGCTACAATGATGGGCGAGATCGGTAATACTACAGCTATTAATCAATCGATTAATCGTTTTGGCGGAGCCAATGGAGTTCCTTCAACAAATACAGATTGGTATGATGAGGTATTGAGAACAGCATTGATGCATAGCCACTCGGTAAGCGTTAATGGTGGTGGAGATAATACTTCTTATGCACTGGGAGTTAGTTATTTAAATCAAGATGGTATTCAGGATAGCGATAATGGCTTTGAACGTCTCAATGTAAGAACCAGAGTTGATGCAGATATAACTAAGTGGATGAAAGTAGGAGGAAATGTAGTTTTAATAAATAGTACTCAGAAACTTGCAAACATGAGTGCTTTTGGAAATGCATATACATCACCATCAATTTATCCTGTTTTTGATGAAAATAATACAGGCGCATTCCCTCGTAAATACGCTTCAGCTCAGGATGTTGGTTTAACAACTTATTTTTGGAATCCGGTTGCTTTGGCTGATTATTATAATGAAACATCGCGTATTACGCAGGTGTTGCCTTCATTCTATGTTCAGTTCTCGATGTTGGACAATAAATTGTCCTTCAGAAGTTCATTCAATCAAGATATCGCAATTACACGCTATCAAAAATTCCTTCCAACTTATTTTGTATCCGCTTCTCAGCAAAATCAAGAGTCACTTCTTAACAAAAATCAGACATATAAGAACAATTGGTTAGTAGATAATATTTTGACATTTCAAGATACTTTTGCTGACAAACACAATTTGACATTGATGGCTGGTAACTCTGTAAGAAGAGATAGAGTGGAATATATACGATTGACAGCTAAAAATGTGCCGGAAGGAAGAGATGAATATTGGTATATCCATCAAGGTGAATTGCAGAAGCCTTCTGTAGGTAACGATAATACCCTTTGGATTGATCACGCTGTAGAAGAGAGAAGTGCTTCTTTCTTTGGACGTGCAATGTATGATTATGATGGTAAATATTTATTGTCAGCTACATTCCGTGCTGATGGTAGTTCTAAATATCAAGAAAAATGGGGCTATTTTCCATCTATTGGTCTTGGATGGGTATTGACAGAAGAAGGTTTTATGAAGAATCAAAGCGCTTTCGATTTCTTGAAATTAAGAACAAGCTGGGGACAATTAGGTAACGATAAAATACAGCCTAACGATGGCTTTGGCTCCCTTACTTTAGAGAATGCAGTATTCGATAATTCAGTAATTCCGGGTACATCAAGTGTATCTTTCTTTAGCCGTCTTAAATGGGAAAGGGTAGAAGAATTTAATGTCGGAATAGATTTTGCTACACTGAACAATCGCTTGTCAGGAGAGGTTGATTATTTCAAGAGAACTACTAAAAATGCGGTTTTCTCAAGGCCTCTGCCTTTTGGTGCAGGTTCATTGTTAATGAATAATGGTGCAGTTGAAAACTCGGGAATGGAGCTTACTCTAAACTGGAATGATAAAGTAGGTAAAGATTTCAACTACAATGTTGGCTTTAATATGTCTACATTGAGAAATAGAGTAACAGAATTAGATGGTCTAGAGAAAATTGTAGTAACAGGAGACCATGGAATGATAAGACAGATAGGGAAAACTGTAGATTCTTATTATGGATATGTAATGGAAGGTATTTATCAAAATCAAGCAGAAATAAATGCTGATCCTACTCTTTCTAATTTGGAGGCTAAAGATAAACCTAAACCTGGAGATATACGCTTTAAAGATCTTGATGGTGATGGACAGATTACAGATGCAGATAGAACCGAACTAGGATCCCCACTACCTAAATTATTTATAGGAGGTAATTTAGGATTCAGTTATAAGCAATTTGATTTCAGTACTGTTTTTCAAGGTCAATTCGGTCATAAAATATTTAACCAAAAGAGATTCCTTAGACAAAAACAAAGTGAGATCAATTTTGAACAGGATTTAATCGACAATAGATGGACAGGCGAAGGTTCTACAAACAAATATCCTTCAGCTGCAGGTTTGGCAAGTTCATGGACTTATAGCAAATTTAACTCTTTCTTTGTAGAAGATGCTGCTACTTTCACTATCCAGAATATTCAGTTCGGATATACATTCTTTGATGTTTTTCCAAATAGCAATAGCAAAACTAGTTTGCGATTAAGCTTTACAGCTGAGCGACCATTTAGCTTCTTCTCATATAACGGCTTTACCACAGATGTGTCGGATGGTATAGATAATCAGGTTTATCCGAACGCATCTGTTTACAGTTTTGGAGTTAAATTAGTATATTAATAAAATAATAAGATTGAAATATGAAACTATATATTTATACTATTATATCCGCACTGCTATTATTTAGCAGTTGTAACGATTTTCTGGATAAATACCCTGAGAATACTGTTGATATACAAGAAGTTGATTATACGAAGACAGAGGATATGTTTAAACCTGCTGCTGGAATCTATGCTAGGGTACGTAGTAATAATGGATTTGGTTCATGGTCTGCTTATGGCTTGATAGCTGTAAGGGGAGATGATATTGATAAAGGTTCATCGCCAGCCGATCAGGGAGACTTGACAAATGCTGAAAACTTTAACTATTCTCAACTTGGTGGATATTGGGCTTTAAACGGAACATGGCAAGGTCTATATAATTTAGTCCTTAATTCGAATGCAGCTTTGATAGCTCTTGATGAGTATAATAAATACACAACTACAGATGCGGAGAAGAAGCTAAACGCTCAATACCATGCTGAAGTACGTTTTATGAGAGCATATGCTTATTTTTATCTTGTAAGACTATTTGGTGATATCCCATTAGTGGTAGATAATGAAACAGTTTTGACTAATTCGTTAAAAACGTCTCGCGCTGATATTTATAAATTTATTAATGACGAAATAACGTTTTGTGTGGCAAATTTACCGGCTTTACGTCCTAATGAAATGCCGTACAAAGGTCAGGTAACAATGTATACAGCACTAGCACTGAAAGCAAAAGCAAATTCCGACATTAACGATTGGGATGCAGTACTAAGTGCTACAAATGAAATAATAAATAGTGGGAAATTTTCCCTTTATTCCAGTTTCTATGATTATTTCAAACTACCAGGATGTTTGTCTAATGAGAATTTGTTTGAGTTACAATATGCAGTAATAGATGGAACAGTATTCGCATCTGATGCATGGTTTGAATTCCAAGGCCCTCGTAATGGATTCGTAGGAGACAAAATTGGCGGAGGATGGGGCTTCCTTACTCCATCTCCAAAATTTGAGGCTCTCTTTAAGTCAAGAGGAGAATCTGATCGTTTCGAAACAACATTTTTGTTTGCAGGGACGATTACGCGTGAGGGTGATGAGTTGAAACCTAGTATTGCTCCAGAAGGATATGACCGTGTATTTAATGGTAAAACTTATTTACCGAGCACACAGTTACCTGTGGGAAAAACAACTTATGGTCTTGGAAACAATATCAGAATGCTTAGGTATGCAGATGTATTATTGTTGAACGCTGAAGCGAAAGTTCGTAAAGGCCAAAACGGAGATACACCTTTCAATGAAGTGAGAACAAGAGCTAAAATGACAAATTTAACTAATGTGACACTAGATCAGATTCTTGAAGAAAGATCGATTGAGTTAGCAGGTGAGTGGGGTGAGCGCTTCTACGACCTTGTTCGTACAGGTAAAGCAGAAGGTACTCTCAATGGATTCGTGGCAGGTAAATCTGAATTTTATCCGGTGCCGCAAGCTCAAATAGACTTAAATCCTAATTTAAGGTAAATTATTCCGATAAAGATGTTTAGTTAATTTATCCTGGTGTCGACAAACAGTTGTCGGCACCAGGTTAATAATCTTTTTTCCATGAAAAAAATATTTATACTGACCTTACTATCTTTTGGTTGTATATCACTTATGGCTCAAGAGCCTGAATATGACCATGTCTTTTTCGATAATAGCCTTATGTCGGGTAGTTACTATAATAGCAAAGCTGACTATGCATCTCCTAGCTATATAGAAAATATACAGAAAAAATTACCTGTTTCGGAACAGGAGTTTTTTACTGCAAAAAATTCACTGCTTCTCAAATATGTCTCAGCACCAAACGGAAATTGGTCTGCTGCGGTCTTATATACAGACTGGAGAGGAAAAGACTTTGTTAAAGAAAGCACTTCTCTCGATTTTAGGATGAAAATAACTTCGAAAACCAATAAAGAAGAATTACCGTCTATAGCTATTGCTACAGAAGATGAAAAACAAATTTCGTCTTATCTTAATCTTGGAAAATATATTACTAATATTAGTAATAATTGGTGTCACGTAAGAATTCCACTTAGTGATTTCCAAAATATAAAATATACACATAGCAAAGAAATTAAAAATGTTCTTTTCAAACAATCATCACAAGATGGAAAAGAGCATACAATATATATCGATCAAATAGAATTAAGTCCTGCTAAAATAGAAAAACCAAATATCGCAAAAGCTCCTTCAATTACAGCTAACGGTTATGAAAGGCATGTTGATATTGCTTGGAATAAAGTAGGATTAGAAAATATAAAATACATAAAAATTTATAGAGCTTCAGAAAATGGAAGTTATCAGCCGGTAGGTATCCAAGATCCTTCAAGAGGACGTTTTGCCGATTTTACTGGAGATACAGATAAGATATATAATTACAAAATTACTTGTCTTGATTATGATTATAACGAAACACCAGCATCAAATGAAGTGGTAGCGAAAACTTATACAATGACGGACGAGCAATTACTGACTATGTTGCAAGAAGCGTCTTTCCGTTATTATTGGGATGGGGCAGAAGAACATTCTGGTCTGGCATTGGAAAATATACCCGGACGCAAAAATATGATTGCATCGGGAGCTTCCGGATTTGGTATCTTAGCTATAATAACTGCTGTTGAACGTGGATTTATAACAAGAGAAGAGGCGGTCGAAAGATTTAAAAAAATAGTTGCATTTCTGGATAAAACAGAAACTTTCCATGGTGGTTATTCTCATTTTATAAATGGAGAAGATGGCAAAGTTATTCCATTCTTTGGTAATAAGGACAATGGTGCTGATATGGTCGAAACATCATTCTTGTTCCAAGGATTACTGACCGCACGCCAATACTTCGACAAAGATTCGGAAGATGAAACTCATATCAGAAAAATGATAACTAAGCTATGGGAAAACATCGAATGGGATTGGTATAAACAAACAAAAGATAGTAAATACTTATACTGGCATTGGTCGCCTGATCAGGCATGGGTTATTAATCATCGGCTCATCGGGTGGAACGAAACAATGATTACCTATTTATTGGCAATAGCTTCGCCTACTCATGGTGTGAGTAAAGATATATATTACACAGGTTGGGCTAGTCAGGATCAATATGCACAAGACTATCGTGCCAATTGGGGACAAACTAGAGATGGTTCTATGTATTCGAACGGGAATACTTACCAAGGTGTGAAACTAGATGTGGGCGTATCTACGGGGGGACCTTTGTTCTTTCTTCATTACTCTTACTTAGGTTTTGATCCGCGAGGTATTAAAGATAAATATGTGAGTAAAGATTATTTCGATAATTTCCGAAATATCGCTTTGATCAATCATCGATATTGTATAGAGAATCCTAAAGGTCAACAAGGATACGGAGCAGACAATTGGGGGCTGACAGCAAGTGATGGTCCTTGGGGATATCATGCCGCAGAAGCAGCTCTTCATCAGGATGATGGAACAATGGCTCCGACAGGAGCATTGGCTTCTTTTCCTTATTTGCCCGAAGAATCAATGGCTGCCTTCAAGAATTATTACCGAAATTATGGTTCTTTCCTTTGGGGTGAATACGGTTTCAGAGATGCATTTAACCTGAATGAGAATTGGTGTGCTAGTATTTACATGGGGCTTAATCAGGCTCCGGTGACTGTTATGATAGAAAATTACAGAACAGGATTACTTTGGAATCTTTTCATGAAAGATCCGGACGTTAAGAAAATGACAGATAAGGTATTCATTAAATAAAGTAGAATTGATGGATAAATTATTCAGACATATAGCAGTTTTATTTTTGCTGGGATTAGTATTAAATTCCTGCTCATCCAATTCATCGTCAAAAGATGCAGATATGGATAAGTTTGTGGAGGATTTACTAGATAAAATGACCCTCGACGAAAAAATAGGACAAACAGTCTTGTACACCAGTGGATATGATATTATCACAGGGCCGACAGTTGATCCTAATTATAAAGAATATTTACGTACAGGCATGGTTGGTGGCATATTCAATGCAGTAGGTGCTGACTATACCCGAAGCTTGCAAAAGATAGCGGTTGAGGAAACTCGTTTAGGTATTCCCCTTATTTTCGGATATGATGTCATCCATGGGCAGCGGACTATATTTCCTATCCCTCTTGCGGAATCATGTAGCTGGGATTTGGAAGCAATAGAACGATCTGGTCAGATTGCAGCAAAAGAAGCGTCTGCCGAAGGTGTCAATTGGATATATGCTCCTATGGTCGATATCGCACGTGATCCTCGTTGGGGTCGTATCGCCGAAGGTGCCGGAGAGGATGTGTATCTGGGTTCGTTAATCGCAGCTGCCAGAGTAAAAGGCATACAAGGTAATAGTTTAAGTGATAAAAGTACAGTGGTCGCTTGTGTAAAGCATTATGCTGCTTATGGGGCATCGATGGCCGGTAGGGATTACAATACAGTCGATGTAGGAGAAAATGAACTTTGGAATACATATCTCCCTCCATTTAAAGCGGCGCTTGATGCTGGTTGTGCTACAATAATGACATCTTTCAACGATCTGAATGGTATCCCTGCTACAGGGAATTCATATCTTCTGAAAAATATATTACGCGATAAATGGAATTTCGATGGTTTTGTTGTAACGGATTATACTTCGATCAATGAAATGATACAACATGGTTATGCCCGCGACGAAAAACACTCAGCAGAAATAGCTATGAATGCAGGTGTGGATATGGATATGCAAGGTGGTGTATATATGAAGTACCTCAAAGAGTTGATAGCAGAGGGTAAAGTTTCTGAAAAGGATGTGACTGATGCAGCCCGAAGAATATTGAAAATTAAATATCAATTGGGATTATTTGAAGACCCATATAGATATTGTGACGCAGAGAGAGAAAAAACAGATCTTCTTACGGTTGAAAATAAAGAAGCGGCTCGTGATATTGCTCGTAAATCGATGGTATTACTAAAGAATAAAAACCAATTATTACCGTTAGAAGCGAATAAGCGCATTGCATTAATTGGGCCTTTAGCTAAAGATAAATACGAAATCCTAGGTTGTTGGTCGGCAATGGGTAACAGAGATAGTGTCCCGGTTAGTGTCTATGAAGGGCTGACTGAGGCTTTGGGTAGTGATAAAATAACTTATACAAAAGGTTGTGATATTCAAAGTGAGGATAGAAGCGGTTTCACTGAAGCTTTAAGAGTTGCTTCGGCAGCAGATGTTGTAGTTATGGTGATGGGCGAATTTCATAATATGTCGGGCGAAAATAATAGTCGCACAGATATATCACTGCCCGGTCTCCAACTCGATTTGCTGAAAGCAATAAAGAAAACAGGTAAACCTGTAGTTCTGGTTTTAATGAACGGACGCCCATTGACAATAAATTGGGAGAATGATAATATAGATGCCATACTCGAAGCTTGGTTTCCAGGAACAATGGGTGGCGCGGCTATTGCTGATGTTTTGGTTGGTAAATACAATCCTGCTGGAAAGTTAACAGTTACTTTTCCTCAAAATGTCGGGCAGATTCCAATATTCTATAATCATAAAAATACAGGACGTCCTTATGATAAAAATGATCCTGAGCTAGCTTATGGATCTCATTACTGGGATGTAACCAACGAACCGCTTTTCCCTTTTGGATATGGATTGAGTTACACAACATTTACTTATTCCGACTTATCACTTTCTTCTGCTTCTATTAGTAAGGATAAACCGCTAAGGGTAAATGTGAAGTTAGCCAATACAGGCAAATATGATGGAGAAGAAGTTGTGCAATTATATACTCGCGATATAGTGGGTAGTGTAACGCGACCTGTTAAGGAATTGAAGGGTTTTAAAAAAGTATTTTTGAAAGCAGGAGAAACAAAAGATGTTGAATTTACACTATCGGTAGATGATCTTCGATTTTATAATCCTGATTTGAAATTTGTATACGAAACAGGGGACTTCCATCTTTTCGTTGGCGGTGATTCTAATGCTGTATTAAAAGCAGAATTTGTTTTGGAGTAATGCTATTATTGATTTTGGATAGACAGACTATATATAAAATACTAAAGTAAATAAGATGAAAAAAATTGTGACGTTATTGTGTTGTGTTTGCATGTTATATTCGTGCTCACAAGATAAAGATAATAAAAAGCAAGATGCAGAAATGAATCGTTTCATAGACGATCTCATGAGTAAAATGACTTTGGATGAGAAAATCGGACAGCTCAACTTACCTGGGGCAGGAGATATAACTACAGGTCAGGCTAAGAGTAGCGACATAGGTGAAAAAATTAAAGAAGGTTCGGTTGGCGGACTATTCAATATCAAAGGAGTAGAAAAAATCAGAGAAGTGCAACGTGTAGCTGTAGAAGAAAGTCGTCTGAAAATTCCGTTACTATTTGGAATGGACGTAATCCATGGTTACGAAACTGTATTCCCTATTCCTTTAGGCATAGCTTGTACATGGGATATGGCTGCAATAGAGCAATCGGCTCAGATTGCAGCGGTAGAAGCCAGTGCCGATGGCATTTGCTGGACTTTCAGCCCAATGGTAGATATTAGCAGAGATCCTCGTTGGGGACGTGTTTCCGAAGGTAGTGGCGAAGACCCTTATCTAGGCGGAGAGATTGCCAAAGCAATGGTTAGAGGTTATCAGGGAGAAGGTAATACTTTTGCTTCGAATAAAAATATAATGGCTTGTGTGAAACATTTTGCCCTATATGGTGCAGGTGAAGCCGGTCGCGACTACAATACAGTTGATATGAGTCATCAACGTATGTATAATGAATATTTCAGACCTTACGAAGCTGCTGTTGAAGCGGGTGTAGGTAGTGTTATGGCATCATTCAACGAGGTTGACGGTGTGCCTGCAACAGCTAGCAAGTGGCTGATGACTGATGTGCTTCGCGATCAATGGAAATTCGATGGTTTTGTAGTGACTGATTATACTGGAATTGCCGAAATGGTAGAACATGGTATCGGTGATCTTAAAACAGTATCTGCTCGCTCTTTGGATGCAGGTGTTGATATGGATATGGTTGCTGCCGGATTCTTAACTACACTTAAAGAATCGGTAAATGAAGGAAAGATTACAGAGAAACAAATAGATAAAGCATGCCGTCGTATTCTTGAAGCAAAATATAAACTTGGTTTATTTGCCGATCCATACAAATATTGTGATGTAGAGCGTGCTAAGACTGAAATATATGCTAAAGAACACCGTGATGCTGCGCGTAAGATTGCATCTGAAAGTTTTGTTCTTCTTAAAAATAAAGATAATGTATTGCCTTTAACTAAAAAAGGAACAATTGCGGTTGTAGGTCCTCTTGGAAATACACGCTCTAATATGCCAGGCACATGGAGTGTTGCAGCAGATTTCAATAAAGCTGCTACATTAATAGAAGGTTTAGAATCTGTAGTTGGCGGCAATGCTAAAATCGTATATGCTAAAGGTAGCAATCTTACAAGTGATCCTGAATTAGAAGCAAGATCAACAATGTTTGGTCGCGATTTAGGTAGAGATGCCCGTTCGGAAGAAGCTATCCGTAACGAAGCATTACAAATTGCCAGAGGTGCTGATGTAATTGTAGCGGCTCTTGGTGAATCATCTGAAATGAGTGGCGAAAGTAGTAGCCGTACAGACCTGAATATCCCTGATGTTCAACAACGACTATTGAAAGAATTGTTGAAAACAGGAAAGCCTGTTGTTTTGGTATTGTTTACAGGTCGCCCATTGACATTGACATGGGAAGACGAAAATGTTCCTGCCATTCTTAATGTATGGTTTGGTGGAACAGAAGCTGCTTATGCTATTGGTGATGTATTGTTTGGCGATGTAAATCCAAGTGGAAAACTAACGACTACTTTCCCTAAGAATGTAGGACAAATTCCACTATTTTATAATCACAAAAATACAGGACGTCCATTGGCCGAAGGAAAATGGTTCGAAAAATTCCGTAGCAATTACTTAGATGTAGATAACGAACCTCTATATCCATTTGGGTATGGTCTTAGTTACTCTCAATTCGAGTATAGCCCTGTTAAGCTAAGCTCTGCAGCTATTGATGCAAAAGGTGAATTGACTGCTGAAGTAACATTGACCAACAAAGGTAAAGTTGACGGAGCCGAAGTAGTACAATTATATATCCGCGACATAGTAGGTAGTGTAACACGTCCGGTTAAAGAACTTAAAGGTTTCGAGAAAGTATTTGTAAAAGCAGGTGAATCTAAAACAATTAGCTTTAAGATTACTCCCGAAATGTTGAAATTCTACAATTACGATTTGGATTATGTGTTTGAACCGGGTGATTTCGATGTGATGATCGGAGGAAACAGCCGCGATGTCAAAACAGCTAGATTTGCATTGAACTAATTACTTCTTTTCAGAAGAAAAGTGGTTTTAAGTTTATCTATATAGAATAAGGTGTTTGGTTATTAGGTTAAGTAGAGAGAAAAGGTAACAATCGAAAACAACATACAAAGTGTCACTTTTGTTACCTTTTAACATTCTCTGATTTAGGTTGGCTATTTTATAGCTTTTGTAAAATCATGAAAATCAGGTTTGATTCCTGATTGATATTATTTAGAATAATATGAAGAAAATATATATCAGTTTATTTGTAGTATTGTCTATGCTCAACTTTATTAGCTGTAATACAGCCAATAAAGGTTCGAATACTACAGCTGTTTCCGAAATATCGGACGAGGCTCTTTTAGATTCTGTTCAGAGAAGAACATTCGGTTATTTCTGGAACGAATCGGAGCCGACGAGCGGAATGGCTCGCGAGCGTTTTCATGTTGATGGGATATATCCTCAAAACGATAGAAATGTTGTAACTTCGGGTGGTAGCGGCTTTGGTATCATGGCTATTATCGTTGGTATAGAGAGAGGGTATGTAACCAGAGAAGAGGGTCTTACCCATATGACTAAGATTGTAAGTTTCTTAGAAAAAGCAGATTCATTCAAAGGGGTTTTTCCTCATTGGTGGGATGGTGAAACAGGTAAAGTAAAAGGTTTCAGTGATAAAGACAATGGTGGAGACTTGGTTGAAACATCATTCTTATTACAAGGCTTATTGGCTACTCATCAGTATTATATAAATGGTACGGAAGCGGAGAAAGCATTAGCCGCACGTATTGATAAACTATGGAAGGCAGTAGACTGGAATTGGCATCGAAACGGAAAAAATGTTCTATACTGGCATTGGAGTCCTAGTCACTCATGGGAGATGAATTTTGCTATCAGAGGATACAACGAATGCCTTATCACATATGTTCTTGCAGCCTCTTCACCTACACATGGTGTTCCAGCCGAAGTATATCACGAAGGGTGGGCTGAGAATGGTAAAATTATAGAACCTCACGAGGTGGAAGGCTATAAATTGAATATGCGCTATCAAAGTAATTCAGGAGCAGGTCCATTGTTCTGGGCTCATTATTCTTTCTTAGGATTAAATCCTACCGGATTGAAAGATCGATATGCTGATTACTTCCAAGAAATGAGAAATTATACATTGATCAACAGAGCATATAGTATCCGAAACCCAAAACAATTTAAAGGATTTGGTGAAGATCTTTGGGGACTCTCGGCAAGTTATTCAACGGTGGGGTATGCTGCGCACGAACCTTCGGAAGAAGGCGATCATGGTGTTATTGCACCTACAGCGGCTTTGTCATCTATCGTTTATACGCCTGAAGAATCTATGAAGGTAATGAGAAGCCTATATAATATGGGCGACAAACTTTGGGGGCCATACGGTTTTTATGATGCTTTTAGTGAAACAGAAGACTGGTATCCACAACGCTATTTGGCAATTGATCAAGGACCTATTATTGTGATGATAGAAAATTATCGTACACAACTATTATGGAATTTGTTTATGAGCCATCCCGATGTTCAGAGTGGATTGAAGAAACTAGGATTTGAAAGTCCTCAATTAAAATAAGAATTTAACCTTAGACCATGAAAAAATTAAAAGTTATATTATTGATATTACTATATGTATTTGTTGGGCAATTATCTGCCCAGCAAAAAACATATTGCAATCCGGTGAATTTAGATTATGCATATTGCCCGATACCCAATTTTACAACATGGGGTAAACACAGAGCTACGGCTGATCCTGTGATTGTGAATTACAAGGGCGATTTTTATTTATTCTCTACTAATCAGCAAGGCTATTGGTGGAGCAGCGATTTATCAGAATGGAATTTTGTATCCCGTTCATTCTTAACTCAGGAAGCTATAGATACAACACCTAATAAATGGGATGACTTGTGTGCGCCTGCTGCATGGGTGAAGGGTGATACACTTATAGTGTTTGGTTCTACTTATTCACGTATATTTCCTATTTGGATGAGTACTGATCCTAAAGGAAATGAGTGGAGTAAAGCTGTGGAGCATTTCGATATAGGTGGCTGGGATCCGGCATTCTTTACAGACGATGATAATCGTTTTTATATGTACAACGGTAGCAGCAATGTGTATCCGTTATACGGTATAGAACTCGACCGTAACACATTTCAACCGCAAGGAACCCGCAAGGAATTACTTTTGCTTGACGATGATAAAATCGGTTGGCATCGCTTTGGTGAACATATGGACAATACTTTCCTTAAACCTTTTATGGAAGGTGCGTGGATGACAAAACATAACAATAAGTATTACCTTCAATGGGGTGGACCCGGAACTGAATTTAGCCACTATGGTGATGGTGTTGCAATCGGAGATTCTCCTCTGGGACCTTTCGAGCATGTTTCTCTTCCGCTTAGTATGAAAGCCGGAGGCTTTATTCGTGGAGCAGGACATGGGGCTACATTTCAGGATAACTGGAACAATTACTGGCATACATCGTCAATGGTTGTGAATGTCAAAAACAATTTTGAGCGTCGCATAGGTATCTGGCCTGCCGGATTTGATGCAGAAGATAATATGTATTGTAATACTGCTTTTGGTGACTATCCTCATTATGTTCCGAATGGCGAAACAGATCATCTTAAGAGTCGATTTACAGGATGGATGATTTTAAATTATAATAAACCCGTACAAGTGTCTTCTACTTTAGGTGCTTTCTATGCTAACAATATTGTTGACGAAGATATGAAAACATATTGGAGCGCCAAGACTGCCGAAAAAGGGGAATGGCTGATCACTGATCTGGGAGAGGAATCTACTGTCTATGCTGTGCAAATTAATTATGCCGATCAAGATGCAGAGTTCTTGGGTAAAACTTTCGATAAGTATCACCAATACATGGTATATTATTCTAATGATGGAAAGAAATGGAACACCCTTATCGATAAGAGTAAGAACAAGAAAGATGTGCCTCACGATTATATAGAGTTGGATAAACCAGTGAAAGCACGTTATCTGAAAATGGAGAATCTTCATATGCCAACCGGTAAATTTGCAATCTCCGGTTTTCGTGTATTTGGGTTTGGAGCGAAAGAAAAGCCATCTCCGGTAAAACAGTTTATGGCTTTAAGGGGAGATCAAACCGATCGGCGTAATGTGTGGCTCAAATGGCAACCCGTAGATGAAGCTTATGCTTATAATATCTATATTGGTCTTGAACCGGACAAACTATATAATTGTGTAATGGTTCACGATGTAAATGAGTACTATTACAGTGGTATGGATAAAACAAAACCTTATTATTTTGCTATCGAAGCAATTAATGAGAATGGGACTTCTACTTGGGTAACAGCCGAGGCATTGTAAAGCTCTGGTTTTAATATAAGATACAAGCATCTGATTTTTATCAGATGCTTGTGTTAATTTTATTAGAATTGTTATTTTTTTAGTATATTGCAACAAATATGATACCATTGACGTTATAATATTATTATACTTTGGTATTTATTTACATTTATTTGTATTTGCCATGAAACGCAGGAATTTTTTTTTACTACTACTAATCCCACTTTTTATAGGGGTATTTGCTGCGTGTAGTGATGATGACGGACTTTCTGATACAAGCGAAGCAAAGCATCTTCCATCTAAAATAACAATTAAATTCGTAAATGAGTTTAGTTCAGATTTGGTTGAGTCATATACTTATGATGTCTATAACCGTATTGTTAAGCAAGATGTTCTGGTAACACCCAAGGATGTAGAGTATGGGACATTGTATAGAAATATGTTTGATTATGATAAAGATCAGATAGAAAGCAAGATCATATCGGTAACTTCGTATAAAGAAAATGACCCTAAAGCTACCTATAAAACAAACTATTCATACGGCAATAATTCGTTGGTATATATAAAGAAGGAGGGTGGTGATATCGTTGCAACGATGCAGGTTAACGATGCCGGCTATATCCAGAAACATACAACTAGTTCTTCTATCGGATTCGGAGAAGATATTACATCTTATCTGTATGACGAAAAGGGTAATATATCGGAATTAGTTATAGAAACGACAGGACAGAATCCTAAAGCTGCCTCCTATAATTATATATATGATGAGAAAGTAGGTATCTTTAAATATGTACGTATTCCGCAATGGTTTCTCTTTACTTATGGAGATATGTACGCTACAACATTTAATCCTTTTGTAAATAATGGTTTGAAAATAACCATGGAGGATGAGACCAATCTGATTTATGAGGCTGTTTATGAGTATGATAATTGTGGATATCCTGTTGTTATTGAGGTCTATCAACTCACTTCCGGCTCGGAAGAAAGAGTTTTGTACGAGACAATCACAATTGATTATATTTTAGCACAATAGACTGTCTTTTCATCTAATAATTTAGGCCCTTTTGACAACGGATCAAAGCTTTCCGAAAATAGGGTGGTTTTATGTCCAGATCATGTATGAATAGCATATATCTGTCAGTTGTTTCTATTTCATAGCTAATATCTTTCATCAGTTGTGATAAATCTTCGTAATCATTATGCTTATGATAAGTACATATCGCAGCTTTACATTTATATTCGCTGGATGTCAGTGTTTTTTTAGCGCCTTCCAGCGCCTTTTTTTCTGCACCTTCGACATCTAATTTTATGAATATCGAATTTGTGTCAAAAGTGTTAATTAAAGAATCTATGGTTACAGTTGTGTCACTGTTTTCATCCGATACATATTTATTTATAATTTGTACTTTGTCTCCCCATGGCTCAAAGGTTTTTTTCAGTGCTTTTATCCATCGTTCATCGACTTCAAATAATAAAACTTTATATACTTTATCAATCACAGATAAAGATAATATTCCTTATGCTGCCCCTACATCTAAAAAAATGTCATTAGCGCTAACATTGAATGTGTTAGATAAATAACGATGTGGAGATAATAAATCTTGTTCTATCTGGAGATTTGAATAACATATTTGAACATCTTTATCACTCATCTCTGATGGGAAAAAGAGGTTGTGTGCATCATATTTTACATATTTAAGATCAGACTCAATATCTCTGAAGACACGAATATTACGATAATCATATTTATTTCTAAACATATAAGGAAAGACAGACATACCTTCTTTCTTTATATATTCTATAGCTTCTTTGAAGGATCCGTCACTATCTTTATGAGATTTATAATATCTCAATATTTCTTTTCGTAATTCCCAGCAGGGGGCCTCAAACCGTCCTATATTGAGTTTCCTTTTTTGTTTTATTCTTTTGTAAAAATAATAATCAGTGATTGAGGCTAATCTTTTGAAATGTTTGAGTTTCATTATGATTTAGATATAAGGCTATTAGAAGCTGAGACTAATCCTTGCTATATAACCAAATTGTAATGGATATTATAACAAGGATTCATATTGAAAATTGGCACAGTATAAATATTGAGTAATTCAGGCGTTTTCACCGAATTCCATCAAATATGCTTTAATGAAATCATCAATATCCCCATCCATCACCGCATTTACATTTGATGATTGATAATTGGTTCGATGATCTTTTACACGGCGGTCATCAAATACATAGCTTCGGATTTGTGATCCCCATTCTATTCTTTTCTTTCCGGCCTCGATTAAAGATGTTTCGCGGCTGCGTCTTTCGAGTTCCAACTCATAGAGTTGCGATTTCAATAAACGGATCGCATTATCTTTGTTGCCAAATTGAGAACGGCTCTCAGTATTTTCAATAACTATTTCCTTAGCTTCACCGGTTTCAGGGTCTTTATATTTGTAATGTAGTCGCACCCCTGTTTCTACCTTGTTGACATTTTGTCCACCTGCGCCACTCGAACGGAACGTATCCCAAGTAACATCAGCCTGATTGATTTCAATTTCTATTGTATCATCAACCAATGGAACTACAAATACGGATGCGAACGAGGTCATACGTTTACCCTGAGCATTATATGGTGATACGCGTACAAGGCGATGAACCCCATTCTCAGATTTCAGATAACCATAAGCAAATTCGCCCTCTACTTGTAGAGTAGCTGTTTTGATCCCGGCTTCGTCACCATCCTGCCAGTTAGTAATAGTTGTTTTGTAACCTTTGTCTTCGCACCAGCGTTGATACATGCGAAATAGCATTGAGGCCCAGTCTTGTCCTTCAGTGCCACCTGCGCCACTGTTTATTTTCAGTACAGCACCAAGCTTATCTTCTTCGCGGCGTAACATGTTGCGGAGCTCGAGGTCTTCGAGTAAAGTTATAGCATTGCTATATGCTTCGTCTACCTCTTCTTCAGTAGTAATCCCTTCTTTTTGGAAATCGAATGCCAGCTGTAATTCTTCAGCAGCATTTTTAACCTTATTATAGCCCTCTATCCAGCTTTTTAAACCACGAATGATTTTCATCTGTACTTCGGCGGCTTTAGAATCATCCCAGAAACCCGGAACTTGTGTTCTTAGTTCTTCTTCTTCGAGTTGTATTATTTTCGCATCGACGTCAAAGGTACCCCCTCAACGCGGACTCGCGCTCCAACACTTCTTTTAGTTGGTCTAATGTAATCATAAGATTATCGTTTTATGTTATGATGTAATTTAAATTGAGTTGCAAAGGTAGAAAAAAAAATAGATAGGAGGTTATGGTAATATGAAAGATAAGTATCTTTGCCTACTTTAGTAGATATATTATTTATGGTGAAAAATACAGTTGACTGGGAAATCAGTCGTTATGAGGATCTTACAAAAGAAGAATTTTACGATATTCTGCATTTACGATGTAAAATATTCGTTGTAGAACAAAACGCTCCGTATCTTGATTTGGATTATAAGGATCAGAAAGCTTTACATTTACATGGTTATACTGATGGTAAGCTTGTTGCTTATTGTCGCTTATTTAAGCGTGGAGACTATTTTGACGAAGCTAGCATAGGACGGGTTATTGTTGCCGAAGAATGTCGTTCGTTTGGCTATGGACATCAATTAATGGAGAAAGCTATAGATTTAGCCGCCTCTACGTTAAACGAAACAGAGTTGACTATTTCAGGGCAATTATATTTGCAGAAATTTTACGAGAGTCACGGTTTTGAGTGTACCAGCGATGTGTATCTTGAAGATGGTATACCCCATGTTCAGATGAAAAAACGATAAGAGATATCATAAAGACGAAAAAAGTCTTGGAGATTAAGATATTAAACCATAAATTTGCACCCCGAAAATAGAAGGGAGGTTTCATGGTCTTTTGAACTAAACATAATCAAAACAGATGTTTAATATTACGATAAAGTAATGTTCAGGAGATTATTGAATGATAATCCATATGAGTTTTCGAATAAGATAAAACGGTGTTTTTATCTTGAAAGATTTAAATTAAGAAAGTATAACAAAACAAATAAAATTAAAGAACTATGATCATTGTTCCACTAAAGGAGGGCGAAAATATTGAAAAAGCTCTTAAAAAATTCAAAAGAAAATACGAGAAAACAGGTGTTGTAAAAGAACTAAGAAGACGTCAAGCGTTTGAAAAACCGTCGATTACAAAAAGAAAACAAAGAATACACGCCGTTTACGTAGAGAAACTGCACCGTATCGAAGATTAATGAAATATTGTCTTTCTCGATAATATTATTAACTTCGTTGTTCGTGATACGTAGATAGAAAGAATGACAAAGTTGATAGAAAAATATTTGGATTATCTCCGTTATGAGAAGAACTATTCTTCACATACGGAGATTTCTTATTCTATAGATCTACACCAATTTTCCGATTTCCTTAAGATGTATCATCCTGAAGTAGAAGTCCAATCTGCAGATGCAGACGTGATTCGTTTATGGATGGTTTGGTTGATGGAGGAGAAAATGTCTCCCCGATCGGTGAATCGGAAACTGAGTACTTTGAAGTCTTTTTATAAGTTTTTATTACGGATAGAGATTGTGACATTCAATCCAGTGAAAAAAATAGTCGGCCCTAAAATGGCAAAACCTATTCCTTCTTTTGTTAATGATTCGGATATGGAGAGAGTGCTCGATGAGCATAATTTTGATAACTCGTTTCATTCGTTGCGAAATAGGATAATCTTGGAGCTGTTTTATGTGACAGGTATTCGTCGGGCTGAATTAATAGGGCTGAAAGATGTGGATGTCGATTTTTTTGCCGGGTCTATACTGGTGACAGGTAAGCGTAATAAACAACGTCTCATCCCTGTTAGTGGTAGTATGAAATTGCTGTTAAGTCAGTACATGGATGTTCGTAATGCCGAAATTGACAACCTTTCCGGTTATTTCTTTGTTAAAGAAGATGGAGAGCCTCTCTATGAGATGTTGGTGCACCGTATCGTGGTAGAGAATCTTCGATGTATTCCGACTTTGGCGAAAACCAGTCCGCATGTGTTGAGGCATTCATTTGCGACCGGGATGCTGAATAATGGGGCGGATATTAATGCGGTGAAAGAGTTGCTGGGGCATTCGAGCTTGGCAGCAACAGAGATATATACACATACTTCGTTTGAAGAGCTAAAGAAAATATATAACAAAGCCCATCCTCGGGCATAAATTGAAAAGGAGAATTAATTATGAATATTTCAGTTCAATCAGTGCATTTTGATGCAACAGCAGAACTAAAAGCGTTTGCTGAAAAAAAAGTATCGAAATTAGAAAAAATAGCCGACTTTATAGTCGATGCAGAGATTATTCTTAAGGTTGTAAAACCTGAAGTAGCTAATAATAAAGAGGCTTCAATAAAGCTGAATATTAAAAGCGGAGAGCTTTTTGCTAATAAAATAGCAGATACGTTTGAAGAAGCAATTGTGTTATCAGTTGAAGCTCTGGAGAAGCAAGTTCTTAAGGCAAAGGAAAAAGCGCAGGCGAAATAATATTTCGGTCCCGATTTTGCTTTTTGCTCGCAATTGTAGAGTAAATGTTATTAAAAGAAGGACTCTCGAAAAATAAATCCACAAAGTGTTGTGATTGTAAAAAATAATTTCTAATTTTGTCGCCGTTTCGCTATTTAAAGTGCGTAATAGCGGCGAAATTAGAGTATTATGCCTCTTTAGCTCAGTTGGCCAGAGCACGTGATTTGTAATCTCGGGGTCGTTGGTTCGAATCCGACAAGAGGCTCGAAATAAAAAGAGTGAAAGTCGATAGCCTAATGGCTTTTTGTGAGAAGGTTACGACTTAAATTCTATATTTTCTCTTTAAGCAGATAAATAACAAATAAAGGCGTATATTTGTTGACGAGAAAAGAAAGATAAAATATAACGCCAATGTAGCTCAGTTGGTAGAGCACTTCCTTGGTAAGGAAGAGGTCACGGGTTCAAGTCCCGTCATAGGCTCTATTTTAAGATACTGATCAAATAGATATAAATATATACATTAACTAAATAATATTCATTATGGCAAAAGAACATTTTAACCGGTCGAAACCACACGTAAATATCGGTACAATTGGTCACGTTGACCACGGTAAAACTACTTTGACTGCTGCTATTACTAAAGTATTAGCTGACAAAGGATTCTCTGAAGCTAGATCATTCGATCAAATTGATAATGCTCCTGAAGAAAAAGAACGTGGTATTACTATTAATACATCACACGTTGAATATCAAACAGCTAACCGTCATTACGCTCACGTTGACTGTCCGGGTCATGCCGATTACGTAAAGAACATGGTTACTGGTGCAGCTCAAATGGACGGTGCTATTATCGTTGTTGCTGCTACTGATGGTCCTATGCCTCAAACTCGTGAACATATCCTTCTAGCTCGTCAGGTAAATGTACCTAAGCTAGTTGTTTTCATGAATAAATGTGATATTGTTGATGATGAAGAAATGTTAGAACTAGTTGAACTAGAAATGAGAGAACTTCTTTCATTCTATGATTTCGACGGTGATAATACTCCGGTTATCCGTGGATCTGCACTTGGTGCATTGAACGGTGTTGAGCCTTGGGTTAGCCAAGTAATGGAGCTTATGAATGCTGTTGATACTTGGATTCCACTACCTCCACGTGATGTTGACAAACCATTCTTGATGCCAGTTGAAGATGTATTCTCGATCACAGGTCGTGGTACAGTTGCAACAGGTCGTATCGAAACTGGTATCATCAGAACAAGTGAAGAAGTTCAAATTATCGGTCTTGGTGCAGAAGGAAGAAAATCAGTTGTTACAGGAGTAGAAATGTTCCGTAAAATTCTTGACGAAGGTCAAGCTGGTGATAACGTAGGTCTATTGCTTCGTGGTATCGATAAAGAAGAAATCAAACGTGGTATGGTTATTTGCCATCCAGGTAAGATTACTCCTCATACTGACTTCAAAGCAGAGGTTTATATCCTGAAAAAAGAAGAAGGTGGACGTCACACTCCATTCCATAACAAATACCGTCCTCAATTCTATCTACGTACGTTAGATATTACTGGCGAAATCACTCTTCCTGAAGGAACAGATATGGTTATGCCTGGTGATAACGTAACTATTCAAGTAGAGTTGATCTACCCAGTTGCTATCAACGTAGGTCTTCGTTTCGCTATCCGCGAAGGTGGTCGTACAGTAGGTGCTGGTCAGATTACTGAAATTACTCAGTAAGAATTAGACAAGAATATAAAAGTCGGTTTGCGACATACCCGACTTTTTAATACGGGTTTAGCTCAGTTGGTAGAGCACTGGTCTCCAAAACCAGGTGTCGGGAGTTCGAGTCTCTCAACCCGTGCTAAAAAAACTCAAAAGAGTAAATGAAAAAAGTAATTAATTATATTAAGGATTCCTATAACGAACTTGTTTACAAGGTTTCTTGGCCTAGTCGTACGGAGTTAACTAGCAGCGCGGTTATTGTTATGATTGCTTCCATAATAATGGCACTAATCGTCTGGGGTGTTGATAGCGTATTCGAGTGGGTCGTTAAGTTTTTCTATAGTCTATAATTTATCAAAAGCAAATGACTGAAATCGAAAAGAAATGGTACGTTTTGCGTGCTGTTAGCGGTAAGGAAAATAAAGTCAAAGAATATCTTGACGCTGAGATAAAAAAATCTGACTTAGGGAAATACATATCTCAAGTTCTTATCCCAACCGAGAAGACTTATATTATGCGTAACGGAAAGAAGGTTTTGAAAGAAAAAGCTTATCTTCCCGGTTATATATTAATAGAGGCTGCCTTAGTGGGAGAAGTTATCCATGAGCTTCGCAATATTAATTATGTTGCAGGTTTCCTCCCTGATACTCAAAATCCACAACCATTGCGTCAAGCCGAAGTAAATAGAATACTAGGTACGATGGATGAACTGGATGAGCAACAGGTTGAAATGGATGTTCAATATATAGTAGGAGAAAATGTAAAGGTTACAAGTGGACCTTTTTCGGGATTTTCTGCAATTATTGAAGAAGTGAATGCTGAGAAAAAGAAACTAAAAGTAATGGTAAAGATATTCGGAAGGAAAACCCCGCTCGAATTGAATTACATGCAAGTCGAAAAAGAACAATAAAATTGGTTACGCAGTTTAATGTTCTATCCAGGTTTTAAATAACTAAAAATTAGAAACAAAAATGGCTAAAGAAATTGCTGGACAATTAAAATTACAGATTAAAGGCGGTGCAGCAAATCCATCTCCTCCCGTAGGACCTGCTTTAGGTTCGAAAGGTATTAATATCATGGATTTCTGTAAGCAATTTAATGCCAGAACTCAAGACAAAGCAGGAAAGATATTGCCGGTGGTAATAACTTACTATGCTGATAAGTCTTTTGATTTTATTGTAAAACAACCTCCTGTAGCAATCCAATTGCTAGAAGCTGCTAAAGCTAAAGGTGGTTCTGCTGAGCCTAATCGTAAAAAAATAGCTGAAATTACTTGGGATCAAGTGCAAGCTATTGCTGAAGATAAGATGACAGATCTAAACTGTTTTACAATGGAGTCAGCCATGAAAATGGTTGCTGGTACAGCAAGAAGTATGGGTATTACCGTAAAAGGGGCTTTCCCTGATGTTAAATAATTAAACTTCAATTGAGAAATGGGTAAACTTACAAAAAATCAAAAGTTAGCTTTCAGCAAAATTGAAGCAGGGAAATTATATACTTTGACAGATGCATCTGCTCTTGTAAAAGAGATTACAGTATCGAAGTTTGATGCTTCGGTAGATTTAGATGTTCGTCTTGGTGTAGATCCACGTAAAGCTAACCAGATGGTAAGAGGTGTAGTATCTCTTCCTCATGGAACAGGTAAAGATGTACGAGTTTTGGTATTATGTTCTCCAGACGCAGAGGCTGCAGCTAAAGAAGCTGGTGCTGACTACGTAGGGTTGGACGAATATATAGAAAAAATCAAAGGTGGTTGGACTGATATTGATGTTATCATCACTCAGCCTGCTATCATGGGTAAAGTTGGTGCTCTGGGACGTGTATTAGGACCTCGTGGTCTTATGCCTAACCCTAAGAGTGGAACAGTTACTCCGGATGTTGCTAAAGCTGTAACGGAAGTGAAATCAGGTAAAATCGACTTTAAAGTTGACAAAGCTGGTATCGTTCATGCGTCTGTTGGTAAAGTGTCATTTACTGCCGATCAAATCAAAGATAATGCGAAAGAATTTATCGCTACACTTATCAAGTTGAAACCATCGTCAGCTAAAGGAACTTATGTGAAAAGCGTCTCTCTTTCAAGTACTATGAGTCCGGGCGTGAAAATCGACCCTAAATCAGTAGAAAGCTAATTAAAAATTGATTGAAATTATGAGAAAGGAAGATAAAAGCGCTATCATAGAGACTATTGCAACAACTATCAAAGAATACGATAACTTCTATTTGACTGATATTGCAACACTCAATGCAGCTAAGACTACCAATTTAAGAAGAGAATGTTCAAAACAGGATATAAAACTGTTAGTAGTAAAGAATACTTTATTACAAAAAGCATTAGATACTCTTGAAGGTGATTACTCAGAACTAGCTCCGGCTTTGAAGGGTAATACAGCTATCATGTTTTCTAATGTAGCGAACGCTCCGGCTAAATTGATAGCTAAATATGTAAAAGAAGGTGTTCCTAGCCTAAAAGCAGCTTACGTACAAGAAAGCTTCTATGTAGGTAAAGAAAACTTGAAAGCATTGGAGAATATCAAGAGCAAAAACGAGCTTATCGGAGATGTTATTGCAGCTCTTCAATCACCAGCGAAGAATGTTATTTCGGCCCTACAATCGGGTGGAAATACTATCCATGGAGTTCTAGAAACTCTATCAAAGAGATAATACTAAAATAAAGAATAATAACAATTTTAAATTATACAAAAATGGCAGATATCAAAGCTATTGCAGAACAACTAGTAAATTTGACAGTAAAAGAAGTTAGCGAATTAGCTGAAATTCTTAAATCTGAATATGGTATTGAACCAGCAGCTGCGGCTGTTGCAGTAGCAGGACCTGCGGCTGCAGCTGAAGTAGCTGAAGAAAAAACAGCATTTGATGTTGTATTGAAAGCAGCTGGTGCTAACAAACTTGCAGTTGTTAAAGCTGTTAAAGAACTAACAGGACTTGGTTTGAAAGAAGCTAAAGATCTAGTTGACGCTGCTCCTAGTGAATTGAAAAAAGGAGTATCGAAAGATGAAGCAGATGCATTGAAAAAACAACTAGAAGAGGCAGGAGCTGAAATTGAACTTAAGTAAAAATAATCCCGTAAAATAGGATATTTGGTTAGGAACCTTCGTTGAGGAAGGTTCTTAACCTTTTTGCGTCAAAAATAATAAGTTCAATAAAATTGGTATCCCATGTCTTCAATAAATAACAATCAAAGAGTCAATTTCGCTTCAATTAAGAATCCATTACCTTATCCGGATTTTCTTGAAGTGCAGCTAAAGTCGTTTCAAGACTTTTTACAACTTGATACCCCACCCGAAAAGAGGAAGAAGGAAGGCTTATATAAGGTTTTCGCTGAAAACTTTCCTATTGCAGATACACGCAATAACTTTGTGTTAGAGTTCTTGGATTATTTTATTGATCCACCTCGTTATACAATCGAAGAATGTATCGAAAGAGGTTTGACATACAGTGTGCCTCTTAAAGCAAAACTTAAGCTTTATTGTACAGATCCAGATCACGAAGATTTCGATACAGTTATCCAAGATGTGTATCTAGGATTAATTCCGTACATGACAGAGAAAGGTACATTTGTCATCAATGGAGCAGAGCGTGTTGTTGTATCACAACTTCACCGTTCGCCGGGTGTATTCTTTGGACAAACAATGCATGCTAATGGTACAAAATTGTACTCAGCACGTATTATTCCGTTCAGAGGATCATGGATTGAGTTTGCGACAGACATTAACAATGTCATGTACGCATACATCGACCGTAAGAAAAAATTACCTGTAACAACTTTACTAAGAGCTATCGGTTTCGAGAGTGATAAGGACATTCTTGAGATATTCGACTTAGCTGAAGAAATAAAAGTTACAAAGCAAAATATTAAAAAAGTTGTAGGGCGTAAACTTGCTGCCAGGATATTAAGATCTTGGATGGAAGATTTTGTTGATGAAGATACAGGCGAGGTAACATCTATTGAACGTAACGAAGTTATTATTGAACGCGAAACTGTATTGGAAAAAGATCACGTAGACCTGATCGTTGATTCGGGTGTTGCATCTATTCTATTACATAAAGAAACTCAGAACTTATCTGACTTTGCAATTATTTATAATACATTGCAAAAAGACCCGAGTAACTCCGAAATAGATGCTGTACGTCATATCTACCGTCAACTTCGTAGTGCAGAACCTGCAGATGATACAAGTGCACGTGAGGTAATCAACAACTTGTTCTTCTCGGAAAAACGTTACGATCTGGGAGAAGTAGGACGCTACAGACTAAATAAAAAATTAGGTCTTTCGACAAGCACCGATATCAGAGTGTTGACGAAAGAAGATATGATCGAGATCATCAAATACCTTATAGAGTTGATTAACTCTAAAGCTATCGTTGATGATATTGACCATTTAAGTAACCGTCGTGTACGTACAGTTGGTGAACAACTTTTCAATCAATTTGGAGTTGGTCTTAATCGTATGGCACGTATCATTCGTGAAAGAATGAACGTTCGCGACAATGAAGTATTTACTCCGATTGATTTGATCAACGCTAAGACGATTTCATCAGTTGTGAATACTTTCTTCGGCACAAATGCATTGTCTCAGTTTATGGATCAAACGAATCCATTGGCCGAGATTACACATAAGCGTCGTATGTCGGCCCTAGGACCAGGCGGTCTTTCTCGTGAAAGAGCAGGTTTCGAGGTGCGTGACGTTCATTTTACCCATTATGGTCGTCTTTGTCCGATCGAAACGCCGGAGGGACCAAACATTGGTCTGATCTCTTCACTTTGTGTATATGCGAAAATTAATGATCTGGGCTTTATCGAAACTCCTTACCGTAAAGTTGCGGATAAGAAAGTTGACTTAAGTGAAGATGGTATCATTTACTTAGCAGCAGAAGAGGAAGAAGATAAAATCATTGCACAGGGAAATGCTCCGTTGAACGATGATGGTGCTTTTATCAATACACGTGTAAAAGCTCGTCAGGATGCAGACTATCCGGTAGTAGGTCCTGAAGAAATCGAATTGATGGACGTATCACCGACTCAGATTGCTTCGATTGCAGCATCGCTTATTCCATTTTTGGAGCATGATGATGCCAACCGTGCGCTGATGGGATCGAACATGATGCGCCAGGCAGTTCCTTTATTACGTACTGAGGCTCCAATTGTAGGAACCGGTATCGAAGGACAATTGATTCGTGACTCTCGTACTCAAATAGTAGCAGAGGGAAGTGGAGAAATTGTTTATGTAGATGCAAGTACTATTAAAATAAAATATGACAGAACAGCGGATGAAGAATTTGTAAATTTCGACAGTGCTGTTAAAACATATGTTATTCCTAAGTTTAGAAAAACGAATCAGAATACAACTATCGACCTTCGTCCTATTTGTAAAAAAGGCGACAGAGTAGTTAAAAATGAAATCTTAACCGAAGGTTATTCTACTGAACAAGGAGAATTGGCAATCGGTAAGAACCTTAAAGTGGCATTCATGCCTTGGAAAGGTTATAACTTCGAGGATGCTATCGTATTAAGCGAGCGCATTGTACGCGAAGACGTTTTTACATCGGTACACGTAGAAGAGTTTTCTCTTGAAGTTCGTGATACTAAACGAGGAGTAGAAGAACTTACATCGGATATTCCGAACGTAAGTGAAGAAGCTACAAAAGATTTGGACGAAAAAGGTATTATCCGCGTTGGTGCACGTGTTGGACCGGGCGATATCCTGATAGGTAAGATTACTCCTAAGGGAGAATCTGATCCTTCTCCTGAGGAGAAACTACTTCGTGCTATCTTCGGTGATAAAGCAGGTGATGTGAAAGATGCATCATTGAAAGCTTCTCCGTCTCTTAAGGGAGTTGTAGTAAATACAAATCTTTTCTCTAAAGCTTCTAAAAAAGGTAAAACAAAACTTTCGGCGAAAGCTTTATTACCTAAGCTTGATGAAGAGTATGAAATGAAGATTGCTAAAGTGAAAGGTGTACTGGTAGATAAACTATTGGTATTGACTGAAGGTAAAACATCGCAAGGTGTTAAAGATTATCTGAATGTTGATATCATTGCCAAAGGCTCTAAGTTTACTAAAAGTGCATTAGACAATATCGATTACGAATCTATTCAATTGAGTGGCTGGACAACAGATGCTCACAAAAATGAATTGATCAGAGACGTAGTTGTAAACTACCTGCGTAAATATAAAGAACTAGATGCAGAATTGAAGCGTAAACGATTCGATTTGACTATTGGGGATGAACTTCCTTCAGGTATTATTCAAATTGCGAAAGTTTATGTAGCTAAGAAACGTAAAGTACAAGTAGGGGATAAAATGGCAGGACGTCACGGTAACAAAGGTATCGTGTCTCGTATCGTTCGTCAAGAAGATATGCCTTTCCTTCCTGATGGTACTCCTGTTGATATCGTGTTGAACCCACTAGGGGTGCCTTCACGTATGAACCTTGGTCAGATATTCGAAACAGTTCTTGGTTGGGCAGGAAAAGAATTAGGTATGAAGTTTGCGACTCCAATTTTCGACGGAGCTAGCCTGGACGATTTGAATACTTGGACTGATAAAGCCAATGTACCTCGTTATGGTAAAGTACGTTTGTTTGATGGAGGTACAGGTGATCGTTTCGACCAACATGCAACAGTAGGTATTATCTATATGTTGAAACTGGGTCACATGGTCGAAGATAAGATGCATGCTCGTTCTATAGGACCATATTCACTTATTACTCAACAACCTCTGGGAGGTAAAGCTCAATTCGGGGGTCAACGTTTCGGAGAGATGGAGGTATGGGCGCTTGAGGCGTTCGGTGCTGCACACATTCTACGTGAGATATTGACTATCAAATCGGATGACGTAATGGGACGTTCGAAAGCTTATGAAGCTATCGTAAAAGGCGAACCAATGCCACAATCCGGTATTCCTGAATCGTTGAACGTTTTGCTTCACGAAATGAGAGGATTGGGATTAAGTGTATCTCTTGATTAAATTATTAAAGCCGTTAGCTTTTAGCTCATAGTTATTAGCTAACGGATTAAATACTCTAATAAACAGCTATCGGCTAATGGCTAATGGCTAACAGCTTTTAAAGACAAAAAGTATATGGCTTTTAGAAAAGAAAATAAAGTAAAGAGTAGTTTCTCGAAAATAACCGTAAGCCTTGCTTCTCCCGAAGAAATTCTGGAAGCATCGAGCGGTGAAGTTTTGAAACCCGAAACAATCAACTACCGTACTTACAAACCTGAACGTGATGGTCTTTTCTGCGAACGTATATTCGGACCTGTAAAGGATTACGAATGTCATTGCGGAAAATATAAGAGAATCCGTTACAAAGGTATTGTTTGTGACCGATGCGGTGTTGAAGTTACAGAGAAAAAAGTACGTCGCGAGCGTACTGGCCACATTCATCTTGTGGTTCCGGTTGCTCACATCTGGTACTTCCGTTCTCTACCTAACAAAATGGGTTACCTTCTAGGTATCCCCACAAAAAAATTAGATACTATCATTTATTACGAACGTTATGTTGTAATACAAGCCGGTATTCAAGCAGAAGAAGGTGTTGCAGATAGAGATCTATTGACAGAAGAAGAATACTTGAATATAATAGATTCACTTCCTAAAGAAAATCAACTGTTAGATGATTCAGATCCTAACAAGTTTATTGCTAAAATGGGAGCTGAAGCTGTTTATGACCTATTGGCACGTATCAATCTTGATTCGTTGGCAAATACACTTCGTCATAAAGCAAGTACAGATACTTCTCAACAACGTAAGAACGAAGCATTGAAA
The DNA here is from genome assembly GCF_011039195.1 of Dysgonomonas sp. ZJ709. Taxonomy (NCBI): domain Bacteria; kingdom Pseudomonadati; phylum Bacteroidota; class Bacteroidia; order Bacteroidales; family Dysgonomonadaceae; genus Dysgonomonas; species Dysgonomonas sp. ZJ709. Next base: position 46,371 of record NZ_JAAKEM010000001.1, read on the forward strand.
CAACTTCAAGTTGTGGAGGCATTCCGTGGATCGAAAGGTAAGAATCGTCCTGAATGGATGATTGTGAAAATCGTTCCTGTAATTCCACCAGAACTTCGTCCGCTTGTTCCATTGGATGGTGGTCGTTTTGCTACGTCTGACTTAAATGACTTGTACCGTCGTGTTATTATTCGTAACAATCGTTTAAAACGATTAATTGATATCAAAGCTCCTGAAGTAATTTTACGTAACGAAAAACGTATGCTTCAAGAAGCAGTTGATTCATTGTTCGATAACTCACGTAAATCAAGTGCTGTTAAGACTGATGCTAACCGTCCTCTTAAATCGCTATCTGATAGTTTGAAAGGGAAACAAGGGCGTTTCCGTCAAAACTTGTTGGGTAAGCGTGTTGACTACTCAGCTCGTTCGGTAATTGTCGTTGGACCTGAATTGAAAATGCATGAGTGCGGTTTGCCGAAAGATATGGCAGCCGAACTATATAAACCGTTTGTTATCCGTAAGCTTATTGAGCGCGGTATCGTTAAAACGGTAAAATCTGCGAAGAAAATTGTAGATCGTAAAGAACCTGTTGTTTGGGATATTCTTGAGCACGTAATGAAAGGACACCCAGTGTTGCTTAACCGTGCCCCAACTCTTCACCGTTTGGGTATTCAGGCGTTCCAACCAAAAATGATAGAAGGTAAAGCTATTCAACTGCATCCACTATCGTGTACGGCGTTCAATGCCGACTTCGACGGTGACCAGATGGCTGTTCACTTACCGTTAGGTAACGAAGCTGTTTTGGAAGCACAAATGTTGATGCTTGCTTCTCACAATATCCTTAACCCTGCCAATGGTGCGCCGATTACTGTTCCTTCTCAGGACATGGTATTAGGATTGTACTATATTACGAAAATTCGTCCGGGTGCAAAAGGAGAAGGTCTGATATTCTACGGTCCCGAAGAAGCTATTATAGCGTATAACGAAGGGAAAGTAGATATTCATGCACTTATCAAAGTGTATGTTAGTGATCTTGATGAGAATGGCAATGTAGCTAAACTTATGCGTGAAACTACAGTAGGTCGTGTATTGGTTAATCAAAACACACCTATCGAAGTAGGTTTCATAAATGAGGTTCTTTCCAAAAAATCTCTTCGTGATATTATTGGTAATATTATTAAGATAGCCGGAGTTGCTAAAACAGCTCAGTTCCTTGATGATATTAAAGATCTTGGTTATATGATGGCATTCCGTGGAGGATTGTCGTTTAATCTCGAAGATGTAATTATCCCTGAAGAAAAAGAAACGCTGGTGAAACAAGGTTATGACGAAGTAGAAACTATTCTGTCGAACTATAATATGGGATTCATCACATATAACGAGCGTTACAATCAGATAATTGATACATGGACACATATCAACTCTAAGTTGTCGAATATCTTAATGAAACAACTTTCGGAAGATGATCAAGGATTCAACTCTGTATATATGATGTTGGATTCGGGAGCCCGTGGTTCGAAAGAACAGATCCGTCAGTTATCAGGTATGCGTGGATTGATGGCGAAACCACAAAAGAGTGGGGCAGAAGGAGCTCAAATTATTGAGAATCCGATCTTGTCTAACTTTAAAGAAGGTCTGTCGGTGTTAGAGTACTTTATCTCTACCCATGGTGCTCGTAAAGGTCTAGCCGATACAGCATTGAAAACAGCCGATGCCGGATATCTTACTCGTCGTCTGGTTGACGTTTCTCAAGATGTAATTATTAATGAAGAAGACTGTGGTACACTTCGTGGACTTGTTTGTACAGAATTGAAGAACAACGAAGAAGTTGTTGCTTCACTTTACGAACGTATCTTAGGACGTGTTTCAGTTCATGATATTCAACATCCGTTGACTGGCGATGTTATCGTAGAGTCGGGAGAAGAAATTAAAGAAGAAGCTGCTCGCATTATTCAGGATTCACCTATCGAACATGTTGAAATACGTTCGGTATTAACTTGTGAGTCTAAGAAAGGTGTTTGCGGTAAATGTTACGGACGTAACCTTGCTACCGGACGTATGGTTCAACGTGGTGAAGCTGTAGGTGTTATTGCTGCTCAGTCTATTGGTGAGCCGGGTACACAGCTTACACTTCGTACGTTCCACGTTGGGGGTATTGCTTCTAACATTGCTACTGAAAATAAAATCAACGCAAAATATGATGGAGTTCTGGAGATCGACGACCTGCGTGTTGTTGATGCTGTAGACGAGGCTGGTAAGAAAACTCAAATCGTTGTTAGCCGATTGGTTGAACTTCGACTTGTTGATCCTAATACCAAAATTGTTCTCCTTACACACAATATTCCTTATGGTTCTAAACTTTACTTCAAAGATGGAGCGAAAGTTAAGAAAGATGAGCTTATTTGTGAGTGGGATCCATTTAATGCGGTTATTATCTCTGAAGCTACAGGTCGAATCAAGTTTGAAAATGTTATTGAAAATGTAACATACAAAGTTGAATCGGATGAGCAAACTGGATTGAAGGAGAAAATCATTATCGAATCTCGTGATAAGACTAAGGCTCCTGAAGCTCACATCTTGGATGAGAAAGGTAAGACAATCAAAACATACAGTTTACCTCTTGGAGCTCACATTGTAAAAGATGATAGCGATACGATTAAGACCGGAGATGTTCTTGTTAAGATTCCTCGTGCAGTAGGTAAGGCTGGTGATATCACCGGAGGTCTTCCTCGTGTAACCGAGTTATTCGAAGCACGTAATCCATCTAATCCTGCTGTTGTATCTGAAATCGATGGCGAAATTTCATTTGGTAAGATCAAACGTGGTAACAGAGAAGTTATTGTTACTTCTAAGTTGGGCGAAGTGAAGAAATACCTTGTGCCTCTATCAAGACAAATTCTTGTACAAGAAAATGACTTTATCAGAGCAGGTATGCCATTGTCGGACGGAGCTACAACTCCTTCAGATATCTTGGCTATCATGGGACCAACCGCTGTTCAGGAATATATCGTAAATGAGGTACAGGATGTATACCGTTTGCAAGGTGTGAAAATCAACGATAAACACTTCGAGGTTATTGTTCGTCAAATGATGCGCAAGGTAGAAGTGATCGATCCGGGTGATACACGCTTCCTTGAACAACAAGTTATCGACAAATATGATGTCATGGAAGAAAATGACAGAATTTGGGGTAAGAAAGTTGTTCTTGAATCGGGTGATTCTGAAACGTTCGAACCGGGACAAATTGTTACTGCACGTAAGCTGAGAGACGAAAACTCTATGCTTAAGCGTAAAGACATGAGTCCGGTAATAGTACGTGATGCTATCCCTGCAACGGCTAACCAAATACTTCAAGGTATTACACGTGCTGCCCTTCAAACTCAAAGCTTTATGTCGGCTGCATCGTTCCAGGAAACTACAAAAGTATTGAACGACGCTGCTATCCATGCTAAGGTTGACAGACTGGAAGGATTGAAAGAGAATGTAATCTGTGGTCACTTGTTACCGGCAGGTACAGGACAACGCGAATTCGAAAAGCTTGTAGTTGGTACGAAAGAAGATTTCGACAGAATTACAGCAAACAGAAAGACTGTTGTTGATTTTGATACTGTAGAATAATTATTTCTATTATATAGTTAAGAAAGGAGTGAAAATTTTCACTCCTTTCTTATTTTAATGATATTTGAATCTACTTTTTTTCTACATTTGTTTCATATCAATAATCTAAATGAAATTATCATGAAAACTGAGTATGAAAAGTATTGCTCTAATTGTGGGCAAGTTATAGATATCAATGCGGAGATATGCCCCAAATGCGGAGTAAGGCAATTTACTTCTCCCTACAATAGATATAACTCTTCTACGGTAAATGATGATCCGACCATATCCGATAAAGATTGGTTAACAACAATTGTTTTGTGTGCCTTCTTGGGCTGTTTTGGTATACATCGTTTCTATACCAATAATACGATGATTGGTATTATTCAACTAATAACATTAGGAGGCTGTGGTATCTGGATGTTGGTAGATATAATTCTCTTAGCTCTCGGTAGCTTCAAAGACGGAGACGGACGATATGTAAAGAATAAATAAAGAAAAAAGCCTAAACTCAATTGTTTAGGCTTTTTTTATATAGAATACTCACTTCTTAGAAGTTTTTAAATCCCATTATCTCGCGTACTTCTTTAAGTGTTTTAGAAGCGCTCTCACGGGCTCTGGCGGTTCCTTCCGTAACAACCTTATGCAAGTATGCATCATCATTCTGTATTTCTAGAATTCGCTCACGAATAGGGGATGTTACAGCGATAATATCTTCTGCCAATTGTTTCTTCAAATCACCATAGCGAATTTCGCATGTGTTCCATTTCTCGTCGAAGTATTTTACTACTTCATCTGTAGAAACAACTTTTAGTATGGTAAATAAATTTTCTATACACTCCGGTTTTACTGAGTTTGGTTCTTTCGGCCCTTCGTCGGTAAGTGCACGTTTCACTTTCTTCTCTATGCTTTTAGCATCTTCAGCCAGATAGATACAATTGCCTTCTGATTTACCCATCTTTCCACTACCATCTAGTCCCGGAATTTTGATAAGCTCTCCGCCGAAGTTGTAAGCAACAGGCTCTTTAAAGTATTCAACATTATAGAAGTTATTGAATCGGCGTGCAAACTTGCGTGTCATTTCCAAATGCTGCTCCTGATCTTTACCTACCGGCACTTTGTTGGCATTGTGCATCAATATATCGGCAGCCATCAGAGTTGGGTAAGTAAGCAGGCCTGCATTTACATTTTCGGGTTGCTTGCGGGCTTTCTCCTTAAATGAAACAGTCTTTGCCAATTCACCCATATAAGCATGCATGTTTAGCAAAAGATAGAGTTCGCATACTTCAGGTACATCGCTTTGTATATATATAGTCGATATATCGGGATCAATTCCTGCGGCAAGATATTCTGTTAGTACATTTTTTACATTGCCATGTAATATTTTCGGGTCGGGATGTGTTGTCAGAGAATGATAATCAGCAATGAAGAAAAAGCATTTGTTCTCTTCCTGCATTTTTATGAAATTTCTCAGTGCCCCGAAATAATTTCCTAAGTGTAAATTTCCTGTCGAGCGTATACCGCTTACTACTGTTTCCATATATTTTAAAAATCAATTATCTAACAAAGATAATCAAAATGTAAATTCTTTTTCAATTCTAAAATTCATATCTTTGAATTACGGGATTATTTACACCAAATCAGTCTGTCTTTATATCGGTAAATCTCTAGATGTATCATGTAATTATAACCACTTTGTATGAATAAAAGAATTTACATAATCAGTCTCTTTCTCTTATTTACTATGATGAAAGTTAATTCGCAAACAATAATTAAGCTATGGCCCGAGGGAGCACCTTCGAGTAATGAGCTAAAAGATGCTGAGCAGGTAGGTGATAATTATAGTTGGATATTAAATGTATCTGAAGCCGAGTTATGGATATATCAGGCAGAAAAGAATAAAGCAAACGGTATGGCTGTTATTATTTGTCCCGGAGGTGGTTACTCAGGGTTGGCGTTCAATCATGAAGGTATACAGTTTGCAGAATGGCTCAATAAACAGGGAATTACAGCTGCCATTTTAAAATATAGAATGCCTAATGAACATACAGATATACCTCTTGCCGATGCAAGGGAAGCTATTAAATATATCAGACTTAATGCCGGAAAATTAGAAGTCAATCCAAACAAAGTTGGAATTGCAGGATTCTCTGCCGGAGGACATTTGGCCTCTACATTATCTACTCATATTATTTCTTCGGAAATAAATACACGTCCCGATTTTTCAATCTTGTTTTATCCCGTTATCACAATGGGAACCGTAACACATGGAGGCTCGAGGACGAATCTGTTGGGAGATAATCCGTCTCCAGAGGATGTGTTGAAATACTCAAACGAGAAGCAGGTAACAGATGCAACACCTCCAGCTATATTATTGCTTAGTGACGATGATGATGGTGTTCCCCCAATTAATAGTACTCAGTATTACGAAGCATTGAAAAATAAAAATATCCCGGCAACTATGTATATCTTCCCTGAGGGGCGTCATGGTTGGGGAATGAATAAAGATTTTAAATACCACAGTCAAATGCTGGATCTGCTGGCTATGTGGTTGAAAGATATATAGAATAAATAATTTAAACACAATAAGAGATATATGCAGAAAATAAAAGTAGCGAATCCTGTAGTTGAGATGGATGGCGATGAAATGACGAGAATCATTTGGAAATATATAAAAGAAAAATTAATCCTTCCTTATGTAGATGTAGAACTCAAATATTTTGACTTAAGTGTAGAGAATAGAGATCTTACAAATGATCAGGTCACAATCGATAGTGCCGAGGCTACTAAAAAATATAATGTAGCGGTGAAATGTGCTACCATCACTCCCGATGAAGCTCGTGTAGAGGAATTCGGGTTGAAAAAAATGTGGAAATCGCCAAATGGTACAATTCGTAATATAATCGGAGGTACTGTATTTCGCGAACCGATTATCATAAGCAATATCCCTCGTTTGGTGACTACATGGACTAAGCCGATTGTGATAGGTCGTCATGCGAATGCCGATCAGTATAAAGCGACTGATTTTGTTACAAAAGGAAAAGGGAAACTAACAATCACCTTCACCCCCGAAGGTGGAGAGCCTGAAATTCGTACTATCTACGATTTTGATGGAGACGGCGTAGCAATGGGAATGTATAATACAGACGAATCTATTTATGGCTTTGCTAATTCATGTTTTAAACTGGCACTAGAGAAAAAATATCCGCTCTATCTTTCTACTAAAAATACTATTCTGAAAGCCTACGATGGTCGTTTCAAAGATATATTTCAAGAGGTATACGAGAAAGATTATAAAACATCTTTCGAGCAAGCAAAAATCACTTACGAACATCGCTTAATTGATGACATGGTTGCTTCTGCCCTTAAATGGGATGGCGGTTTTGTTTGGGCATGTAAGAATTATGATGGCGATGTGCAATCTGATACGGTAGCGCAAGGTTTTGGCTCATTAGGTTTAATGACATCAGTCTTGTTGACACCCGATGGTAAGACAATGGAGGCTGAGGCTGCTCATGGTACAGTGACGCGCCATTACAGAATGCATCAGCAAGGAAAAGAGACTTCGACTAACCCTATTGCTTCTATCTTTGCATGGACGAGAGGTTTAGCTCATCGTGGCAAATTGGATAATAATGAAGCATTGGTCGATTTTGCTAATAAGCTGGAAGAAACCTGTATCGAAACAGTAGAGCAAGGCAAGATGACAAAAGACTTGGCTCTGCTAGTGCATGGTGATAAAATGCAGTCTTCGGATTATCTAAATACCGAAAACTTTTTGGAAGCTATTGAGCAGGGTTTGCGAGCAAAATTAGCTTAAAAATACATATTATATGATAAAAGGAGAGGAATGAGCGTTCTATCTCCTTTTATTTTGTTTTTTATGCTTGCCCTAAAAGCAGAATAAATTATCTTTGTAATATTTCAATATCGAACCCTAAGAACAACGCTAAAACTATCATGGCAATCCTGTATCAAGCCGAAGGTGTCAAACTGCCTTCTATAAAAAAGAGAGAAATATCTAACTGGATAAAATCTGTTGCCGCTCACTATGGAAAAAAAGTAGGCGATGTTGCTTATATGTTTTGTTCTGACGACAAGATACTTGAGATAAACAATCAATATTTACAGCATAATTATTATACCGATATCATTACTTTCGATTATACCGAAGGTGATATTATTTCAGGAGATATTTTCGTTAGCTTGGATACAGTAAAAAGTAATTCGGAAGAATTCAAAACTGATTATACGGAAGAACTTCATCGCATTATTATCCACGGGATCTTGCATCTTTGCGGAATAGACGATAAAGCTCCCGGTGCTAGAGAGCATATGACCGAATGCGAAAATAAAGCTTTGGAGATGCTGAAAAACTAAATAAGTCATGCAAAAAGTACTGAGTAAACTCTTTTATATTATTCCTGTCTGTTGCTTGTTTCCTTTCTTTTCGCCGCCATTGGCTTTGTTTGCAGGTATTCTGCTAGCCTTTTTGTATAAAGGAGAGGAAGTTGTAAAAACAGGAAAATTGACAAAGTATCTTTTGCAAGCTTCTGTAGTGTGTATGGGCTTTGCAATGTCCGTTAGTGAAGTTATTCATACAGGAAAGACAGGGTTTTTGATAACGATAATCTCTGTTATAACAGTAATTATATTGGGGGTTGTGGTTGGCAAATTGCTTAAGGTCGAGAAGAATACGACATTACTCATTGCCAGCGGAACAGCCATCTGTGGAGGAAGCGCTATTGCAGCGGTAGCTCCGGTATTGAATGCTAAAAATAATGAGATAAGTTTTTCTTTAGCTGTTATTTTTGTGCTGAATGCAGTTGCTTTGTTTGTGTTTCCTATAGTAGGACATTATTTGTCAATGGATCAGACAGCTTTTGGATATTGGGCGGCTATTGCAATTCACGATACAAGTTCGGTTGTAGGAGCTTGTGCTGCTTACGGCGAAACAGCATTACAGGTAGGAACAACAGTAAAGCTGACACGAACACTCTGGATTATTCCATTGGCACTGTGTCTGGCATTTTATAATAAACAATCGACTTCTAAAATAAGTATTCCCTGGTTTATCCTTCTTTTTGTTGCAGCTATCTTTATCGGTAGTTACTTGCCGGGAATGGAGGATACAAATGCGCATCTTAGTTGGTTGGGAAAGAAAGGAATGACTGTATCCCTCTTTTTTATTGGTACTTCTATTAAAATAGAGGAGGTCAAAAAGGTCGGGTTGAGAGCATTTCTGTTAGGTATTATTCTGTGGATAATTATAAGTATATCATCATTGTACTGGATTAAATTGATGTTTTAAATGAATAAAATTGTAGATAAAGAGTATTTCTCTGAGAATGTAGTCAAATTTGAGGTCGAGGCTCCTTTGATTGCGCGTAGTCGCAAGGCTGGTCACTTTGTAATCTTGAAGGTCGGAGATAAGGGGGAACGTATTCCTCTTACAATAGCTTCGTCTAACAACGAAAGAGGGACGATCACTATTGTTATACAAGCGGTAGGGGAATCTTCTAAGAAAATATGTGCCTTGAATGCTGGTGATTATATTACCGACATGGTTGGTCCGTTGGGACAAGCTACCCATATCGAAAAGTACGGTACTGTTATCTGTGCCGGAGGTGGAGTAGGTGTTGCGCCGATGTTACCTATCATGGAAGCAATGAAAAAAGCAGGCAACAGGGTTGTTTCTGTATTAGCGGCACGAACAAAAGATTTAGTTATTCTCGAAAAGCAAGTAGCTGAATTTTCAGATGAAGTGATAGTGATGACAGATGATGGTTCGTATGGTCAGCAAGGACTTGTTACTAACGGTATCGAATCGGTTATCAATAGGGAGCAAGTCGATCTGTGTGTGACTATCGGCCCTGCTATTATGATGAAATTCGTATCCCTTCTCACTAAGAAATATAATATTCCTACAATGGCTTCACTTAACACGATAATGGTAGATGGTACAGGAATGTGTGGTGCATGCCGTGTGTCGGTAGGGGGCAAAACTAAATTTGTTTGTGTAGACGGTCCTGAATTTGATGCACACGAAGTAGATTTCGATGAAATGCTAATGAGATTAAAAGCATACAATTGATATAGTTACGAGTTATATGTTACGAGTTAGAAGTCAAAGACTAAGGTCAAACTCCAACTCATCGCATATAACCCATAATTATTTATCTACTTGTAACCCATAACTAGTAACTAAAATTATCTATCTACTTGTAACTTGTAACCCGTAACTAGTAACTAAAATTATGACAGAACAAGAATATATACAGGCTCGTCGTAGCGAACCTTGGAGAGACGAACTCCGTAGAAATATGAAGGCAAAAGAACGTTCGGATAGAACTCGTGTACATATGCCCGAACTGGATGCTGAATATAGAAGCTATTCGTTGAAAGAAGAAGTAAATTTAGGGCTGTCAGAGGAGCAAGCTTTATTCGAAGCTGCACGCTGTCTGGATTGTGCTAACCCAACCTGTATGGAAGGTTGTCCGGTAAGTATCAATATCCCTACCTTTATAAAAAATATAGAAAGAGGCGAGTTCCTCGAAGCTGCTAAAGTTCTCAAAGAAACAAGCGCTCTTCCCGCTGTTTGTGGACGTGTTTGCCCGCAAGAGAAGCAATGCGAAAGCAAATGTATCTACGTTCAGAAGATGAAAAAAGAGGCGGTTGCTATCGGTAACCTTGAACGTTTTGCTGCCGACTATGAGCGCATAAGCGGAAAGGTGTCTTTACCCGAATTAGCTCCTGCTAACGGAATAAAAATCGCTGCGGTGGGTTCAGGTCCGGCAGGTCTTTCTTTTGCCGGAGATATGGCGAAGAGAGGTTATGATGTGACGGTATTCGAGGCACTCCACGAAATTGGTGGCGTATTGAAATACGGTATTCCTGAATTTCGTTTACCGAATGAGATTGTGGATGTCGAGATTGATGTTCTTCGTAAAATGGGAGTTAAGTTTGTGAAAAACTGTATTGTTGGAAAAACAATCTCACACGAAGATCTGAAAGAAGAAGGATTTAAAGGTATTTTCGCTGCAAGTGGAGCGGGACTACCTAACTTTATGAATATTCCGGGTGAAAACCTGATTGGTGTTATGTCATCAAATGAGTTTTTGACTCGAGTCAATTTGATGGACGCTTCTAATCCCGAAAGCGATACCCCTGTTCAAATGGGTAAGAAAGTTGCTATCATCGGTGCGGGTAATACAGCAATGGATGCGGTGCGTACAGCTCGCCGTCTGGGTGCTGAGCGCGCTATGGTCGTTTATCGTCGTTCGGAAGAAGAAATGCCGGCTCGACTCGAAGAGGTGAAGCATGCCAAAGAAGAAGGAATTGAATTTATGACACTTCATAATCCGCTTCAATACGAAGGGGATGCAAATGGACGTGTGCAACGCATGCAGCTACAGAAAATGGAACTTGGAGAGCCTGATGCATCGGGTCGCCGTAAACCTGTGCCTATCGAAGGTGCTGTGGAATGGATCGATGTAGATGAGGTAATTGTAAGTGTAGGTGTTTCACCTAATCCGCTTATTCCATCATCGTTTAAAGGACTTGAAGTAACTAAATGGGGTACAATTGTAGTGAATCAGGATACGATGCAATCCGATCTTCCCGATGTTTATGCGGGTGGAGATATCGTTCGTGGTGGTGCAACTGTTATCCTTGCTATGGGTGACGGCCGTAAAGCTGCTGCTGCAATGGATGCTGCATTGAAAAAATGATATTTAGACTCAGTTTTTTTAAAAGTAATTATTATCTTTGTAGTCTAGAAGAAATTGACATTATGCTATTCTAATGACTACTTTATTAAGAATAGCTCTTTGTGTTCTGATGATTTTAATTGTAAAATTGACTTAATTAAAGATAAAAGATAAAACTCTTTTTTTAGTTGCTAATACACAAAGTATCATTCTAAATATAAGAATCGGGTTAATTTCAATATGGAAATTAACCCGATTTCTATTTTTTTTATCTTTCGATGTCCGATTTTATGACTTGATTTGAAGACAAACTAACAAAACTTTATAAAATGAAACAAACCAATAATTTCATCTCTGTTTTAAGTATTCTTGCAATAATCATTTTAAGTATTCCATTAAATGCTCAGGTAACTATCGGTTCGAGTGAGAAAGCGATACAAGGTGCTTTGCTCGATTTGAAAGAGTATGCCCCTGCTGCGGATAACACAACATCTACTAAAGGCTTACTTCTGCCACGAGTAAAACTAACTGTTCCCAACGATCTTGACGATTTACTAACACCCGAGCAGAAACTTGCTGATCCTGATTACAAGCTGAACCATACGGGTCTGTGGGTGTATAATACAGAGAAATGCGATGGTTATTTTTCGGATGGTTTATATCTTTGGGATGGAGACAAGTGGCGTCCTGCGCTTAAGATGTTAGATTATGCTATACCTGGTATTTCATTAAATGGATTGAACCAAAATGTTATGATAGATATTCCCAGTGGCTTAGATGCCCGTGGAGCAACTATTCCTTTGCAAGAATTATCGGTGAGTTGGACGCCTAAAGAAGCAGAAGTTACAATAGCTTCCAGATCGGATTCATATGGCGGTGGTGTCGTTGTAGCATCCGGCAATCCTATAAGCTCGTGGAGTAGTCCTTTGTCTTCTAATCCTACCATTTATAGTTTTCAACCTGCTAATATGAGTAATATTGCCGATATAGCTACTAATCCTTGGCAGACAAGAGAAACACAGGTGGTCTTTACAATACCGAGCAATAAATGTGGTGGAGAAGTAATGAGAACAGTAAGCCTCAATCAAACTAATTATGCGATTAGTCTGATTGAAAGTAGTGTAAGTAATTTTACAGATTTTTCTGTTGCCCCTCTATATAATACAGTTAACAAAAATATTACTGTTAAAGGTAACACCATCTGGAAAGTAACAGTAGAAGATCCTAAGGGCATACTGGAAAGTGCCACTCCTGTAACCGGTGGAGCCGATAACAAAAAAGGATCGACAAATTCTACTTTTTTTTACTACAAGGCGAAAGCAGCAGGGAGTAATACAAGATATGCAGAAGCTAAAATGAGGTTTGAAGATACTTATTCCCCAAAGCGATTTGCCGATATCGTTGTTACAGCCATGTCGTGTATAGGGTCTGAGGGGATGCCTGATGTGAGTTCAGTGCCTCAAGCGCCCGCAAATATTGCTTCTTGGGGAACCCAAGTGCTGAAGCATCAGGATCAAGATGGAAATGATTTTTATTCTGCTTCATTTGGAGCTGCAGGTCGCTGGATGACTACTAATCTGGCTACTAAACAATACGATCCTGTCCGTACCGATGGTAACGCTGTTCCCCCTGCTATGACAAATAGCTTGGCTGAATCTTTCACCTCCCCTTATTGGACATACCCCAATCCGAGTACAACAGATGCTGGCGATGCTACTTCTTACAATCAAAATAAACATCTGGGTTTATTGTACAATAATTCAGCGGCTACAGGCTCTTTGAATATATCTCAGTCGACAGAGGAAAGCGCTGTCAATATTGCGAAACGGCAAGGTATTTGCCCAGCAGGCTGGCATTTGCCATCCGATTATGAATGGACTATGTTCGAAAACGAAATGCAAAGGAGCACGTCCAAATATAGTTCTACTCCTGATATTGGTGGTACATTAACACTTCCGGGAGGGATCTTCACGGCTCCTACAGTATTTTCAATGCTTGATATTTGCCAAAATAGCACCTCTACCTCCAATAGTCTAAATCGCGGTGGTTTTTCAGCGCTGCTTGCAGGTTATGCTCAACGAGGTGGCACAGCGTCTTTTGGGTCGGGATTTAGTTTTCACGCGAGCAGCCGGGTCGCTTATAGCAATCGTACATATGGGGTGTCTTACTCCAGTTACTCCGGAGCAGGAGGTATTCTTAGCCGGACAGCTTATGTCAATGTTGTAAGTATGTCGGTAAGATGTAAGAAAGACTAATATATTGTTAGGAATCTTGTATTTTGTTCAGTTCATGCATTAATTTATAGAGTAAGCCATCAGTTAAAAAAACGGTGGCTTATTTTTTATTAACCTCACATTGCATCTATTATGTTCTAACTGATTTTTTGAAAATAAGTTGCAAACTTCTTGCTCACTTATAGGCTGTTTGTGCACTATTTAAGCCATTTTTACGAACTTAAAGAATTAACTTGTTTTTTTATGACAAATTGATCATTTTAGTATTTAAATATTTCTCCTAATTGAAGATAAAGGCTAAATTTGTACTGCTATCAGAGAAATAGTTGTGTAGTTAACGAATTAACAAATTTGAAGGGCAAATAGCTATAATTTAATTCTTTTGTTCTTTCATACCAACATATAAAAACACTATGGGAAGAGAAATCAAATTTAGTCTTGTTTATCGTGACATGTGGCAGTCGTCAGGAAAGTACCAGCCACGTGTAGACCAATTAACTCAAATCGCACCGGTTATTATCGACATGGGTTGTTTTGCCCGTGTAGAGACTAATGGTGGAGCTTTTGAACAGGTAAACCTTATGTATGGCGAAAATCCAAATAAAGCTGTACGTGATTGGACTGCGCCTTTTAACAAGGTAGGTATCCAAACACATATGCTGGAACGTGGTTTGAATGCTTTGCGTATGTATCCTGTGCCAAAGGATGTGCGTCGTTTGATGTTTAAAGTAAAACATGCACAAGGAACAAATATTTCTCGTTCTTTTGACGGTTTGAATGATGCCCGTAACCTCGAATTATCTATTAAGTATGCAAAAGAGGCTGGTATGATTTCTCAAACAGCTCTTTGTATCACTCACTCTCCAATCCATACAGTAGATTACTATCTGAATTTTGCCGATAAATTGGTAGACTTCGGTGCAGAAGAATTCTGTTTGAAAGATATGGCCGGTGTTGGTCGTCCTGCTTTCTTAGGTAAACTTACTAAAGCGCTTAAAGATCGTCACCCGAATATTCCAATCGAATACCATGGACATACAGGCCCCGGTTTCTCCGTTGCTTCTATGTTAGAAGTAGCTCGTGCAGGTGCCGACTATTTAGATACTGCTATCGATCCATTGGCTTGGGGTATGATCCATCCGGATATTATTACTATACAAGCAATGTTGAAAGATGCAGGCTTCTCTGTGCCTGACATCAACATGAAAGCATATATGGAAGCTCGTGCTTTGACACAATCTTTCATCGACGACTTCTTGGGTTATTTTATTGACCCGTCTAACAAAATAATGAACTCGCTACTCGTGGGCTGTGGTCTTCCGGGTGGGATGATGGGGTCTATGATGGCGGATTTGCGTACAATGCATCCGGCTATCAATATGGCTCTTCGTAATAATGGTAAACCTGAAGTTTCGTTGAACGACTTGGTTGTTGAACTATTTCAGGAAGTGGAATATGTATGGCCTAAATTGGGTTATCCTCCATTGGTAACACCGTTCAGCCAATATACTAAGAATATTGCATTGATGAATATCTTTGCAATGGCACAAGGTCAACCTCGTTTCTCTAACATTGATAAAGATAGTTGGAATATGATACTGGGTAAAGCCGGACAGCTTCCTGGCAAATTGGATGATGAAATCATAGAGCTTGCTAAATCGAAAAATCTGGAATTCTATACAGGTAATCCGCAAGATGAATATCCGGACGAATTGGATAAGTATCGTAAAGAAATGGATGAGAACGGATGGGATTATGGTCAGGATGATGAAGAGTTATTCGAACTTGCTATGCATGATCGTCAATACCGTGATTATAAATCCGGTTTGGCTAAAGAGCGTTTCAACAAAGAATTGGAAACGGCAAAAGAGAAAGCCGGAGCTCCAATTATTGTGACTCGTCAGGTGGTGGATGTTCCTGCATTCGATGCAGAAGCTATTCAGGCTAAATATCCTGATGCAAAACCATTGCAGGCAACTATAAGCGGACAAGTTATCTGGCAGATAGATGTTGCTGATGTTTCTACAGCTCCTGTAATCGGTACGCCGGTAAAAGAAGGAGATGTTATTTGCTTTATCCAAACATATTACGGTATAGAGGAGGTAAAAGCATTGGCATCGGGTAAAATTCTTCAAATAGAAACTAAGCAAGGTGCTAAGGTTCAAAAGAATCAAGTGCTAGCTTATATCGGTTAAAAAGATCAACCTTTATATATTGAAAGCGGGGGAAGGATTTTATCTTTCTCTCGTTTTTGTTTTTATCTCAATTATCCGTTTCTTTGTCCGAATAATACAATCCCGATGCTTTATTTAAAAGAAGAAATATCAGATACAATACTAGGTGTATGGCAAATAGAAGAATCGAAAGAAGAACTTTTGCATTTGTTAGGCCATCACGATTGGTTGGGAGGAATTCTTTCTATTAAATCAGAATCACGTATTTTGGAAATGCTGGCTGTCAGGGTATTACTCAAAGAGTTGGCAGGTGACGAAAAAGAGATTGTTTATTACCCATCGGGTCGTCCGTATCTAAAAGATGCATCATGCAATATTAGTGTTTCACATACTAAAGGCTATGTTGCGGTGGCTCTTAATCAACATCATAAAGTTGGCATTGATATTGAGAAGATCTCGGATAAAATAAGACGTGTTCAGTCACGTATTATCTCAGAAAGAGAGCATATCGATAAGGATAACGAGTTGATACATCTACTGCTTCACTGGTCAGCAAAAGAAGCAATGTTCAAGTTGCTGGATGTGGAGGGAGTAGATTTCTTAAAGCATTTATACATACATCCGTTTACGCCACAAATAAGAGGCTGGTTTAAAGCCTCGGAAAGCAGGACGAATGAGGTACATAATTTTAGTGCCTTCTATCAGGTAGAGACTGATTTTGTGTTATCTTATCTCATATTAGATAATTAACCCCAAAAGAATTCGAACTCGAAATCTAGACTGTTATAAGCTTCTTGTTTCAACAGATCCTGATCGTCTTTATATATAGATACTTTCTCCAAAATCAGGTTGGCTTCATCTTTCGATTGACGGCCAATATGTTTTAGGATTAGCAAAGCTGAATTTCTCAGAAATGTATTTTCAGTTATAATATCTTCCCAGATATGTGAAAAGTAATCAGCAGTGAGTACCCCTTCAAATTTCTTTGTCAGTAGTAGTCTTACTAATAACCAATAGCCTGATGTGCGTATATTTTCGTCTTCACTATTTCCCCATGCTATTGCCAGCTGATCGGCAAAAGGAAGCTCTTGGAATAGATTGAGGCATACTTGCTCTCTCATTTCCTGATTAGGGATTTCAGTAACCCATCTGTTCGCCGTATCGGGCGAGAATTTGTCAATAGGGAACAGAAACGTTGATAGAATTTTCAATTCGCGGGTCTCTTCTTTCCAAAGAGTTTCGGCTAACTCTGCATTCGCTTCGTATTGTCCTGCCAAATCTTTGATTTGCTGAATGACTAATCCGAAGTTTAATTTGTAAGTAAGTCCACGTTCGCGCATGCTTGCAGAAGCCATGCCGTTCATAGCCATACGGCAACGAGTGCGTATGTCTCTAATAATATCTTCTTGTTTCTCCATTTCTTATATTTCGAAATCCACTGCTTTTCTATCAGCTACAGCTTCTTTTACAAATGGAAGTACAGCTTGGTGTAAAGGATGATTTTGGTAAGTATCCAACGACTCCTTAGTTGCCAGTTCAGAATATAGCGCAACATCATAGTTAGCTCCGCCTAAGAAATCGATACCTACTTCTATTTTAAGCAAACCATCTATTTTACCGCTAAGGGCTTCGAGTTTTTCTTTGATTAATAGGGCATTGGTTTCTTTATTATTACCATGCGCTTCCTCTTTGAGTTTCCAGAATACGATATGTTTTACCATGTTGCTTTTTGATTTATAAGTAGGCAAAAATAGCGATTAATGAGATCATAAGCAAGATATTCGGCTATTGAATTTTATTCTGTTTAAATATCAATTATCAAAACGAATATGTCAATTATTGATACGTGCAACAGGTTGCATCACCTATATTTGTTAACATGTCTTACTATTGAGAAATCTAAATACATCCTACTATTATGAAGAATGCATTAACCATCATTATTGTATTATTATTCTTTTCCTGTAATTCAGGAAATATAGATGATACACCTTCTGGTATCAATGATTTTAGCAGCTTAGAGAAAGAGTTTGCCGATCCATCGAAAGAATATCGTACTGCACCACTTTATGTGTGGAATACGAAAGTGACAACCGGTATTATAGACAGTACTCTTACCGATCTGAAAGCTAAAGGTTTCGGTGGTGTATTTATCCATCCTCGTCCGGGTATGGTTACCGAATATATGTCCGACGACTGGTACAATCTGTACAAACATGCAATAGCTAAAGGTAAAGAGTTGGACATGAATATTTGGATATATGATGAGAATTCTTATCCGAGTGGTTTTGCAGGGGGACATGTGCCCGCCGAAATGCCCGAAAGCTACAATCAGGGTGGGGGATTGGAGATGCTCAAAGTAGAGGTGTTACCCGATACTGTATCTCAATATTATCTGTGTCTCAAAGACGAGAACGGGCAGATGGTCGATATAACTGCTAAAGTGAAAGACGAGCAGGGAAAGAAAGGCACATATTATCTGTTCGCGAAAACCTACGAACGGAAATCTCCGTGGTATGGAGGATTTTCGTATGTGGATCTATTGTATCCGCGAGTTACTCAGAAATTTATAGAGATAACAATGGATGGCTACAAGAAGCATATAGGGGAAGAATTCGGTAAAACGGTTCCCGGATGGTTTACCGATGAACCTAATATTAATACGACGGGCGGTATTCGTTGGACTCCCGATCTGTTCGATGTGTTTCAAAAAGAATGGGGCTATGATCTAAAGGTAAACTTACCATCTCTATATGAAGAAACAGGTAACTGGAAAGAAGTTCGCCACAATTATACGCAAACATTACTACAATTATTTATAGATCGCTGGGCGAAACCGTGTTTTGAATACTGCGAGCAAAACAATCTGGAATTTACAGGTCATTATTGGGAACATGGCTGGCCCGATGTGGGTCATGGCGGTGATAATATGGCAATGTACGCATGGCATCAGACCCCTGCAATCGATATGCTTTTCAATCAATTCAACGAAGAATCGCCGCAAGCACAATTTGGAAATATAAGAGCAGTAAAGGAATTGGCTAGTGTTGCCAATCAGATGGGGAATAAAAGAACGCTAAGCGAAACCTATGGCGGTGGCGGTTGGGAGGAAACTTTTACCGATCTTAAGCGATTAGGCGATTGGGAATATGTATTAGGTGTCAATTTTATGAATCAGCATTTAAGTCATCTCACCATATCGGGTGCGCGAAAATACGACTATCCACCCTCATTCTCTGCTCATACACCTTGGTGGCCTTATTATAAGACGCTGAACGATCACTACGCGCGTCTGTCAATGGCATTATCATCGGGTCAGCAAAAGAATGATATTCTCATATTAGAACCTACCACCTCGGTATGGCTTTACTATTCTTATCGAAGAAGTAATCCCGAATTAATGACTATTGGAACTAACTTCCAGAACTTTGTTACAACACTGGAAAAAGCACAAGTAGAATATGATCTCGGTTCGGAAAACATTATCAAAGATCAGGGAAAGGTAACTAACAATGGTTTTGGTATCGGGAAAAGAAATTATTCGAAAGTTGTGATTCCTCCTTTAACTGAAAATCTTGATCTGGCTACATTTAACTTGCTGAAAGAATTTTCCGCAAATGGTGGGATTATCTTAGCTTTCTCTAAACCAACATTGCTAAATGGTAAAGCGAGTAAAGAAGTAACAGATTTTTTCGCTGAAGGTAAAGCTATAACCTATCTTCAAGGTCTTAGTCCTGCTACCATCAGTGAATATTTTGGATCACCTAAAATATCTTTTGCAGATGTTCAAGGGGGCAATTTATTACACCACCGCCGCGAAATGAAAGACGGTAATGTTTTGTTTCTTGTAAATTCCAGCTTGGATGAGGCTGTCAAAGGAAAAGTCTCGATAGTCGGTAAGGATGCTGTGGAACTGAATACACTAACGGGTGAAATGCTCGATTATACTGAAATAGTTAATGGAGATAAAGTTTCGATAGATTATAATATTCCTCCTGCGGGCAGTCTGCTTCTGTATGTTTTCGATAAGAAACAAGATAAGTTTGAGCCTTCGCCTAAGAAAGCAAATAAATATGAGCCTGTAGTTGCCAAAGGTGAGGTGAAAGTGAAAGCTGATAAGGATAATATACTAGCTATAGACTTCTGTGATTTATATCTTGGTAAGGATATATTTAAAGATATACACATGTTCGATGCTGCCGATAAGGTGTTTAAGTATCATGGCTTTGTAGATGGTAATCCATGGAATACATCCGTGCAATACAAAGACAATATAGTAAAGAGGGATACATTCCAAACGGGAGGCTTTAAAGTGATTTATAAATTTGCCATCGATGGAGACTTCGATATGTCTGCTATGCAGGCGACTATCGAAAGATCGTGGTTGTATAAGATATCGCTGAATGGCAAAGAAATTAAAACTGAGCAAGGTGTTAGTCCTATCGATCCTCAAATGAGAGTGTTCAATATAGGAGGCATAGTGAAAAAAGGGGAGAACCAATTAGTCCTCGAATTATCACCAATGAAGATCATGGCTGAAATAGAGCCTATCTATATATCGGGTGCGTTTGCTGTAAAACCGATAGCCAAAGGTTTTGCGATAATAGCACCACAATCACAGTTAAATCTTGGTAGCTGGAAAGAACAGGGTTTACCATTCTATGGACAAATCGTTACATATAGTAAAGCATTTGAGATTCCGAAAATGGAGGGTGTATATCGTGTAAGTTTAGGCGAATGGGCTGGCTCTGTTGCCGAGGTATTGGTTAATGATAAATCGGCAGGGTTGATTATAACTAAGCCTTATAATATCGATGTAACTAAGCTTATGAATCAAGGTGAAAATAAAGTAGAGATAAAGATCGTTGGTAGTAATAAGAATTTGTTAGGACCATTTCATAAAGCTCAAAAAGGTATTGTAGGACCTTGGCAATTCAGGGGTGTTCCTGCTTACCCGGCAGGTAATGCTTACGATCAATTGGATTATGGTCTGATGACTGATTTTAATTTAGAGGTTGGTCAGGTGAATTGATTTAGGGCGTTTTAAATATAGAAAAGCCTTGCAGTTTTAAGTATTCTGCAAGGCTTTTCTATACTTGGTAATAAGTTTAACGTGAGTTCGACATAAGCATCATATGATTATGAGTCATTGTCTGGTGTCTATCTTTCGTCTATTCTGCCATCCCGATACGTAGTGAGAGATCTGTTATCTTGTAACAAGGTGTCTCACTACGTATCGGGATGACAAAATCTTTATTACATTTTGTTGTTCCTTCCCTTATATCGAAGTCACGTGAGTTTATTATTTTTTAGAAAAAGTCTTAGGATATTCCACAGGATATAGCTTTTCTCCACCAAGTAAACGTATATAAGTAGAAAACTCTCGTTTGCCTTCTTTCATTTCGATAACACGGCAACCATTCTTGCCGAGGTTGTTGTAAACTGTTTTACCACCCGAATAACGACCATAAGCAAGATATATATTGTAGTATTCACCGATGTAATCATTATCGTGATCATGTCCTACAAATGTGCCCATCACATCACCTGCCTGACGCATTGCTGCAAACATCCCCGAATTTAGTTTTCCATTACATTCATCTTCTCTTTTTTCTCCGATTATCTTTGCATCCTTAGCAGTAGTCATCAATGGATACTCAGCAAGTGGAATGTGGAAAAATGCCAGAGCAGGATAAGGTTTCCCATTATTGTTTTTGGTATAAGCAGCACTTTGATTAGTGTACCATTGTATCTGGCTCAGTCTCATCCAGTCGTAGCTTCCAAGATTCTTTATTGGGGTGTATGCTCCCGAATCAAATAAATAAAGAAGAGTTTTTAGCTTTTCATTTTTCTTATCTTTCACTTCTAATATATAGTTACCCACACCATCAAGACTTTCGTCTCCTGCTTGTGCTAGACAATATGGTTTTTGCACCACATAATCCATTAATTCTTGTCGCGACATACCAAATTCATCATCATGATTGCCAAAAACATAAGCCCAAGGTATCCCTCTTTCTATAACCGGAGCAAAGACTTCATCTAGTCCTTGTTTTACAGGCTTAGCCCATATAACATCGCCTGTGAATATAACAAGGTCTGGTTTTTCGGCATTTAATACTTCGTTGATTAGTTCTATTGCAACTGCCGATTCAGGTTTCCCTTGTTTGTAATGAACATCTGTGAACTGGATTATTTTAAAATCTCCGCTTGAGTTGAATTTCAATGTTTTTTCTTGTGCTTGCGCCGAATAAGTAAATAATAGCAAGCAAAAAGCTAATAGTAATTGTCTCATGATTAAATTTTATTTGAAAATTAGATTTTGAATACTGCTAAATTACTAAAAAAGAGAAGATGGTAAAGCCTTTTTAGTTGCAAAAAGGGTTAATTAGCTGACAGTTCTCCAAAAAGTCAAAAAAAAGTAAATTAAGATTTGACAATATCATTTTTTTTATATCTTTGCAAATACATAAAGAAAGAAAAGATGCAGTTTCAATTATTAAATACATATTGGTGGTGGCGTTCTCAACTCAAAAAGTCGTGAGCAGAATCGCTATGTATTAACTAAATTGAATGAAAATAGAATACAAGGCCTATCGTTACTCACGATGGGCCTTTTTTATGAACAAGAAATAAATAAAAACAAAATATAATGGGAAAATTTGACGTCGATAGCAATGGATTTTATGGAGAGTTTGGAGGGGCTTATATCCCTGAAATTCTTTATGATAATGTTGAAGATTTGAAGAATACATATCTGAAAGTATTGAATGATCCTTCGTTTCAGAAAGAGTTTCACGATTTATTAAGAGACTACGTAGGTCGTCCGTCTCCACTTTATCTGGCAAAGCGACTTTCCGAAAAATACGGATGTAAAATTTATCTTAAGCGTGAAGATTTAAATCATACAGGTGCTCATAAAATAAATAATACAATCGGTCAGATATTGCTTGCCCGTCGTATGGGTAAGACTCGTATTATTGCCGAAACAGGGGCAGGACAACATGGTGTAGCCACTGCTACTGTATGTGCCTTGATGGATATGGAATGTATTGTATATATGGGTAAGACAGATGTAGAGCGCCAGAATCTGAACGTACAAAAAATGGAAATGCTTGGTGCCACAGTTATACCTGTTACCAGTGGAAACATGACATTGAAAGATGCAACTAACGAAGCCATTCGAGACTGGTGTTGTAACCCATCCGATACGTATTATATTATAGGTTCTACCGTAGGGCCTCATCCTTATCCCGATATGGTTGCTCGTTTACAATCGGTAATCAGTGAAGAGATTCGTAAACAATTGCTTGAAAAAGAAGGGCGTGAGACTCCCGATTATATGATAGCATGTGTTGGCGGAGGTAGCAACGCAGCCGGAGCAATCTACCATTTTATCGATGAGCCTGATGTGAAAATAATACTTGCCGAAGCTGCCGGAAAAGGTGTAAATTCCGGAGAATCAGCCGCAACTATTCACTTAGGAAAAGCAGGAATTATTCATGGCAGTAAAACCCTGATTATGCAATCGGAAGACGGACAAATAGAAGAACCGTATTCTATTTCTGCCGGACTCGACTATCCGGGTATAGGACCTATGCACGCTCATTTAGCAAAGACAGGACGCTCGGAAGTGCTTGCTGTTACCGACGATGAAGCAATGGAATACGCATTCGAATTGACAAGGCTTGAGGGCATCATACCCGCTATCGAATCGGCACATGCGTTAGGTGTATTAGGGCAAAAGAAATTTAAGGCAGATGATGTTGTTGTTCTATGCCTATCTGGACGTGGCGATAAGGACATGGAGACTTATATCAAATATAATGAAGCTAAAAGCTAAAAATATGAACTATAATATAAAGGTAAAAACGACAAAGCTACTTGCCGATCTACAAACACCGGTAGGTATCTATCTTAAGGTACGGGATATATACCCCGAGTCGGCATTGTTGGAAAGTTCCGATTATCATGGTGGTGAGAATAGTTTTTCTTTTATCGGTATTGACCCGATCGCTCGGTTCAAGGTGGAAAAAAATCAAATTACGACGACCTATCCTGATAATACAATTAAGCACCAGGTATTGCTTGACAATGAAAAATTAACTGACAAATTCAACGAATTTATTCATCAATTTAATGTACAAGGCGAAAACGCTACAAACATCAATGGCTTCTTTGGTTATACTTCGTATGACGCTATCCGCTATTTTGAAGCCGTAGATCCTATCAATAAGAAACTGAATAATTCCGATATCCCTGAATTTTATTATATTCTTTACCGTTTTATTTTGGTTATCAATCATTTGAAAAACGAATTGACAATTGTAGAAAATATCGCAGAAGGAGCACAGGCAGAATCATCTAAACTCGAAGGCATCTTGGCGAATAACAATATCGCTTCTTACAATTTCGAAGCAATAGGTAACGAGCAATCGATGATTACCGATGAGGATCATAAAGAGATGATAGAAAAAGGTATTGCTCATTGCAAACGTGGCGATGTATTCCAGATCGTATTATCGAGATGTTTTACCCAACGATTTGCCGGCGATGATTTTAAAGTGTATCGCTCGCTCCGTTCCATCAACCCATCGCCTTACTTATTCTACTTCGATTTCGGATCGTTCCGTATATTCGGTTCATCGCCCGAAACTCATTGCCGGATTCAAAAAGGGAAAGCATATATAGACCCTATTGCGGGAACTTATTTCCGTACAGGAGACGACGAAAAGGATCGTATCTTATCAGAAGCTTTACTTAAAGACGAGAAAGAGAATGCAGAGCATGTAATGCTTGTCGATCTGGCTCGCAACGACCTTAGTCGTAATTGCCACGATGTGAAAGTCGATTTTTATAAAAATGTACAATTCTACTCGCATGTTATCCATTTGGTATCACGTGTTAGCGGTATTGTAGATAAAGACAAAGATAGTATATCGGTTTATGCCGATACTTTCCCTGCGGGTACTCTTTCGGGAGCGCCTAAGGTGAGAGCAATGCAATTGATTCGCGATATAGAAAAACAAATGCGGGGTGCTTATGGTGGTTGTATCGGTTATATCGGATTCAACGGCGATCTTAATCAGGCAATAACGATACGTACCTTTATGAGTAAAAATAATACACTCCATTATCAGGCAGGTGGTGGTATCGTATCCAAATCGAACCCCGATACCGAAGTGATGGAAGTGAAAAATAAGCTTGGAGCATTGAAAAAAGCTGTGGATGCAGCCGTGAATCTAAAAAATTAAGAAAATGAAAATATTAATATTCGATAATTACGACTCATTCACATACAATTTGGTACATCTTGTGAAATCGCTTGGTTATACAGATGTCGATGTGTATCGTAACGATAAGATCAGCCTTGCGGATATAGCGAAGTATGATAAAATCATCCTGTCTCCCGGTCCCGGTATTCCATCCGAAGCAGGCTTATTACTCCCTCTGATAAAAGAATATGCGGGCAAGAAACCAATTCTAGGCGTTTGCCTCGGTCATCAGGCAATAGGAGAGGCTTTCGGGGCTAAACTGATTAATCTGGAAGATGTATATCATGGCGTAGCTACACAAATAAAAGTTATACAATCCGATTGTCTATTTGACGGATTGGACAATGAGTTCGAAGTGGGTCGCTACCATTCGTGGATTGTCGATCCTCAAAACTTACCCGACTGCATTGAAGTAACAGCAGTAGACGGGAGTGGGCAGATCATGGCATTGAAACATAAAGAGTATGACATACACGGTGTGCAATTTCATCCCGAATCGGTGTTAACCCCTGTGGGAGAAACTATAATAAAGAATTTTTTAACCTACGAATCAAAATAATTAGAAAACATGAACAAGAAAATTTTATTAAGCGAAAACGATATTCCTACGCAATGGTATAATATAGTGGCAGATATGAAGACTAAGCCTCTTCCTCCACTTAATCCAAAAACTAAAGAGGTTATAGACCCCGCTGATCTGGAGCCTATTTTTGCAAAAGAATTAATCGATCAGGAATTATCACAAGAAAGATGGATCGATATTCCCGACGAGGTAAGAGAGCTTTATAAAATATGGAGACCGACCCCGCTTGTTAGAGCTACCGGTTTAGAAAAAGCGTTGGGTACACCTGCTCACATCTATTTCAAGAACGAAGGTGTAAGTCCTATCGGTTCTCACAAATTGAACTCTGCGTTGCCTCAGGCATATTATAATAAAAAGCAAGGTATTAAACGCCTTACTACCGAGACAGGAGCCGGACAATGGGGTACAGCATTAAGCTTTGCCGCAAGTGTATTCGGTCTTGAATTGGATGTATATATGGTAAAGGTTAGTTACGAACAAAAGCCATATCGCCGTTCGATGATGCAAACTTGGGGAGCGAATGTAATACCGTCGCCAAGTAACAAAACCGAAGCGGGTAGAAGTATTCTGGCTAAAGATCCCAATAATTCGGGTAGCTTGGGTATTGCGATATCCGAAGCCGTGGAAATGGCACTTAAAGACGATGATACGCGTTATACGTTAGGCAGTGTGTTGAATCACGTATCACTTCACCAGACGGTTATCGGCTTGGAGAGTGAAAAACAAATGGAGATAGCAGGCGAATATCCTGATATTGTAATCGGTTGTTTCGGTGGCGGATCAAATTTCTCAGGGATCAGTTTCCCATTCTTACGACATAAAATCCTTGATGGAAAAGGAATTCGCATAATTGCTGCCGAGCCTGCAAGTTGTCCTAAACTGTCGAGAGGTAAATTCGAATATGATTATGGCGATAGTACTGGTCTTACTCCTTTGTTGCCAATGTACACACTCGGTCACGACTTCCAACCGGCGGATATCCATGCAGGAGGATTGCGTTATCATGGTGCAGGCACAATTGTTAGTCAATTGCATAAAGACGGATTGGTTGAGGTACAGGATATTCCTCAATTGGAAACATTCGAAGCCGGACAGCTATTTGCAAATACGGAAGGAATTATCCCTGCTCCCGAATCGACTCATGCTATTGCAGCCGCAATCAGAGAAGCGTTGAAGGCTAAAGAAGAAGGAGTGCAAAAGAATATCTTGTTTTGTCTGTCTGGTCATGGACTGATTGATATGAGTGCTTACGATCAATACCTGAGCGGCACAATGACAAATTTCAAGTTGACCGACGAAGATATTGCCAAGACAACAGATACGTTAGAGAAATTAGCCCCCTAATCCCCCTGAGGGGGATTAGGGCAATAAAATAACGTGAGTTCGATATAAGGAAGTATATCTATGTATTTAAATACCAATGCTATTATCTTGTATTTCGTGTTCTTCGTGATAAATCTTAGAGTCCTTTGTGGTAAGAAAAGACATTTAAACCACTAAGAACACAATGATTTACACCAAGTTTACAAAAGGATATACACAAATATCTGTTATTCAATATACTTTATGTCGAACTCACGTTAAAATAGTAATGATAAATAATAATAGTAAAATCAAAGCCTCCCTTATAAGGAGGTTGGAGTGGCTGATATGAAACAAATACTAAATAGACTTTTTGAGCATCAATACCTCAACCGTGACGAAGCGAAAGAGGTAATGACCAAGATGGCAGCAGGAGAATACAACGAATCGCAAATAGCCGCTTTTATAAGCGTATTTCTGATGCGTAGTATCAATGTCGATGAATTTCTCGGTTTTGCCGATGCTTTGCTCGATCTGCGTACCAATGTAGACGCTTTAGTTCCTTACAATCCGATCGATATCGTAGGAACGGGAGGCGACAACAAAAATACGTTCAATATATCCACACTTTCGTGCTTTGTTGTTGCAGGCGCAGGATATAAAGTTGCAAAACATGGTAACTATGGTGCGACTTCTGTTAGTGGGGCATCTACTGTAATGGAACAGCATGGTGTGAAATTCACGAAAGATATAAGTAAACTCGAAGAGTCGTTGGATAAACTGAATATTGCTTACCTGCATGCACCATTATTTAATGATGCGTTAAGAATAGTAGCACCTGTGCGTAAAGCATTGGGGGTACGTACATTCTTTAATATGTTAGGACCGATAGTGAATCCGATCAAACCCAAAAGGACTGTATTAGGGGTATTCAATCTTAAAATGGCTCGTATGTATTTCTATACATATCAGCAGACCGATGTGGATTATTCGATAGTACATAGTCTGGATGGGTATGATGAAATTTCGCTTACGAATGACTTTAAGGTTATCAACAAGTTTGGCGAGAGTATTTATTCACCCGAAGACCTTGGCTTTAATCGTTGTACAGACAAAGATCTGGATGGTGGCACAACGAAGGAAGATGCGGCAGTAATCTTTAGCAGTGTCATAAATAATACGGCTACCGAGGCGCAGAAAAATGCAGTTATAGCTAATTCGGCAATTGCTATTCAGACAATAAACTCAAATCTATCTCTTGAAGAATGTATTGCACAGGCTCGCGAGTCGATAGATAGTGGCAAAGTGAAGATTCTGTTTAAAAAGTTTATCGAATTAAACAGTTAATTATTTGTTGATAAAATCATAAAACTTATGGAATCAAATAATATTACTCATTGCACTTCATTAGATGAAGTTCGTCTCAATATAGATAAGATAGACAAAGCTTTGGTGAAGCTTATAGCAGACAGAAGCCGCTATGTGGATCAGGCTGCGCAATTTAAAAAGACAACGAACGATGTTATTGCAGGAGACAGGGTGAGCTTGGTAATTAATAAAGTAAAATCATTAGCAGAACAGCATAGTTTAGACCCTTCTATTGTGGAAAAGGTATACAGGACAATGATTAGAGTTTTTACGGAAGAAGAGCTTGCAAAACAAAATCGATTATATAGTGATATGAAAAAATCATATTATTAATAGAGTTTTAAAAAAGATAAAATGAAAAAAGTTCTGATTATAAACGGACACCCTGACAGAGAAAGTTTTTGTCATGCTTTACATCAAAGCTATAAAAAAGGGAGTTTAAGTAAAGGTAGCGAAGTACAAGAAATAGCTCTTGCCGACATGGTATTTAATCTCAATCTGGCTTATGGATATAGAAAGCGTACAGAATTGGAGCCCGATATGTTAGAAGCTTGGGCAAAATTGCAATGGGCTGAGCATATTGTATGGATCTATCCTACATGGTGGGCTTCTATGCCCGCTATTTTGAAAGGATTTATAGATCGATTGTTTCTCCCTGGATTTGCTTTCGAGTACCAAGAGAAATCTCCTTTTCCTAAAAAGCTATTAGTGGGTAAAACTTCCGAAATAATCAGTACAATGGATTCTCCTGTCTGGTATTATAAATGGATAGTCGGAGATATTGGCGGTAAACTTATCCGTAAAAATATCGGGGCATTTTGTGGAATAAAAAATATGCGCACCACTTATCTGGCGGTTATGAAAACATCAACCGTTGAGCAAAGAGCTAAGTGGCTGGATAAGATAGAAAGAATAGCATCTAAATAAATTATATATATAGGTCTTTTGATAACATAGTATAATTGATGGAAACCGAACAATTACCACTCAAGCGCATACGTTTAGCAGTCTTTGCATTTTATTTTTGCCAAGGCTTATGTTTCTCTAGTTGGGCGAGTCGCATACCCGATATTAAATCGTTTCTCAGTCTTGACGATGCAGCTTGGGGAACAGTTTTATTTATGATACCGATAGGGCAGGTTTGTGCTATGACAGTATCGGGACTTCTTGTTTCGAAATTGGGGAGCAGAAATATATTGTTGTATGCCTTTCCATTATATTCGCTAAGTTTGTTGGCTATAGGTTTGTCAACTACTCAATATTCGTTGATTTTGAGCCTTGTGTTTTATGGAATATGTGGTAACTTTTGTAATATATCATTGAATACGCAAGGTGTCACAACAGAGGATTTATACGGAAAATCTATAATGTCTTCCTTTCACGGAGGGTGGAGTCTGGCAGGATTTACAGGCTCATTGATCGGACTTTTAATGATAAATCTGAAACTTAGTCCGTTTCAACATTTTATTTTCATTGTTATTCTGGTAAACTGTATTGTGTTCTTTAATCATAAGTACTTGCAACCGGATATGAAAAGGGTAAGAAGTAACCCTGAAGAACAACATGCTAAAAAACGGAATAAACCTGAAAAATTTCTATTTATGCTCGGCATTGTCGCATTTTGCGGAATGGCAGCCGAAGGTAGTATGTTCGATTGGAGTGGAATCTATTTTAAAGATGTGGTGAAAGTACCAGAATCGCTTGTTCCGATCGGATTTACAGCTTTTATGATAATGATGGCATCGGGGCGTTTTATTGCAGACAAGGCTATAAGGAGATGGAGCAGAATGCGGATCATACAAATGAGCGGATTTTTAATTTTTGTTGGCCTGCTCATTTCAGTTGCCTATCCACATATTATTGTGACCACTATCGGTTTTATGATTGTAGGATTGGGCACATCGAGTATAGTGCCTACAATATATAGTATTGCCGGACAAAAAACAAGGATACCGACAGGTCTGGCACTGACAATCGTATCGAGTATCAGCTTTCTTGGATTCCTTGCAGGACCGCCATTGATAGGCTATATTTCGCATGTAACCAGTTTGCGGTACTCGTATGCAATGGTTAGCTTGTTAGGGATATGTATTATAATACTTGTGTCACAAATAAGAGTGTTTAAAAAAGATAAGACAGAGATCGTCGAGAATGTAGTAATTAATGAATAATCAACCCAACAGATATGGACAATATACTAGATAAGATAATAGCAAATAAGCGTATCGAAGTAGCGCAGCAAAAGAGTGTTATCAATATCGCTGAATTAGCAAAGAAGATTACCGATACTACGAATAAGTATTCTTTTAAAGAATCTCTTTTAAATTCTTCCACGGGAATTATATCCGAATTTAAGAGAAGATCACCATCTCGTGGATGGATTTTCGAGAGTGCCAAGATCGAAGAAGTTATTCCTTTCTACTCTAAAAATGGGGCGAGTGCTATATCGGTACTTACCGATTTGGATTTCTTTGGTGGTACGCTCGCCGATTTGGAACTAGCCCGTAGTATAACCGAAACTCCCCTTCTGCGTAAGGATTTTATGATAGACGAATATCAGCTTTATCAGGCAAAAATATATGGGGCGAATGCCATATTGCTTATTGCATCCGCATTGTCGGTTGACGAAACAAAACAATTGGCAGCTAAAGCAAAAGATTTAGGCTTAGATGTTTTGTTAGAAATACATAACGAAAAAGAGTTAGACCATATAAATGATAAAGTGGATGTGGTAGGAGTAAACAACCGCAACTTGAGCACTTTCGTTACAGACATACAAATATCGTTCGATTTAGTAGAAAAGATACCCAATGAATTTGTAAAAATATCGGAAAGCGGAATTTCTCAACCTCAAACAGTAATCGATTTGCAAGAAGTCGGATACAGAGGTTTCCTGATGGGAGAGAACTTTATGAAAACCGACAATCCGGGTAAAGCGTTGGATGATTTCATTAAGCAGTTGAAATGAAAATAAAAGTTTGCGGGATGAAAGATCCCCAAAATATAGAGGCTCTAGGCAAATTGCCGGTCGATTTTATGGGATTGATATTCTATCCTAAATCTCCACGATATATTAACGATTTAGACCCACAGGTCTTGAATGTTTTGCCTAAAACAATAGAGAGGGTAGGAGTATTTGTGAATGAAGATATAGAGGTCGTATCAAAGCAGATTGCTAAATACAATCTAAATAAGGTTCAACTGCATGGGCAGGAATCTGCTGAATATTGTTCTCAATGCAAAAGCTTATCTGATGTTGAGGTGATTAAAGCATTCAATGTATCGGAGGAAAAAGACTTTGAGCAGACAAAAGAATATGAGACTGTTTGCGACTATTTCTTATTTGATACAAAAACAAAGCATCACGGTGGATCGGGTCTGAAATTCGATTGGTCTATCTTAGAAGCATATAAAGGTGAAACACCTTTCCTTTTAAGCGGAGGAATATCGGTAGAGGATGTCGAAAACATCAAGTCGCTATCTCTTCCAAAACTATATGCTTTAGATTTAAACAGTAAGTTCGAGACAGAACCCGGAATAAAGGATATTCCATTAATAGAGAAATTTATAAAAGAACTAAGATATGAATAGAATAAAACAACTTTTCGAAAGTAAGCAAAAGGATATACTTTCCATCTATTTCACAGCAGGGTATCCGCAATTGAATGATACATGCGATGTGATTCGTGAGTTGCAGGCTAACGGCATCGATTTGATTGAGATAGGCATCCCTTTCTCCGACCCGATGGCAGATGGGCCGACAATACAGGCTAGTGGCACAGTAGCCCTTCGCAATGGTATGACTCTAAGAATACTATTCGACCAGTTAAAAGACATTCGTAAAGATGTAACGATACCATTAATCTTGATGGGCTATTTAAATCCGATTATGCAATATGGCTTTGAGGATTTTTGTAAGAAATGTAAGGAAGTGGGTGTAGACGGAGCTATTATTCCCGATCTGCCTTTCAAGGATTATATTGAAGAATATAAACCGATAGCAGATAAATATGATATCAAGATAGTAATGCTTATTACTCCCGAAACTTCGGATGAGCGTGTTCGTCTGATAGATGAGCATACCGATGGATTTATCTATATGGTATCGTCTGCATCGACTACCGGTGCGCAAAAAAGCTTCGATGAAGGTAAACAGGCTTATTTCCGAAAGATCAATGGAATGAATCTGCGTAACCCTCGTCTTATCGGCTTCGGAATATCGAACAAGGCGACTCTTGACGCAGCGCAAGCTAACGCCAGTGGTGCGATTATTGGCAGTAAATTTATTACCTTATTGAAAGAGTCGGCTAGTATAAAAGAAGCGGTGAGCGAATTAAAGAAGAGTTTGGAAAGTTAATCGATAACTTAGAATTTATATAAGAGAGCTTGAATGTGAATATTCAAGCTTTTTTTTTGATACCTTTGTCTTTCAAAGATGTACAAAATAAATGTCTGAACCTCTTAAGAAAAAAACAGCAGTAGCTCTTACTTGGAGCTTTATAGATAAAGGTGGACAACAAGTTATCCAACTTGTGTTCATAATTATATTGGCTCGTTTGCTCTCTCCCGACGATTTCGGATTGGTGGCTGTACTGGCTATTTTTACCGCTGTAGCTAACTTGCTCCAAGAGAGTGGATTTTCATCAGCACTCATTCGTAAGAAAGAGGTCTTGAATCAGGAATATAGTTCTGTTTTTTACTTCAATATTTCGATCAGCATATTTCTCTATATTGTATTTTTCTTTTGCGCACCATTCATTAGTGCATATTATGATAAACCGATACTGACCAATCTGTCACGTTTTATATTCCTTTCTTTCGTTTTTAATGCGTTAAGCATTATTCAGAACGTGAATTTGGTACGTAATATGGATTTTAAGACTAATACCCGAATCACTCTTTTAGCAGGTTGTATATCGGGCATAATTGCCATAACGATGGCATTCAATGGCTTTGGAGTCTGGAGCCTTGCTGCACAATTGGTAATGCAAAGTTTCTTGCGAAGCGTATTTCTCTGGATTTTTATCAAGTGGAGACCACAGGGTGGCTTTGCATTTATCCATATCAAGCGGATGTCGTCTTTCAGCATAAAGGTTTTACTGACAGCTATTCTCAATCAGGTTTGTAGTAATATCTATGCTATTATTATAGGTAAATATTTTTCGATA
This sequence comes from Dysgonomonas sp. ZJ709, assembly GCF_011039195.1. Taxonomy (NCBI): domain Bacteria; kingdom Pseudomonadati; phylum Bacteroidota; class Bacteroidia; order Bacteroidales; family Dysgonomonadaceae; genus Dysgonomonas; species Dysgonomonas sp. ZJ709. The sequence continues at coordinate 79,760 of NZ_JAAKEM010000001.1, forward strand.
TCCCAGGCGGGTATTTATGGTCAGTCTAGTAAATTGAACAATATACCTCAATCGGTGATCAGCGATGGCATTAAAACTGTTGCATACCCTTTGCTTACGCAGATAAACGATGATGAAAGAGGGATCAGGGTCTATCGGAAAATAATGCGCATTACAGCATTTATATCGTTCCCTATTGCGCTGATAATGATTATTATGGCAAAGCCTATTGTTGTAATATTGCTACCCGAAGAATGGGTCGATGCAATTCCCATCTTACAGATATTAGCGGTTGGAGGATCGGTATTCCCATTATATAGCCTTATAGCTACCCTTCTTCAACATAGAGGGAAGTCGGGGCGATTCTTTATTATCGAATTGATACGTAATATTCTATCTCTTTCTTCTATTCTGATATCTATCCGATATGGCGTTTTAGGATTGGTAACGGGAGTAAGTATTGTCAATATTTTAGCCTTTTTTATAGGGTATGTGTTTGTAGGTCGGGTTACAACCTATAAGCTGAAACATGTATTATCGGATATATTTCCCTATATCTCAATTGCAATTATATCTTTTGCTCCACTCTATTTTTTTAATAGAATAATTGAGAATAATTTCCTGCTATTGGCGGTACAGTTAATTTTAGGTACAGGGATATATATATTGATCGTAAAACTTCTGGGGTCGAAAGTGCTGGATGATTGTATCAATCTGATAAGGAGAAAAGAGCAGGATTAATTTTATTTCATACGAATGGTTACAGTTATATTATCGGGAGGATTAGGCAATCAGATGTTTCAATATGCAGCGGCTAAGGGATTAGCAAAACGTTTGAATACATCTGTGGCTATAGATTTATACGCTCTTGAAAAGAAGACTCAGACTACTAACCGATTGTATACCCTTGATATCTTTAATATAGATGAAAAGATTACTTCATCACTTAAAAGTAAGCTATTCGTAAAAGCCCGCCCCTTTATTCAAAAACACCGCCCGTTCTTTCAACAACTGGGATTCTTTTCCGATCGATGGGCTATTTTGTATGAACCGAAGTTCGAGACGTTAGGAGGTAATATTTTTATGTCGGGTTATTTTCAAAGCGAGCGGTATTTTAAAGAAACAGAAGAAGACATTCGACGTGATTTTACGTTCAGATATCCTCTTGATGGCAAGAATTTAGAATTGTCAGAGGAAATTAAAAATACAAACTCTGTTGCGGTGCACATTCGTCGCGGAGACTATGTTACAGATAAAAGTGCAGTTAATAATTTTGTAACTTGCGATAAAAGTTATTACGAAAAAGCTATTGAAATTATCTGCACGAAGGTGGTTAATCCTGTATTTTATATCTTTTCCGAAGATTTTGATTGGGTGAAAGAAAATCTTAGCTTTGGTGATGCTCCTATTCATTATGTTAGAGGAAATAGTAGTAATAAAAGCTATATTGATCTCCAACTGATGAGTTTGTGCAAACACAATATTATAGCAAACAGCACTTTTAGTTGGTGGGCTGCATGGCTCAACAATAACTCGGATAAAATAGTCATAGCACCCGATAAGTGGTATGCTGATGAGAATAAAAACGAATTACTGGATGAATTTTACCCGAAAGGGTGGATCAAAATATAATTAAAACAATGCCTAAAGTTTCTATCTTAATGCCTGTCTACAATGCCGAGTTATATATTGCTCAGGCTATTGAAAGTATCATTACCCAGACCTTTACCGATTGGGAATTGATACTTATCAATGATGGCTCAACTGATAGGAGCGAGGCAATAGTATCGAAGTATAAAGACAATCGGATTTATTATTTGAAGAATACCGAAAATATTGGCTTGATCAAAACGCTTAATCGTGGTATCGATTATTGTGGCGGTGAATATATTGCCCGCATGGATGCCGATGATATTTCTTTTTGTGACAGATTGGAAAAGCAGGTGGAATTCTTAGATAAGCATCCTTCGCATATTATGTGTGGAACAAATGCTTTGGTTATAAATAACTTTAATGATGTAACAGGTCGGATAAGGAATCTGGCAAGTAATAATCTATTACAGATAAATCTGTTATTCTCCGATCCTTTTGTACATCCGAGTATGATGTTACGCCGTGATATCTTAATAAAGAACAGGTATGACGAAAGATATAAGCATGTCGAGGATTATGAATTGTGGTGTAGGATTGCTAATCTGGGAGAAATAGCGAATCTTAAAAAAGAACTATTTTTATATCGTTGGCACAATTCGAATGTATCCGTTTTGAATGCAGACACACAAAGCAAACTGAAAGACAAAATTATTGCCGATGGATTAAAAGATCTCGGTATTCAGCCGAGTGACGAAGAGCTATATTGTCATAAAATTACATTTCAATTATATGCTTTAGGTAAGAAACAAGAAGTCTCGATAGATCAATTTGATAATGTAGCTGCGTGGTTCACCAAGCTGGCTCGCCAGAATAAAATGAAGAGGAAATATAAACAATCTGATTTTATCGCATTCCTTTGGAGTCGGTGGGCTGTTTTATGTATCTCTCAGAAAAAATATAGCAAGCTGTTCTTTCCTAAATTTGCTTCATACAAACCAATTGTATTAGCAAAATTAATAAAACAGGTTTGCTTCTTAAGTCGTAAATAATGAAACAAGATATAGAAGATTTAAGTGTATATAATCCCGAAGGTTCTGAGCTAAGAATATTGCAACTGAAAATGTTTGATATTCTTGTTTCGGTAACAGATATCTGCAATAAACACAATATTCCCTATTGGATAAGCGGAGGTACATTGCTTGGCGCAAAACGGCATGGCGGATTTATCCCATGGGACGATGATATCGATATCGAACTCATGCGCACAGATTATAAGAAGCTGCTTGAGATATTGCCTAAAGAGTTGCCCGATAATCTATACCTACAAACACCGAAAGAGAAAAGCTATCGATTGCTATTTTCGAAAGTAAGAGATCGATTCTCTATTGTCTATTCCGAAGAGGAAGATATGGCTTGTTATAAAGAAAAGGGCATCTTCATCGATATATTTTCCGAAGAGAGGAGTTACAGATGGCTTAAGAATATCGTGGACTTCTTTTATGGTCGATCATTCAGGCGGTTGAAGCGAGGGCGACCTTTCCATTCGGTGAAATATTTCTATGAATATTCAGTTTCGTTGTTATTATATCCTATCGGAGTTTTTTTGATGTGGATCGCACACCTGATTTGTGCGGTTACCAAACCTGACAATATTTTGCACAGTTATGGTATCGGTAATTCAACGAATCATAATGCGCAATATATGTTCCCCTTAAGCAGAATTGAGTTCGAAGGGAAGCTCTTTTCAGCTCCTAAGGATGTTGATAAATACTTGACTAAGCAATACGGAGACTATATGAATATTCCACCTAAAGATAAGCGGCTTACGCACTTTCTTAAAGTGGAATATCTATGAAATAATCTTAGACTTTAATTAGTTTCGGATATTATTTGTCCCTCCATTTTCTGAGCTTTCTTTACTTCTTGTGGATTGGTAGGATCGACATTATATTTATCTAAAGATGGAATGACCAATCTTGTACCGATTGGCACATTATTAGGATTTCGTATCTTCGATTTATTCTCCTGATAGATATATACCCAAAAAGATTTATTCCCATAGTATTTTAGAGCAATCAAACGAAGGGTTTGCCCTTCTTGAATTGTTTCTTCGCCAAGGCTCTTACTATTGGTATTAGAATTTATTCCCTCTTCATTAACTTGCCCTTTAGCCTTCTCTGGCTCATTTGGAATTGAATCTTTTACGGTATTTACCGTTGATGCTATATTTATTGTATCTGCTTTTCTTGGATTAAGATTATCCTTTTGTTCGGTTATTATTGCAATATCAATAGGTTCTTTGCCACTAAAGAATCTGGATATTTCGTTAAAGAATAAGCCTCCTATCGTAAAGCAAGTAAGCATAATTACAATAAAGAAGCCAAGATAGATATATCTCCATTTTCGGGAAGATTTCTTCGATGACTGATATTCGTCTTCTATATCTGTATCTTCTAAAAATGTAGTAATTTCTTTTTTCTCATTTTCTACAATTGGGAGTTCTGTTCCCTCTTCCTTTATTATTACAGCATCTTCTTTAGAGTCTGATATATCTGATCTACGATCATGTGTAGAATCTTCCTCCGGGCTTTGATCTTCGATTATAATAGCATCTTCCGCCACCTCCTCTTGTATTTTATCTTCAGGCTTAGGATTCTCATTAACGATTTCTTCTATGCTATCTTCCTCTAAAATTGTTACCTCGTCCGTACTGTTGTACTCATCATTTCCGTCGGCATTGAATGCCTCATCTTCTATATTGTCAAAAGAAACACCATCTTCCAAGATTATACTTTCGAAATGAGAGAATGGTCGGTTGACAGCTTCGCGAAGAGATTTATCGGGAGCGAAGCTTAACTTATAATGAGCAGCTATTTCTATGGCTTCGCCCGTATTAACGTCTACACTTCGGCGAGAGTTAACTTTCACCAATTTGAACGTGCCAAAATCTTTAATCTTTACAGGCTCGTTTTTTTCTATATTTTCTGTGATGAGTGCAATTAATTCGCGCAAAAATAATTCTGCATCTTTCTTCGTAACCTCCTGCTTTTTAGCTAAAAGGTCGATTAAGTCCTGTAGTGTAAGTCGCTCATTCATTTACCTCTATCTTTTTAAGGTTATCTTTTATAGTCTGTCCCGGGCGGAAAGCTAATGTAATCTTTGGAGGAATGAGAAATCGCTGTTTCGAAACAGGATTTACAGAGATGCGTTCACCTTTTTTCTTTGTTTCAAACAAACCAAAACCTTGAATATTGATAGAATTGCTATCTTCAAGATTCGTATTAATAATGGATACAGTAGCATCAAGTGTATCTGATGTTTGCCGTTGTGTCCACACTAAGCGTTTGGCTAAGGCAGCTATTAATTCCTGGTTTGTCATGGGTCTGCGTATTTAGAATTTAGGAAACTATTTCTGCATATAAATCAAAAGGTTGTGCACCTGTTATTTTAACGTTATAGAATTCGCCGATGTTCAGCGATTTGTCTTTGTTGATCAATACTTCCGGATCTACCTCCGGAGAATCATATTCGGTTCGTCCTATATAATAATCCTCTTCTTCTTTGTCAATGATGACTTTAAGGATTTTATCTATTTTCTGTTCATTGGTCTCTAATGCAATTCTTTCTTGTAAAGCCATTAGTTGATCCATTCTCTCTTGCTTAACAGCATCGGAAATACTATCCTTATAGTTGTCGTACGCATAAGTTCCATCTTCGTGAGAGTAGGGAAAAGCTCCCATACGTTCGAACTGTACGTCTTTTACAAACTGCAATAGTTCATCAAAATCTTTTTGTGTTTCTCCGGGATGTCCTACCATCAATGTTGTACGGATGTGAATGCCGGGAACTTCTTCTCTTATTTGTTTTAAGAGATTATATGTTTGTTCTTTCGATATATTTCTGCGCATCTTGGTCAACATATTATCGCTAACATGTTGTAAGGCAATGTCGAGGTATTTGCAGACATTATCATTTTCGCGCATTACTCGCAATAATTCTAAAGGGAAGTTTGTAGGATAAGCATAATGTAGACGAATCCATTCTACTCCTTTTACTTTTGCAATACGTTCAACCAGTTCAGGTAATTTCATGGTTTTATACAGATCTAACCCATAAAAAGTCAAATCCTGAGCGATCATCTGAAATTCTTTAACTCCCGATGCGACTAAACCACGTACTTCTTCTTCTATCTCCTCTATCGCTCTTGACTGATGCTTTCCTGTCATGATAGGAATAGAACAATAAGAACAAGTTCGGTTACATCCCTCCGATATTTTAAGGTAGGCATAGTGCTGAGGAGTAGTAATGCTACGCTCCAGAGCCATATCCTGATTATATGATTTTCCTAAATCGCTGATTAATGTTTTCCAGTTGAATTTACCGTAAAAATTATCGACTTCGGGTATCTCAACTTTTAGCTCGTCCATATACCTTTCGGTAAGGCAGCCCATTACAAATAGCTTATTAAGCTTGCGCTCTTTTTTTGCTTCGGCAAATTCGAGAATCATATTTATCGATTCTTCTTTGGCATCGCCGATAAATCCACATGTATTGATTACTACGATTTCTCCTTCCGATTTTTCGGGATCGTGTTTTACAGTATAACCATTTGCTAATAGTTGCTTCATAAGCAACTCTGAATCTACAAGGTTTTTCGAACAACCAAGAGTTATGACGTCTATTCTATTTTTCTTCATCCTAAAAATTACTCACCAAACAAGCTATCCACAAATTCTTTTCGTCTAAATACCTGAAGGTCTTCTATGCCTTCGCCGAGTCCGATGTATTTTACCGGAATCTTGAACTGGTCTGAAATACCAATCACTACACCACCTTTAGCTGTACCATCCAACTTTGTAATAGCAAGTGCTGTAACATCGGTAGCTGCTGTAAATTGAGTGGCTTGTTCAAATGCGTTTTGTCCTGTCGAGCCATCAAGAACCAATAAAACTTCGTGCGGAGCTTCGGGTATGATTTTATCCATTACTTTTTTGATTTTGGATAATTCATTCATCAAACCTACTTTATTATGGAGACGTCCTGCCGTGTCTATTATCACGACATCAGCATTGTTCGCTTTAGCTGAACTCAATGTATCGAATGCTACAGATGCAGGATCAGATCCCATTGCTTGTTTTACAACAGGTACGCCGACTCTCTCTCCCCAGATAACCAATTGCTCTACAGCAGCAGCTCTAAAGGTGTCAGCAGCCCCGAGATAAACAGATTTACCTGCTTTCTTGAACTGATTGGCTAGCTTTCCTATTGTGGTTGTTTTACCTACACCATTAACTCCTACAACCATTATTACATAAGGCTTTTTGTCTTCTGGAATACTAAAGTCTTCGGTGTCTGTTGTATTGTTTTCAGTTAATAATGCAACAATTTCTTCTCTTAGAATATTGTTTAGTTCTTCTGCATTTACATACTTGTCTTTCTCTGCACGAGCTTCTATCCGTTCTATAATCTTCAATGTTGTATTGACGCCTACATCAGAAGTAATCAGTACCTCTTCAAGATCATCAAGCACATCCTCGTCAACCTTCGATTTTCCGGCTACAATTCGTGATAGTTTAGAGAACATCGATTCTTTGGTTTTTTCGAGCCCTTTATCTAATGTTTCTTTTTTCTGTTTTGAGAAGAAATTAAACAATCCCATAGATTTATATTTTCAGGTCAGAGACCTATTTGTTATTTCCGGATCATAACAACAGTATCTGTTATGATTGCAAATATGTAATATTAGTAATTTGATAACACTTGGTACGATCCGGCACTATATACTTTGCCGAATAAGATTCTTTGTAATTATATTGTGCATCTAAGGTATTACAAAGCTAGTAAATGGGAAACAAAAAACCTCCCTGCATAAAAATGAAGGAGGCCTTTTAGATATTTTTAACGAAATTATTTCGTGAAATAGTCTTTTACTGATTCGTTAGGAACCATTTCCTCTTTAAATGTGTAAGCACCTGTTTTAGGTGATTTTTCCATTTTGATTACTTTTGCGTAGTTACGACCATCTTTAGACGATGGGTCACGATAACCAGCGACTGTTTTCTTTGCCATGGTTTATGTCTTTTTACTTGATTTCTTTATGAACAGTTACTTTCTTCAAAACAGCGTTGTATTTTTTCAACTCTAGTCTTTCTGTTGTGTTTTTTCTGTTTTTAGTAGTAATGTAGCGAGATGTACCCGGCATACCACTTTCTTTGTGCTCTGTGCACTCCAATATTACTTGGACTCTGTTTCCTTTTGCTTTCTTAGCCATTTCTCGATCCTCCTAATTATTAAGCGTTCAAATAACCTGCTTCAGCCGCTTTCTTAAGAGCAGCATCTAAACCTACTTTGTTGACTGTACGTAGACCTGCAGCAGATATATTTAGGCTGATCCAACAATCTTGTTCTACCCAGTAGAATTTTTTTCTGAATAGATTGACATTAAATTTTCTCTTAGTCTTTTTGTTAGAGTGAGAAACGTTGTTGCCAACCATAGCTTTTTTTCCTGTAATTTGACAAATTTTGGACATTGCTATCTATTTTATTTATTGTTTATTTTCTTATTTTCCTGCTTAAATTGGGATGCAAATTTAGTTATATTTTTCAAAATCACAAATAATTATACTGTTAAAGTTCTTTTTATCTTTTATTTTGACAATCAGGTAGAAAAACATAGTTGGTGCAATATCTCGACAATGCTTATTTTTACTACCTTTGGCAAAAATATCTGAGTGGCTCTGGATAATAGCAAACTAAACAGAATGCTTTTTAATAGCTTCATCTTTATTGTCTTACTTTAGGTGATTTGGAACTCAAAGGTTGATTGAATGAATAAAAAGAAGATACTCATTACAGGTGCTAGCGGATTTATAGGTAGCTTTCTCGTCGAAAAAGCTTTGGAGAAAGGATATGCTGTGTGGGCTGGTGTGCGTAAAAGCAGTAGCAAGGAATATTTGCAGGATGAGCGTATTCAATTTATTGATCTGAATTTTGCTAATAAAGAATCTTTGACCGATCAATTACGTGAATTTGTTTCTTTGTATGGTAAGTTCGATTATGTTGTTCACAATGCAGGAGTCACCAAATGTTTCAAGAAGGAAGACTTCAAAAAAATAAACTACCAGTATACAGTCAATTTTGTAGATGCGCTCAAAGCCGCAGATTGTACTCCTCTAAAGTTTGTTTTGATGAGTAGCCTTAGTGCAATGGGGGCCGGCGATGAAATCAACTATACCCCATTAAAATTTACAGATAAGCCAAATCCGAATACGGAGTATGGGAGAAGTAAATTAAAAGCAGAACAATATTTAGAATCAACAACTGACTTTCCTTATATAATACTTCGCCCGACAGGGGTGTATGGACCACGTGAGAAGGATTATTTTCTCATGGTTAAGACTGTAAGATCAGGATTGGATGTTGGAGCAGGCTTCAGACCCCAGCATCTTACGTTTATATATGTAAAGGATTTAGTAGATGCTGTGTTTCTCAGCCTGGAAAGCAATATTAGTAATAGAACGTACTTTGTTGCCGATGGTGATGTATATACCGATAAGGAATATACGCAGCTTGTAAAGGAATCGATAGGCAAGAAGCATGTCTTGAGCCTGAAAGTCCCTTTGTGGTTGCTTAAAGTTATTTCTACAATTGCCGAAGGTCTTTCTCTATTTACGAAGCAACCTTCGACCCTCAATAAAGATAAGTACAAGATAATGAAGCAAAGGAATTGGGAGTGCGATATACAACCGCTGATCGATGATCTTGGTTTTTCGCCACAGTATAATCTTCGCCAAGGTTTGGCTGAATCAGTACAATGGTACAGAGAAAACCACTGGTTGTAAGTTAAAAATAATGAACATTATACCCCCAATAAGAAATATTTTTGCTATTTTTGTACTGCTTTTAGATGGAAGCTTTTTTCTTTGTGGAAAAGCAATATTTAGTCTAAAATACTAATTACGGATTTATTCAATTTTTTAACCAATAAAAGTAAAACAAAATGATTAAAGTAGGTATTAACGGTTTCGGACGTATCGGTCGTCTAGTTTTCCGTGCTGCTCAAGGCAGAAGCGATATTCAAATCGTAGGAATCAATGACCTTATAGATGTAGAGTACATGGCTTATATGCTACGTTACGATACTATCCACGGAAGATTCGACGGAACTGTTGAAATCAAAGACGGTAAATTAGTAGTAAACGGAAACGCTATCCGTGTAACTGCTGAAAGAAACCCAGCTGACTTGAAATGGGATGCTGTAGGTGCTGAATATGTAGTAGAATCAACAGGTCTTTTCCTTGATAAAAAATCTGCTCAAGGTCATATCGACGCTGGTGCTAAATATGTAGTTATGTCTGCTCCTTCTAAAGACGATACCCCTATGTTCGTTTGCGGAGTAAATGATAGCTCTTATGTAAAAGGAACTCAATTCGTTTCTAACGCATCTTGTACTACTAACTGTCTTGCTCCTATCGCTAAAGTATTGAACGACAAATTCGGTATTGTAGAAGCGTTAATGACAACAGTACATGCTACAACTGCTACTCAAAAAACAGTTGACGGACCTTCTGCTAAAGACTGGAGAGGTGGACGTGCTGCTGCTGGTAATATTATCCCTTCTTCTACAGGTGCTGCTAAAGCTGTAGGTAAAGTTATTCCTGAATTGAACGGAAAACTTACTGGTATGGCTTTCCGCGTTCCAACTTTGGACGTGTCTGTAGTTGACTTAACAGCTCGTTTAGCTAAAGAAACTTCTTATGCTGACATCTGTGCTGCTATGAAATCTGCTGCTGACGGAGAATTGAAAGGTATCCTTGGATATACTGACGAAGAAGTTGTTTCTTCTGACTTCATCGGCGATGCTCGTACTTCTATCTTTGACGCTAAAGCTGGTATCCAATTGAGTCCAACTTTCGTTAAAGTTGTTAGCTGGTATGACAATGAGTGGGGTTATTCTAACAAAGTTCTTGAACTTGTTGCTAAAATGGCTAAAGTTAACGGATAATTATAAATTATCTCTATATAAGAAAGCATCCCAAATAGTTGGGGTGCTTTTTTGTTTTATCCCCCAGTGTTCAATTTCTATATAATCTCATTGATTTCCACTCATTCTATAAATAAATTCTGAGTTAGTTTATTTGCCAATTTATTTGATCTATCAAAAAACAATCAATTAGTATCACTTTTCAAAAAAGAGATTGTGTCGACCTGCCTTATTTTTGCTATGAACCTAAATATCTATAATAATGAAAAATCTTAAAGTTGGCTTAGTCGGAATAGGATTAGATACATACTGGACGCAGTTTGACCAATTACTTAACCATCTTCAATCATATCAAAATACAATTGCAGCGAATATGGAGCAAGAAGGGGCAGATATAATAAATGTCGGGATAATTGATAATATAGATAAGGCATTAATTGCCAAAACAAAGATGATTGTGGAGGAAGTCGATATTATCTTTCTTTATATTTCTACGTATGCACTTTCATCGACCATACTGCCTCTTGTGCAGCAGCTCAATAAGTTTGTTGTTATTCTTAATATACAACCGGCAAGTCGGATTGATATTGATAGACTTAATAGCCTGCCTGACCGGAAAGATAGAACCGGAATGTGGCTCGAGTATTGTCAGGCGTGTGCTGTACCCGAATTATGTTCAGTATTCAATAGGGCGAATATCCGATACGATATTGTTTCGGGGTATATGCAGGATGAAGGCACTTGGCTCGAAATAAAGCAATATCTGAATGCGGCGAAAACTAAAAAAGGGCTTCAATGCTCTACTTTCGGAATACTAGGGCATTACTATAATGGTATGCTCGATGTATATACAGATGTCACTCGTCAGCAGGCTACTTTTGGTTCTAGTTTCAAATTGTTGGAAATGTGCGAAGTTAAACACTACAGAGATCGGGTGGGAGAAAAAGAACTTCATAATAAGGTAGTCGAGTTTTCCGATATATTCAATATTTCGGAAGAGTGCGATAGTTATGAAATAGAGCGTGCTGCACAAACCTCTGTGGCGTTCGATAATCTGATTGCGAATAACAAGTTAGGCGGATTGGCATATTATTACGAAGGGACAAGTGGCAATGACTATGAAAATATTGTGACATCCCTTATCGCAGGCAATACATTGCTGACAGCTAAAGGAATACCTGTGGCGGGAGAATGTGAAGTGAAAAACCTGATCGCAATGAAAATCTTATCCTTACTAGGTGCGGGTGGTTCATTCTCCGAATTTTATGCTATCGATTTCGATGCGGATATCGTTATGCTCGGGCATGATGGACCTGCGTATGTTGCCATTGCCGAAGAACAGGTAGGCTTAGTTCCATTACCTATCTATCATGGTAAACCGGGTAAAGGACTGTCGATACAAATGACTGTTAAGCACGGGCCGGTAACACTGTTGTCAGTAGTAGAATCGAACGATGGAGTATTTCTTCTTATTGCTCAGGGTGAATCTGTTGCCGGCAAAATACTTCAGACCGGAAATACTAACAGTTGCTATAAATTCCCTATTTCAGCAAAAGAATTTATTAATAGCTGGTCGAAGGCAGGTCCGTCACATCATTGTGCAATAGGGGTAGGGCATTGTAGAGAAACAATAGAGAAGTTAGCTCAATTACTATCGATTCCAGTGAAAAATATATGTTAATGCTTTCTCTTTAGCAGGGGCGTGTTACCTTTTTATTTTACTTTGTCTTACGTCATCAACCTTTTTGCTAAATACTATGACACAAGATAGGCTTACCATTGTAAAATACTTAACGATAAACGAGCGGGATAATGACTGGGGAAGTTATGTTACGACCCTCGGTTATCAGAAAGTGAAGGCCGATAGCCCTTACCCTCCTCAGGGGCATCCCAAGGGGTATATGTTCGATAAATGCAAAGGACGGGTATTGAAGGAATATCAATTAATCTACATTACCGAAGGTGAAGGCTATTTTGAAAGTTCACATTGTTCGAATATGGTTGTGGCAGCCGGTGATATGATTCTTCTTTTTCCAAACGAATGGCATACTTACTACCCTAGTAAAAAAACAGGTTGGGCTACCTATTGGGTAGGATTTGAGGGGGAATATATTGATAACCTGATTAAGAAAGATTTCTTTTCGATCGAAGAGCCTGTTTTCAATATTCATCTATCGGAATCTATTACAAGCCTTTTCATTCAGGCTATAACTACAGCTCAATCCGAGTATAGCGGTTATCAGCAAGTGTTGGGAAGTATTGCTGTCCTTTTGTTGGGGTTGATGCGTTCCGAATCTATAAATAAGCAATTTGAAAGGAATAAACTAGGCTCGATTGTCGAGCGGGCACGGCTCTTGATGAAGCAGGATGTCGATAGTAATGTCAGCCCGCAAGATATAGCGTCCGCTCTTGATGTAGGGTACTCATGGTTCAGAAAACTATTCAAAAGCTATACAGGTATATCTCCGGCGAAGTATCAAAGCCAGTTGCGTGTAATACGTGCGAAAGAATACCTGACCTATTCGGCAATATCGATTAAGGAAATTGCATATCAGATGAATTTTGAATCAGTTACTTACTTTTCTGCATTCTTTAAGAAAAATACAGGACTCTCGCCTTCGGAATATATTAATAGATATGTTGTAACTAAACAACTTGTGGAATAGATTATTTAAAGTGAGCTCGATATAAGGAAATAAACAATAAAAGCTTCATTTAAATTTGTCATCCCGATACGCAGTGAGGGATCTGTTCTCCTATAAATCAAGGAGTAGTCAAGATCCCTCACTGCGTATCGGGATGACAGAATGGGCGAAAGATAAATTGATCCTAGCTCATAACTTATAATTGCATAATGCTTATATTGAACTCACATTATTTACAATTCTTTTCCTTCAAATTCAGAAATAGCTTTTCTCCAAATATCGGGTATTGCCATCGATGATTGCGTATCGGGATTGTATGTAACGAATACAGACTCACATCTGCACTTTATTTCGTTTGTTTTAATATTTCTGATTTGTTGAAGGCAGACTCCACTTTTCTCTCCCAGTTTTATAACTTTGGTGTCTACCGCAACAATCTCTTTGTAGTAGATAGGTGAAAAGAAATCGACACTGATATGTGCAATAACGACAATACCTTCTGTCCAATTTACCAACGAAGATTTTATTTTCTCGAAATAGTCAGTCTTTCCAAGATCGAAGTAGCTGAAATATATGTTGTTGTTGATGTGCCCTAAGGCGTCGATGTCACTAAAGCGAATTTGAATAGGGAGTGTGGTTTTAAATGTTTCTTCTTTTATTTCCATAACGGTTTATCTGAATATTATATCATTTACAACAGGCATGCCGGCATGCTTATTGAGATTTGTAATTAATCTTTCTTTTGCCATCAGTAGTTCAGACCTCAGTACCGAAGAGCTGAGGTGTACATATAATATACTGTTTCGCAAATAAATATTTGTTGTATATCCGCTGATAGAAGGACCTAACAGTTTAGACCATCCTGAGATAACACGGCTTTCGGCAAACTTCTTTTTGAAAAACTGATTTTCTTCGAAGAACTGCCTGAGTACTTCACCAATAGTTTCTGTATTCTTCTTTCTCATACAGTAACATTTGTTTGAATAACAGCACCTTTGTCTACACTGTACAAGTGGTACAGGCTATTAGTCCGTGATAATATGTGGTCTAAATGCTCTCTATTGGTATCAGTGATGAATATCTGCCCGAAATCTTTATCTAAAACAAGTTTTACAATTTGCTCTACGCGCGATGAATCCAGTTTATCAAAAATATCGTCGAGTAGTAATATCGGGGTAGTGGCAGTAGCCTGTCTCAGGAAATCGAATTGAGCTAGTTTAAGAGCTACTACATAAGTTTTATTCTGTCCTTGCGAACCTACCCTCTTAATTGAATATCCGTCCATCTGCATGTCCAGATCATCCTTGTGGACCCCAATGCTTGTATAGCCTAATATCTTGTCCTTTTCTCTTTTTTGTTTGAGTAAAGCCTCAAAGTTATTGTCAGAAAAATGAGATTCGTATTTTAATTCTACTCTTTCATTCGAAAGGCATATAAAATCATAGAATTTCTGGAATGTAGGGATAAATTTTTCTATAAAATCAAATCTCTTCTTATAGATAATTTTACCTTCTTCTATCAGTTGTTCGTCCCAAAGTTCCAGAAGTGTTTCGTCGATACGCCCATCACTTTTTAATAAAGCATTACGCTGTTGAAGGGCTTTGCCGTACCTTATAAGTGAGTGTAAATATTCTTTGTCGAATTGCGACAGAAAAAGGTCCATAAACTTTCTTCGTTCATCGCTTCCTCCATTTATTAATTCGGTGTCGGAAGGCGAAACCATAACAAGCGGTAATGTTCCTATATGGTCGGAAAAACGTTCGTATTCCTTTTTATTTCGCTTAAACTGTTTCTTTTGTTTTCGTCGCAGACTACAGAAAAACTCTTCTTGCTTCCCCTCTAATTGATACCAGCCTTGCATAACGGCAAAGTCTGCATCATGGTAGATATTTTGCGAATCGATAGGGTTGTTGTGACTTTTACAGAACGAAAGGTAATAGATCGCATCCAGTAGGTTGGTCTTGCCCATACCATTGCTGCCTAAGAAGCAGTTTATCTTAGGAGACAGGCTCAAGTCGGCTTGCTCTATATTTTTATAGTTGAGTATGGATAAACGTTCTAGAATCATTCACATATAAATTTGCTCTTACAAAAATACAATTTTTATATGTGATATCGGAAGTTTATAATAATTTAAAGGTATAACCTTGCTCTTTAAGCCACTCTATGCTCTTAGGTAGAGCATATTTCATATTCTTCTCTGCTTTTATTGAATCGTGGAATACAATAATAGATCCGTCACGTGTATATTTCTTCACCGCATTCAATACTTTATCGGGAGTCATACACTTGCTGTAATCACGGGTAACAACATCCCACATGATAATCTTGTATTTTTTTCTCAGAGTGAGATATTGAGGTATTCTCATATGTCCGTGTGGTGGACGAAAGAGATCGGAATCTATGTATTCAGATGCGAGACGGGTATTTTCCACGTATCTTTTTGTGAACTTACGTATACCCTGAATGTGATTGAATGTGTGATTGCCTACACGATGCCCTCTGTCGAGTACCATTTGATAGATATCGGGATGTTTACGGACATTATCGCCTACGCAGAAAAATGTCGCTTTGACCTCGTATTGATCCAACAAATCTAATACCCATGGAGTGATCTCCGGTATAGGTCCATCGTCGAAAGTTAAGTATACCGTTTTCTCCCCTTCTATAGGTATCCTCCATATAGAGTCTTTGTATAAGAGACGGTATAATATAGGCGGCTGTTCTATTAGCATAAACTTATTTTATGAACATAAACAGACTTGCAGCACTTTTATTGCTGCAAGTATATTTTAATTCATCTTTTTTATTGACCAAAATATTTTTGTAAAAGTTCAGGTTTGTATTTTTGTATCAATCCGGCTGCTTTTTCCATTGTTGCACCTTCTGCTTTTTTAGCAGTGGTATCCTCTTCGATCATATAGCCTCTTATGGCTACTCTCATCAAAAAGTCAAGTGGATGGGCACGATCGTTGAAACTTACTCCATTGCTTAAGAATAGATCAGTTTCAGCCATAATCTGATCAAGTAGCGGTTGATATTTTGTTCTGTCGTATCGTTGATAAATATCTAATATTTTCAGTTTGATATCCATATACTCTCTGATATCCGAACTGCAATATACCATATCTTGTTGTTTCAGACGTTTGTACCATTGCAATGATGCATCAACCCGATCCATAATCTCATTTGCAACCATTTGCCCCTTCTCTTTCTCTCCCAATTCGAAGTATGCATCCGCAAATAGTATTGATTCTCCTCCTCTTGGAACGGTGTTGCCCGGGATGGCGGTAATACACTTGTCGAGAGCTATCAGAGCTTTGTCATTTTTTCCTTGTTCTAATAACGCTGTGATAAGTCTGTCGAACATCATGCGGAATGAACGACACATTCTCAGATTATTTTCATCCAGATATACTTCCGGATTCTCTATTCCACCCCACTGGTATTTGTTTACCATATTGTCGAACATTACTTCGGTATTTACTCCGGTGCTATCCAGTACTCCCGGAAGTATTCGATAAGTAATACCTTCAAGCATTGCTTGATCAGACAGGTTTATAGGGCTTTCTCCGATTGTTACAGCATAATATAACGGGCGCTTCCAATCATCTTTATTAATGTTGTAAAGCATTTCCATAATCATGATCTCTTGGCGGTATACTGCATTCTTATCATCACCCACGTTGATCGTAAAATCTGATTTAGGCTTAGTTCCCAATTTAGCCCAGTCTACATTCGCTGTATTAATTGGAGTTGTGTATATGCTGCTCGGTATAACTACGCCTTTCTCGATAAATGGATTGCGTGGCACATGGTTATCCTGCGTTTTCAATATCTCTGTTACCTCACTTAGTTGCATTGTGTCTTTAAATGCTGCTACATCGAAGTAATCATTGAAACGAATATGTCCCATGAAATTCTTCATATCCGATTGTTGAAGCTGGCTTGTAATTGCTTTTTCAAGATCTTTTCTCGATAAAACATAAGCAGCCTGACCTTTATTACCGAAATAACGATCTCGTTCCCAGTTGATAGGTAGTGGTTCCGAATCGTATGCTTGTCTACGCATTTGATCTACATACCAGTCTGTTTGCAGGTAGCTGAGATTACATACACGTACATCGGTACGGAATCCTTCTACTTCCTGTGCATACCATAGCGGGAAAGTATCATTGTCTCCCATCGAGAAGAGTATCGAATTCGGTTCGCAACCACGTAAGTAGTTCATACCGAAATCTCTCATCGTATATCTATCCGAGCGATCATGATCGTCCCAGTTTTGACTCGCCATTTGTATTGGAATCAGTACTGTTGCAATTGTTGCTATGGCAGCAGCAGGTGCTTCGGGCAATACCTTTTTGAGTAGTCTCCAAAGGAATGCGACTCCAAATCCTATCCATATACAGAAGGCATAGAAAGAGCCTGCATAAGCATAATCACGCTCGCGTGGTTCGAATGGTTGCTGATTCAGGTATAATATGATGGCTATACCTGTCATAAAGAACAACATGAACGTAATTAGGAATTGTTGTTCCCCTTCTTTTTTACGGGTCAATTGGAAGAAAATTCCAAGAACTCCGAGAAGGAATGGTAGTGCATAATATGCATTATGCCCTTTGTTGTCGGCTATATCTGGTGGTAGATTGTCTTGCGGACCTCTGCCCAGCATTTCATCTACAAAATTGATGCCTGTTGTCCAGTTTCCATTATTCAAAGAACCTGTTCCTTGTATATCGTTCTGACGACCCGAGAAGTTCCACATAAAATAGCGGAAGTACATGAAATCTAACTGATAGGTAAAAAAGAACTGAAGGTTTTGGAACATCGTAGGCTGTACCTTTGTATCTTTTATTCCTCCCCATATCTGATAACCGATCAAATGTCTGTTTTCATCGGAATACATACGTGGGAATGTCATTGTATTTGAATATTCGTAAGTTGGAGCTGTTCCGCTTACAACATACATATCTTTTTGATCAGGCGATTTTTTTACAACCTTATCATAATTCTTTTTTTCACTTACCGGCGGTTTGATTCTTCCTGTTTGAGGATCACGAGCTTCACTCGAAGCAAATGTTTTTCCATGAAAAAGAGGTCTGTCACCGTATTGTTCACGATTCAGATAATTGGCTAATGTAAACAGATGCTCAGGTGAGTTCTGATCCATAGGCGGATTTGCAATCGAACGGATAGGTATTAGTGCAAATGAAGAATACCCTATAAGGATAACCATCAGACATAAAATAGTTGTATTTAATTGTCTGAAATTTATTTTTTTATTGATAAATATAAATGCAACTAAAGCACCTATTAGCAGAATAGACAGAATAGCGTTCGACCCGATGAATGTAACACCACTTAATATCATGCAAATGATAAAAGCAATCTTTGCTCTGGTCATATTTCCTTTGACTGACATTGTTTCGTACAATCCCCAAATAATAGAGATAGCTATCAAGATGATGTATACGAAAGCACCGGTATTGTATGAGAAGCCTAAATCGTTAACGAAAAGAAGTTCGAACCATCCGCCAACTTTTGTAAAGCCCGGTATTATACCGTACATTAACAATACGATAAGCGCAAATGAGCCAGCCAGAGCTAGTAATGTTCCTTTCAGGTTGGCATTTTCTCTTTTCTTAAAGTAGTAAACCAATACAATGGCCGGAATACATAATAGATTTAATAGATGGACACCGATAGATAACCCCATTGCATAAGCAATGATTATCAGCCATTTGTCCGATCCAGGCTTGTCCGCCCTGTTTTCCCATTTAAGTATCAGCCAGAATACGAGAGCTGTAAACATCGATGAGTAGGCGTACACTTCGCCTTCTACAGCCGAAAACCAGAATGTATCTGTAAATGTATAGGTCAAAGCACCTACTAGTCCGCAGCCCATAATAATGATAAGCTGACCTAAAGTCATTTCATTACTCTTGTCGCTGTATATAAGTTTCTTAGCCAAGTGTGTAATAGTCCAGAAGAGGAACAGAATAGTCAATGCACTGAGTAGTGCCGACATTGCATTCACCATCATGGCCACTTGCGAAGTGTCAGACGCAAATAGTGTGAAAAACTTTCCTGTAAGCATAAAGAACGGCGCACCCGGCGGATGTCCTACTTCTAGTTTGTATGCTGAGGTTATAAACTCACCACAATCCCAGAAGCTTGCTGTAGGCTCAATGGTCATTAGGTAAACAATTGCTGCGATAGCAAAACTGAACCATCCGAAGACGTTATTTATTAAGTTATATCTTTTCATATCGAAAATGGTATACTTACAAAATTCTTTGTAATAAATGATTGTATTTTATACATTTGGGTGCAAAGATAGTTAAAACACTGAAAGTATCGGTTCACATATCTCTGTTTTTGAGTTCGAAATTTAAAAACTTCTTAAATTCTGAACAGATATACATTGTTTGATCGTTTCCTTTTGTGTGATGTATCAATACTTGTGTTACTTTTGTATAAAACGATTACTTTATGCGAATCCTTCTTATCGGAGAATATAGCCGTGTGCATCTAACCTTAGCTGAGGGCTTACGGGTTCTAGGTCATGAGGTTGTGGTGGCTTCGGACGGTGACCGGTTTAAGGATTATCCGCGCGATATTGATTTGACGCGTAAGAGCTCGGGGTTTATTGATACACTATTATGTTTAGTATCAGTCTTCAATAAATTCTCTAAATTCAAAGGCTATGATGTCGTGCAAATAATTAATCCCTGTTTTGTAACGCTTAATGTACGTATCAATCAATACCTTTACAAACAGCTGAAGAAAAATAACAAACGGGTTTTCTTAGGTGCTTTCGGAGATGATTCCTACTGGGTAAGGGCTTGCTTAGCGAAAAATGTGTTTAAATATTCTGAGTTTTTTGTCGATGGCAAAAGCACAAATTTGCAGTATAATCAGAAGCTGGAGTCTCTATGGATTAATTCAAATAGGGAGATTGCTAACAATGAGATGGCTGTGTCGTCTGATGGTATTGTAGCTTGTCTCTACGAATACTACAAATCGTATGAGCCTTATTATTCGGAAAAGCTTGCTTATATTCCTTTACCTATTAATACGTCAAAGATAGAATTTCAACCCATTGATCGTATTCCGGACAGAATCAATTTTTTTATTGGAATCAATAAAGACAGAAGTGAATATAAAGGTACTGATGTAATGGACAGAGCATTGATTCGTTTGGCCCGGAAGTATCCTGATCAGGTAGTTATCTCCCGTGTAGAATCGGTTGGCTACGATGAGTATCAGAAGCTTATGATGCAGGCTCACGTTGTGCTGGATCAGCTTTATTCGTATAGTCCGGCAATGAATGCCTTACTGGCGATGGCACAGGGCAAAGTTGTGGTAGGAGGTGGAGAGCCCGAAATGTATGAGTTGTTAGACGAAGACGAAAATCGCCCGATTATAAATGTCTACCCAACAGAAGACGATGTGTTTAATAAGTTAGAATATGTTGTTTTAAATAAGCATAAAATTCCCGACCTATCTCAACATGGGAGATTGTTTGTCGACAAGCATCACGATTTTATAAGTGTCGCCCGACAATATCTAAATTTTTGGGGTGAAGAAAAATAAGATTATATATCTTTTCTTTCTCTCTGAGTCATCCCGATACGTAGTGAGGGATCTCGGCTACTTCTTGTTGTAGGATAACAGATCCCTCACTACGTATCGGGATGACAAATTCAAAAAAAGACATTATTGTGCCTTTCCTTATATCGAACCCACCTTAAAATCTATAAGTCATCATTAGATAGCCTTCTTTTGCATGAGCTCTCACATCCTCATATTGGTCATAATTAGTTCTGCGACTATAAAAATAAGACATGGCTGTAAAGTATATGCGTCTATGAAGTTTCACATCTGCTCTCAAACTAAAAGCTTGAAGAGTAGCCTGAGATTTGTCTCCCTGTACATTTAAAGTATTAGGATCGGTAGTACTCCAATCTATTCCGACGGGATAACCTTTCCATGTAAACATACGGTAACCTTCGTAGGTACTATGTAATCCGAATATATCTTTATATGTTAAATTAAATCCCGCTTGCCAGCCCAAGCCGCTTCCCATATTATAATTACGCATATCCACTTTGTAGTGATCACTTAGGGATGCCCCTAAAATGACAGCATTGAGATGTGTATACGCATCAAATAACCAACTGGCAGATCTCTTGTTTTGATAGATTAATCCTCCTCCAAACGATGCCGGAACAGAAAACCGATAGGGTATTCTGTTCGATTCAGATGAAATGGTATCTGAATCGTAATAGGCAAAGTGTTGGTATAAACCAAGACTTAGGTAATCTTTCTCGGTATCTATCAACTCCGTTCCGTGAAGCCGCGCGGTTAAATTAAATCTACCTATAATAGGTTGTGATTTATGGGCATTTAAACTGGCTCTGAACATAAAATAATCGTAGGGCTGTTTATTATATGTGTCGAATCGATCTCCATATTCGACATTAAGATTTGTTGTCCAGACCATTTCTTTCGCCCAATATGTTTTTCCAAGACTCAATGTCCTCACTCCTGTAGATGCTTCTATACGTATTTCGGGTATACCATATTGCCGTCCCGAAGTTGGTTTCTTTTGCCATGCATCACCATTCATAATACGGGTAAGCCCACGAGTAGGTGATATGAGAAAGGCTGCAAATTCACGTCCTAAACGTTCTGTCCCTTCGGCCCTATTGTCCAAAACTAAATCTGATGCACTATAGGACACTTCGCCCATAACCATACCTCCGACAGAAGTAGCAATTAGATCATTGGTAGATGGAGGTTGATTTTCAAGAAGGACTTCCCATATAACACTGCCTCCAAGGGTAAAAGCAGCAGATTCCCAAAAATTGAATCCATTTGCACGAGCTGAGTTGTAATACAAACTACCGGTATATGGATGCCCGAACATATTGGTCGCCATCTGATCGTTATCCCATTTAAAGCCATTTTTTAAATTATTCTCTACTGTATTGATACTGATATAAGCATAATTTGCTTTTAGTGCGTATCGGTCAAATGCCCAGAGTCCTATATTCATTCCTACAATCTGTCCTACTGCCAACTTCCAGTTCTTTTTAGAGTTGTAAGCTATGTCTATTGAGTCAGGAAGTACACGTTTCATCGCTGGCGCCTGATGCATAGAGTATTGAGCGGATACAGAAATGCAAGAAAAAAATACAATTGCTGATATTAAAAAAAATAAGCCTTTCATTGAAATATACTTATCCAGTTTGTATTATGTCGATATAAAATATTAACATAATACATCTTAAAATGTTCGGCAGATTTCAATATTAAGACAAATCTGATTTTTAGATTATGTTCAGATTTTCAGCACTTTATTTTCTTCTTTAATTCTGATAAACAGCATTATACTATTAAGTAATGTGAAGATAATGGCAGTGTAATATAGACCAAATGCAAGAGGGATAATTGCTATCTCAGCAATGACAATGATGTAATTAGGATGCTTGAAGTATTTATAAGGGCCTTTCTTTATCAATGGAAAATTGGGTGCACGGTATATTTTTGTATTCCAAAATCTGCCTAGCGACAAAATAGTCCATGCCTTTAAAGCAATCAAAATGAAAAATAATATAAGCAAGAGGTAGTTGTACGAGCCTGTTCCTGCAAGAGTGTATTCTGTGATCAACGAAATGAAAAACAAGGTATGAAGTACGATCATAAACGGATAGTGCTTCTGTCCGTATTCTATCGCTCCGTGTTTTAAAAGCCATTGTCCATTACTTCGGGCAAGAATTAACTCACCGATTCGTAGTAGAATTACAAATGAAATAAAAAAGAAAAAGGCCATATTATTTTTTCATTTGAAGTAGAACAATCTCACAAGAAAATCCCGGTCCCATAGACATCATCAATCCATAACCGTCTTCAAAATCATGAGTGAAAAACTGTTCCAAGACATACAATACAGTGGAACTCGACATATTGCCGTAATTGTTCATTACCGTTCTGGTTGTCTTCAAAAAATCACCTTCTACACCCAGTGCTTCCTCATAAGCAGCAAGTACTTTTTTACCTCCCGGATGAAAAATGAAATTCTTTATATCTGAAATTTTCAACTGATGTTTGGCTAAGAAAGAAGAGACATCGTTGTGTACATTTTGAGCAATAATAGCAGGAATACCCGAAGAAAATAAAACTTTAAAGCCATTATCCGTAAAATCCCATCCCATTATTTCTTGCGAATCGAAATATAATTTGCTTTCGTTACCAACAAATTTGATTTGGTGCTTAGCTTTATTTATACGATTATCTCCCATAACCAGGCAGGCAGCAACCCCGTCCGAAAATAAACTGGAACCGATAAAGTTACTTTTACTAAAATCATCACGCAGAAAAGTAAGTGAACATAATTCTACTGCTACTAACAATACCACAGCTTCAGGATTTGCTTTAGCTACAGTACATGCTTTTGCATAACCCGATACGCCTCCTCCACATCCCAAACCAAAAATAGACATGCGGTTGACATGCTGGTTGAGCCTCATTTTGTTTATTATCAGGGCATCCATGCTTGGAGTGGCAAGTCCGGTGGTTGAGATGAAAATAATATCGGTTATATCGTCCTTATTAATTTGTGCGGAAGAAATACACTTTTCAATCGCCTTGACGGAATATTCAAGAGCAAGCCTGATGTATTCGAGATTCTGCTCTTGAAAAGTATGCACGTCAGAATAGTAATCAAGCGACTTACACAAATTTCTTGTTACAATCTCTGTGTTATCAAATGCACCCAACATTCTTTCTACTGCAGGAAATGATACAGCAAATAAACCTTTGGCATACTCTTTTACATCTTGTTGATTCGTTTTGAAAGGAAAATCTATTGTAGATATTGCTGCTAATGAGGGCATAATTTATAATTTTATGACAATAAGTAAAATGAAGTAGTATATTGTAACACTGTTGTTTTAAACAATTACCAGACGATAATAGTTCTGCCTTACTCTTTATCTTTATTCATTGTTTTTAATAATATTCTAAAGTTGCTGGATAGATGGCGAACGTAGGAATAAATAGTCAACTGAAATATCCGAATGATAAGCTAAAAAGAAATGGCTATTCTTAAGTGAATAGCCATTTCTTTTAAATATTTATATATTCTGTTGCATCAACACAAAGCTCCGGATAATTACTTTGCAGTTCGATACATATTTTCTTTAATTGAACATCTTATCTATTACAACGGGTTGATGATCTATTACATCGTCATCATCGGAGGCTCTGTCGCACGGACTATATTTTGCCGATTGAAACTGGTCGGTTTGCTTATACTCTAAATCAGGATCAGCATATACTTTTTTCATAAATAATCCGAATATAGGTAATGCCATACTAGCACCTTGGCCGTCACTTGTGCGATCGAAATGAATGGAGCGATCTTCTCCGCCTACCCAACATCCGGCAGATAATTTCGGCGTGAAGCCCATATACCAACCATCGGAGTTGTTTTGTGTTGTTCCCGTTTTGCCTCCCATCGGAGCTGTTATTCCATAATTTCGTCTGACGCGGCTTCCGGTTCCTCCATCCACTACGCCGCGGAGCATATCGATCATTTTTACGTAAGTGCTTTCTCCAAATACTTCGTCGAGTTTAGGGGTGAAAGTAGCAACAATGTTTCCATACATATCTTCTATGTGAGTAACATATATAGGATTGGATCGGATACCCTTGTTTGCAAATGCAGTGTAAGCAGCAGTCATTTCAGCGACAGATACATCATGTGTTCCCAGCGACATAGATACTACAGGGTCTATTCGTCCTGTAATTCCAAACGAGTGTAGCAGACGTGCAAATGTATAAGGGGATGTTTGTTTCATTAAATAGGCTGTAACCCAGTTGTCAGAATTTTGTAGCCCCCATTTGATAGTTACTACTTCGCCAACTCTACGTGCGCTCGCATTTCTCGGACGCCATTCTTTTCCGGTTTCGGTTATAAGAACTTGCTCCACATGCAGCATTTCATCGCAAGGAGTCATACCTTCCTCCATAGCAAGCGTGTACAGATATGGTTTGATTGTTGAACCGACTTGTCGCCGTCCCATATTTACCATATCGTATTGAAAGTATTTGAAGTCAATTCCGCCGACATAAGCTCTCACAAAACCTGTTTGAGTATCCATTGCCATAAATCCGGTACGGAGAAATCCTTTGTGATAACGAATCGAATCCCATGGAGTCATCGTGGTATCGATTTCTCCCTTCCACGAAAAGACTTTCATGTCGGTAGGCGTCTTGAATTCTTTGAGGATTTCTTTTTCAGATAATCCTTGATTCTTAAGCCCTCTGTATCTGTCAGTCACTTTCATTGCGCGCAGCAAAAGAGAATCTACATTCTTGGCTACAGAAGATGAAAATGGAGCATACGAACGGCCTTTCTTTTCTCTGTCGAAATCGGGTTGTAACTCTTTGCTGAAATGTTCTTCTACAGCTTCTTCTGCATATTTCTGCATGCGGGAATCAATTGTAGAATATATCTTTAACCCGTCAGTTGTCAGATTGTAATTTGAGCCATCGGCTTTTTTATTTTTGCTACACCAACCGTACAACGGGTTTGTTTCCCACTGCAGCGAATCGGATGCAAACTGTTCTGTTTGCCATGATGCGTAGTTCGATTTACTGGGTTTTTTTGCATTCATTGCCATGCGCAGATATTCGCGGAAATAAGGAGCAAGCCCGTCCTTATGGTCTACCTTTTTGAAATCTAGTACTAATGGCAATTGCTTTAACGAATCCAGTTCTTGTTTTGTAATGTAGTCGGCATTATACATTTGCTCAAGCACAACATTGCGCCGTCCTCTGGTGCGTTCATTTTTACGAAGAGGATTGTAATACGAAGGATTTTTACACATCCCGATCAGGGTTGCTGCCTCTTCTATTTTTAAGTCTTTAGGTGTTTTGTTGAAATATACCTGAGCGGCAGATTGGATACCCACTGCATTATATAAGAAGTCGAATTTGTTGAGATATAGGTTTATAATCTCATCTTTGGTGTAATATCTCTCCAATTGAACTGCAATAACCCATTCAATAGGTTTTTGCAATACACGTTCTACTACATTTTCGGCAGTAGGCGAATATAACTGTTTTGATAATTGTTGAGATATGGTACTACCTCCGCCTCCGCTGGATTGCTGAAGAATTCCTGTTTTTACAACAGCGCGGACTAAAGCGAAAATATCGATACCCGAATGGGAGTAATATCGGGCATCCTCTGTTGCAACAAGAGCTTCAACCAGATAGGGAGATAAGTCACTATAGCTGGAGTTAATCCGATTGTTTTTATCCTGAGAAAATGTGCCTAATAATTGACCATCTACCGAGTATACCTGTGAAGCGTATTTGTCGATGGGGTTCTCAAGGTCTTTGATAGGAGGCATATAGCCGATAATACCTGTGCCTATAAGGATAAATATAAGTGTAATTGATACTATACCTGCTATGAAAAGTACCCACAATGCTTTAACAATCTTGTTGGGACTAAGTTGTTTAAAGAATGTGTTTTTATTTTTCTTTGTTTTCTTGCTCATATATAGAACTTCTAAATTGCTGCAAATTTATATAAAACGTTTCAATTATACAGATAAAAAAACTTAAATGCCTATGCTATTCATTTCTCTGTTTATAATATTCCTCTCTGGATATAGCCGCATACTCACACCGGATCGACATCGAAATGAAATAATACGGCCTTGAATGCAGGATCGGCTAGTAGAGTTTTCTGATGAAAAATAATAGATTCTCTTACCTTTTGTATCGATGCCTGATTTTCTATCTTTAATAGGATTTTTCTGATATATAGTGCCTGCACTCGGGCAACAGGCGGTTTGCTTGGGCCAAGTATGCGATCGCCGAATGATTGTTTCAGTAATTGAGTGAAGTGTCGTGCGCCACCATCAACAATATTTTCATCTCGTCCTCGGATAACAATTGCTATTAATCTGAAAAATGGGGGATAATGGAACAGCCGCCTTTCGTCCGTTTGAAGTTCGTAGAATGATTCATAATCATTATTCCTAACATAATTGATAACAGGATGTCCGGGATGCGATGTTTGAAGAAGTACAAGCCCTTGTTTGTTTTTGCGACCGGCTCTTCCGCTAACTTGCGTCATCAGCTGAAATGCTCTTTCGTGTGCCCTGAAGTCGGGATAATTGAGGAGATTGTCGGCATTCAGTATTCCTACAACACTAACGTTGTCGAAGTCCAGACCCTTAGATACCATTTGTGTGCCAATAAGGATATTTGTTTTATTGTCTTCGAAATCAGAAATGATTCTCTCATATGATCTTTTCCCTCGAGTTGTATCAAGATCCATTCTTCCGATAGATGTGTCGGGGAAAATGGTGCTTACCTCTTCTTCTATACGTTCTGTTCCATAGCCTATTACCTCCAGGGTGGGGGTTTCGCATTCTTCGCAGACCGAAGGAACAGAATAAGTTGCTCCACAATAATGGCAGATCATCATCCGTTGTCCTTTGTGATAAGTGAGGCTCACATCGCAATGCTTGCAATGCGGAGTCCATGAGCATGTTTTACATTCCAATAAAGAGGAGAAGCCTCGTCTGTTTTGGAATAATATAACCTGTTCTTTTTTTGATAAAATATCTTTCATCACCTCAATTAGAGGAGGAGATAAGACAGATTTCATTTGTTTCTTCCTTCGAAGTTCCTTCGTGTTGATAACAGATATATGAGGTAGCTTTATATCTTCGTGTCTTTTGGTTAGTTTTACCAATCCATATCTCCCGTTCAGTGCGTTATAGTAGGTTTCGATAGCAGGTGTTGCCGTACCGAGCAGTGTTTTTGCTTTATGTATATTTGCCAGAACAATAGCGGCATTACGGGCATTGTACCGTGGTGCAGGGTCTTGTTGCTTATACGAAGCCTCATGCTCTTCATCTACAATAACGAGTCCAAGATCGGTGAAGGGTAAAAATACGGCAGATCGCGCGCCTAGAACAACTTTGCATTCATCGTTTTTCAGTAGTTTATTCCATATTTCGGCTCGTTCGTTATCGTTGAACTTGGAATGGTAGACAGCTAATTGATTTCCGAATACACTTTTTAAACGCTCTGTAATCTGTGTTGTCAGTGCTATCTCCGGCAATAGATATAAGACCTGTTTGCCTTTACTGATCATGTCTTTAATCAGCTGGATATATATTTCTGTTTTTCCGCTCGATGTTACTCCGAATAATAAAGTTACGTCTTTTTCTACGAATGAAGTTTGGATTTCATTATATGCCTCTTGCTGATAGTCATTCAAAGCGTATGCCGATTCTATATTCGATTCTCCATAGTAAAGCCGATTGACTTCGTTGTTGTATATTTCTAAAAGACCTTTTTTTACCAGTTCATTAAGTACGACAGATGATACATCAGCTTTTTCAAGAAGCTGTTTTTTTAATATGAGACCCTGGTTTTCATTGAGATGCAAAAAAGTCGTGAACAAATGCTGTTGCTTTTTGGCTTTACTGAGGCTGTCTAATAAGTTATTCAGTTCTTCGTCTGTATGCGATTTTGTTAGTCGAACGGCTGATTGTGTTTTTGGAGAATAAGTATTCTGGATATCTTCGCTGATGAAAGCTGCCTGCTTGTCTACTAATGATTTTATTGCAGGAAGGGGATTCGGTAAGCCTGTTAGCTTTTCTATATCTGCAATTGTTTGAGCTTTTGTTGGTGAAAGCTGATTGAAAACCTTCTGTTCATTTGGTGTAAATATTTCTTGTACCTCAAATTCGGGATTAAGAATCACAAAAGTTTTGCTTTCAAGTTTGAGGGAAGAAGGAAGTGCAGCCTTATATACGTCACCGAGGGTGCACATGTAATAGTTAGAGATCCATTCCCAGAAACGCAATTGAGTAGGTAAAACAATTGGGTGATCTTCCAGTATGGATGTGATTTCTTTTATATCATTTCGGGCTTCCGATTCGTATACACGGAAAATGATACCTGTGTAGTATTTCTTTTTGCCGAAATGCACCACTGCCCTTACACCCTCTTTCGCTATATTACTTAATTCGTTGGGAACTTCGTATGTGAAAAGAGTATCTAAGGGCAGTGGCAATATTAGATCGGCATATAGTGGCATTTTATAAGTACTATAAATGTATTGTTGTTACGCATCTAGTCATAACAAGCTTGTTTATGACACCTATAAAATTACAAATTAAAAGTAATATGCAGCAGTTATAGACCATATATTTCTGTCTACCTTGTTGTATCGACTAAGATCTGTAGTAGAACTAGAATAAGTATCACCTAGTTTGTGACGGTAGATAAAACCTAATTCCAAATGGTTTAATAGGCTAACTCCAGCTCCCCCACTTAATCCGGTTTGGAAACCTTTAGCTTCATATTTTTCTCCCTCTAGTGTAAGGTCGCCACCACTTAGTTTAATGTTACCATATGCACCAGCAGTAAAATATAAACCAGCAAGACCTAATATAGAGAATTTCTGTTTTATAAATACAGGTACTTGCAAATAGTTAAAGCTAGATATGTCATTGTTTTGATTTTTCATAAGACTATTTGAGTCGTAGTTGTGACGACCGAATAGTGCTCCTGTTTCTAGACCAAGGCCTATAATAGGTACTGTTAAGTCAAGAGATGCTCCTAATTGATAACCAACACGATTACTCACTTTAAGAGCATCAGAGTTAAAACTAGGATTTATAACATCAATGCCTCCTCTAAAGCCATAGCGAACTATTTGGGCTGAGGCTGTTTGTATGCTTAGTACAGCTAGGCTGAATGTTAAAGCAAGAATAATTTTCTTTGTCATTTTCATTTTTAGTTTTTGTTTGTTCTACATCGAATACTATAGCAGTTAAACAAATGTGGTTTTCTTTTGTTCGGTTCCTGTTAAATTATGTTCACAGTCATTGCGTTAGTGAGTAAAAGTAGCACAGCCGGGAATCGAACCCGAATCTAAAGTTTAGGAAACTTCTATTCTATCCATTGAACTACTGCGCCAGATATTTCACTTTGGTCAGAGTGAAAAATTCAACTGCAAAAGTAAAAGAATTTCGGACAATAGTCAAATAGAATTCAATTTTAATCAAATTGTGTTAAAAGAAATCTCTCTTTTGCTCAATTAGCAGTTCTGATAATGGCATGTTGTAGCAAAAACAGTTATCTTTGCTAAGTAATTTTTTGATAACTGCAAACAATAAAAAATGTTTCAAATAAACGATACGATAGTTGCAACAGATATAGTTGAAGAGAGCTTTTTGTGCGACTTGTCTGCCTGCAAAGGTGAGTGCTGTGTTGAGGGAGACTCCGGAGCTCCGCTAGAGGATGAGGAAGTGAAAATAATTGAAGACATATTGCCTCATGTATGGGATGATCTATCTCCCGTAGCTCAAGAACTAATAAAAAAAGAAGGTGTTGCTTACAAAGATAGTGACGGTGAGATGGTAACATCTATTGTCAATGGTAAAGACTGTGTTTTTACTTACTACGATGAGAAAGGTATCTGCAAATGTGCCATAGAAAAAGCTCATAAAGAAGGAAAGATTGATTTTTACAAACCAATTTCTTGTCATTTGTATCCCATACGTTTACAGCGTTATCGTGAATTTACTGCGGTAAATTATCACCGATGGAAAGTCTGTAAAGCAGCAGTAGCTTTGGGTAATAAAAACGGATTGAAAATTTATCAGTTTTTGAAAACTCCGCTTATTCGTCGTTTTGGCGAGGGGTGGTACAACGAACTGGAATTGATAGCCGAAGAATATGCTAAGAGCAAAGAAAATCAATAATTCGCTATAATCTAATGAAAAATACCCTACACCCATTATCTCAGTTTCGCTTTTGCCCCAAATGTGGCTCCCACCACTTTGTTGAGAATAATTTCAAATCGAAAAAGTGTGAAGATTGTGGTTTTGTGTATTATTTCAATTCCTGTTCATCTACAATAGCCCTCATCATAAATGATAAAGACGAGTTGCTAGTAGCTACTCGTGCTCATGAGCCGGCTATGGGTACACTCGATTTGCCCGGTGGTTTTGTAGATATGTACGAAACCGGAGAAGAGGCTGTTGCCAGAGAGGTAAAGGAAGAAACTAATCTGAATATTTTAGACCTACGTTATTGGTTCTCTATTCCAAATACTTATGTTTATTCCGGATTTGAAGTTCACACTTTAGATCTTGTTTATTTGTGCAAAGTTTCGGATAAAGAACAATTAAAAGCGGATGACGACGTTGAAAAATTAGAGTTTATCAAAATATCGGAACTCGATCCTGAGCGATTTGGGTTACACTCGGTAAAAGAAGTAATTAAGAAAATAAAAAATACTACTATATGAAAAAAATACTCGTAGTACTGGGTATCGCTGCAAGTGTACAATTTGCACACGCACAGAAATCTGTGTATGCCGAATTGCCTAACAGGCTCTTTACGCAGGGCCAAGAAATGTTTATGAACAACAACTATGTGGGGGCTATAAATGCTCTTGAAGAGTTCAAGAAACAGTCGAAAGATGCAAAACTTCAGCAAGAGGCCGATTACATTATTCTGAGTTCTATGTTTTATCAGGGTAAAGCGGGAATCGGTAATATGTTGAAAGATTATCTGGAAAAATATACTGAAACCTATCACCGTAATCAGTTGGCTTTTTTTATCGGTTCGACTCACTTTAGTGAAAAAGACTGGCAGAAAGCTGTTTACTGGTTATCGCAATGCGATGTGGATTATCTCTCCATAAATGAGCAGGAAGATTATAGCTACAGAACTGCTTTTGCAAATTTGCAGATTGGCAATACAGCTAAGGCGATACAATTGTTCGAGGTGCTATCGAGAAGGAGCCATCGATATGGTGAGCCTGCATCTTACTATTTGGCATATATCCATTTCCAAAATAAAGATTATGCACACGCCACTCCCATATTCCATAAGTTGAAGAGCAAGCCGGAATATAAGGAAAATGCAACATTCTTCTTAATCCAGAGTGCATATATGGAAGGTAATCTTTCGGAAACCATAACTGAAGGATTAGATTACTTAGCTTCTTATCCGAATAGTAAAAATTCGACAGAAGTTTATCGTTTGTTGGGTAATAGCTATTATCGTACAGGAAATACGAGTAGTGCTATAAGTTATTATGAAAGATATTTTCAGGCAGAATCGAATCCGATTCGTGAAGATATGTACCAACTTGGAGATGCTTATTATAGTATAGGTAATTATACAGAGGCTGCACACGCTCTTAAGTTCGTAGCTTCGAGTTTAGATCAGCTGGGGCAGGCAGGTAATATGTTGCTTGGTCAATCTTATCTAAAACTAAATGATACTCAAAATGCTCTATTAGCTTTCGATGCAGCGGCACGTAGTCAGTTTGATTCTACAATAAGCGAAGAGGCGCTATATAATTATGTAATGCTGGTAAACAGAGAGTCTGTTTCTGCATTTGGGCAGTCGGTGACAGCTTTCCAACGCTTCCTGACTGAATATCCGAATTCGAAACATGCAGACGAGGTGAACAGTGCATTAGCTACAACCTTACTGTCTGTGAAGAATTATAAAATGGCGCTCGATGTGATAGATAAGATAAAATCGCCCGGTAAACCGGTATTGGATGCCAAGCAGGTAATACTTTATCAATTAGGTGTTCAGGCGTTTATTGACGGGGACTATGTTTCTGCAACAAAAGACTTCAATGCAACCATCAATATGGGTACTTACAATACGGATGCTAAAAATGAAGCTTATTTTTGGAGAGGTGAGACGGCTTACCGTCAATCGAATTATCAATCGGCAGCCAAAGATTATAGCACATATATCGGGCAGGTAAGTTCTTCACAAAAGAATTATCCATTGGCACTATATAACTTGGGTTATACCAACTTTCAGACAAAAAACTACAGTGCAGCACTGACAAATTTTAAGAAATATGTATCTGTCGAGAAAGATCGCTCATCGTCTAATTATCATGATGCACTTAACCGAATAGGTGATTGTTATTTGTATAGCCGTAATTTCTCCGAAGCGGAAAACTATTATGCACAGGCTGTAAATGCTAATCCGGCGAATGCAGATTATTCGGAATTCCAAAAGGCTTTCGTTTTAGGACTGCAACGCAACTATAGCGGTAAGGTTACTGCTTTGAATAGCATGATGTCTAAATATCCGAACTCTCAATATTACGATGATGCTTTATTTGAAAAGAGCAGGGCATTAGTTATGTTGAATAAAGAGCCGGAAGCAATATCGGTACTGGAAAAGCTATTGAGTGAACACCCTAAAACAAATCTAGCTCAAAAAGCAGGTGTGCAATTAGGACAATTATATTTCAATACAAATAATCCTCAAAAATCTATTGCAGCTTACAAGCAAGTGGTATCCAACTATCCGAATACAGATGAAGCACGTATTGCAATTCAAAGTATGGAGGGGGTATATAAAGATATTAACGATATCGGTTCATATGCTTCCTACGTAAACTCGTTGGGTAAAGGAAATATTCTATCTGCAAGCCGTCAGGATTCATTAACTTATCTGGCTGCCGAGAATGTATTTATGAAAGGCCGTAAAGATGAAGCAAAATCTGCGTTAAATAAATATTTACAAGCTTATCCTAAAGGAGTTTTTGCTAGCGATGCCAGTTTCCATTTAGGAACTATGGCGTTCGATGCAAAAGACTTTACGACAGCGCTCGATAATTTTAAGAATGTAATAAGTTCTAATAATCCGAAATATCTGGACGATGCACTTATTTATGCTTCGGGCATAGAATTCGATAACAAAAATTATGCAGCTGCATATGCTACATACGAACATCTTAACCAATCGGCTTCAAGTGCTGAGAACAGAGATGTGGCACAACTCGGTATATTGCGCTGTGCATATCTGATGAAGAAAGATAATGATGTTGTTGCCGCAGCAAGCAAGATTTTAGCTAATACTAAGGTTTCAGCTGATGTTGCTAACGAGGCTCGCTTTTATAGAGGACAATCGCTGAGAAATCTGGGTAAGGTAGATGAGGCTATTGTAGACTTACAATTTGTAGCTAAAAACACTAGAACAGTATTCGGTGCAGAATCTCAGTTCTTATTGGCAGAGGCATATTATAAAGCCAAATCGTACGATAAGGCAGAAGCGCAAGTGGTTTCATTTATGAAAGAAGGTACTACTCACGAATACTGGATGGCACGAGCTGTGATCGTTCTGGCAGATGTTTACGTTGCTAGAGGAGATAAATTCCAGGCACGTCAGTATCTTGAAAGCTTGCAGGCGAATTATAAAGGTTCGGAGCAGGATATTACCGATATGATAGCAGGACGTTTATCTAAATTGAATAATTAATAATTCTGTTACAGATGGAATCAATAAGAACGAATTCAAAAAAGAGTAAAATGAAAAATATACATAAATCCATTTTAGTAGCAGCATTAGGTTTAATAAGCCTTACTGCCGCAGCACAGAAAGATACAACGCTCACCCGTCAGGTAATGCTCGAACGTGAATACACTCCGACATTGCAGGATGCGTCTAAAATAAATTCGCTCCCTTCTATTTACGAGCCGACAATAGCTAAGCGGGATGCCCGTTTTGTAAGTCAGCCGCCACAAATATCTTTAGCTAACAATCTATTGGGTAGTGTAGCTTCGGGTGATATCAAAACAGATATAGAGTATAGCAAAAAGCGTGGCTATCTGATATTCGGTGGAGGTACTAATGCCAATTTAGATGGAGCTTTCGGATATAGATTAGTAAACTCCGGCAATGATAGGTTAGATATATCGGCAACTCATAATTCGATGAACGGTGACGTTAAATTCGCTCATCCGGGATATGTTTTCAATGAGGTAAAAGCAAAATATGCCGATACCAAAGTAAAATTGAAATATGAGCATGCTTTCGAACCGTCTGTTTTATCATTCTATGGCTCTTATTTCAATACAGCTTATAATTATTATGGTAACAGTTTCTGGTCTCTGTCAGCAGCTGAAACTTTCCCTTATGATATAAAATCGAAACAGAACGTCGATGTTGTAAGTTTTGGCGCAGGATTAAAATCGACCGATACGAATAGTGGTTTGTTGAAATATAAAGGGAATGTAAGCTACGACTATTTCAAAAGTAAATACGGGCTTCAAAAATCAGATAAAGCTCCCGGCGGAGGAATTATAAATTTGGATGCTGATATTTATACAGAGTTCGGCTCGGATAAGGTTGTCGGGGTGAAAGGATTAATTATGAATCAATCGTTCAATAGCCCTACTGAACATCTGAAAGATGCCTATCATTCGTTTACGAATGTCACAGGAACTCCTTATATCCGATTCGAAGGTGTATCATGGACTGCTGAACTGGGACTGAATGCCAGTGCTTTGTTCGACTCTGATAATGCAATATTCTTGAGTCCTAATGTTATCGCTAATGTTCATGTCGATGAAACAAGTACGCTTTACGGTGAGATTACCGGAGGAGTGAATAATAATACATTCTTAGACATTCTTCAAGAAAACAGATATACATCGCCAATGGCTCGTGTCGAGTATTCCAAAACTGTTTATGATGCTAAAATAGGATTTAAATCGGGAGTTGTTCCGGGTTTTGAATTCGATATATTTGGTGGTTATAAACATACGAAAAAAGATCACTTGTTTATTGCACGTCCAATGTTTGAATGGGGAAATATGAGTGTACCTGTTTATGCGAATATATCGACTGGTCATATTGGTGGTTTGCTTAAGACAAATCTGATTCCTTATACAACTTTGTCTGCAAAGGCTATTGCTTATTTCTACAATGTGAAATATACGAAACCTTTTGTTTATGACAGGGAAAATCCGATAATGGATACTTATCCTACGGAGCAAAAAGCATGGGGGCTTCCGACTTTTACAGCTGAATTGAATGCTGATGTGAAGCCGATGGATCAACTGACCATGTCGGCAACTTTTCTGTTTGCAGGAGGGCGAAAAGGATATTTCGATGATATTGCAGGCATTGATAGAAGACCGCCAACAAGTATGAATGATATCACTGAATTAAATCTTAGAGGCGAGTATCAGATTAACGATTGGGTATCGGTCAATGCCAGACTGAACAATATACTATATGGGAAATATGAAATAGTGAAAGGTTATACTTTGCAAGGATTTAATATCTTAGGCGGAGTAAGCTTGAAATTCTAAGTCATCTTATCAGATAAAATAAAAGCACCTGTAATTTGATATTACAGGTGCTTTTATTTTATGACTACTATCTTAATCTCTTCTTTTCAAAAACAATTCTAGCCCAGAACCAGTATACAAATATGCTTACGACACAGAGAGCAGAGCATATCAAAAATAAGAATTCAAATGTTTTGATACCTGTAATATATCCGCCAATGAGCATACCTAATGCCAGACCTAAATCGAATCCCAGCAGGTAGGTAGAGTTGGCTGTACCACGTTGGTTGTTCGGGGCGAGATTGATATAAAGCGTTTGCAAAGCGGGTGCCATCATACCGAATCCAATACCGATAAATAATCCGGAGGCACAGAATGCATAAATATTATGGACAGTTGCGAAGGCGAAAAATGAGAGCGCAACAATGACCATTGCCGATACATTTACGATATGTATTTTACCTCTGTCGACTAATTTACCTGAAAAGACACGTGAAGCAATAATACCTCCAGCCCAGAAAATAAAGAATATACCGGCATTCGATATATTTACTTGTTTGGCATACTGGGCAACGAAAGGCCCGATCGTACCCCATGCAAAACATGGAAGTAATTGATTTAAGAATATAGGCCAGCCTTTGAATAGGAAGAAGCGGTCTAACGAGAGCTTTTCCCGTTCCACTTTAGGTCTTACAGGTGCTTTTATTAATGAAACGGCTACGATTCCGAGCATTCCCATACCTACAGCTCCCCACAATAGTATTTGGAAACTGTAGTGATTGTAGATATGCAGAGCGACAAATGGTGCGATAGCCATGGCGACATTCATAAATGTACCGTAATAACCAATCCCTTCGGCTCGTCTTTCGGATGGAACTACGTCAATTGCCAATGTGCTGGATGATACGGTAGATAATCCCCATGTGATTCCATGTATAAATCGAACGAGTATAAATAATAATACAGTAGTAGCAAAGAAGTATCCGAAAAAAATAAGTACATAGCATGTAAATGCAAGGAGTAGTACTTTTTTTCGGGGGAAGATGTCGACCATATATCCCGAAAATGGGCGGACAATGAGCAATGCAATAGCATACGAAGCCAGTACGATACCGGTTTTAGATTGAGCAACGCCCATTTGCTCTGTAATATATAAGGGGATGGCAGGCATTAACAGGTTAAATGAACATGCCATCAGAAAGTTAGCTATACATACATTCAGGTAGCTTAACGACCAGAGTTTGGGTTTAGATAATACTTCCATTTTTTGATTGCTTATTGAAAAGAAAACACTTCTTATTTATATATGTTCACTGAGTTCTATCCAGCGCATTGTTTTTTCGTCAATTTCATTAATAAGTTCACTGATACGGCTCGATTTAGCTAGGAGTTCCTCGTTCGAGAGAGAACCAGTGGATAGTTCATTTTCTATTTTAGCTTTCTCCTCTTCAAGTTTGGGTATCAGAGCATCGAGTTGTTCAAATTCACGTTTTTCGTTGAATGTGAGTTTCTTTTTTTCTTCTTTCTTTGGGGCTTCAGCCTGTGGTTTTATTTCTTTAGGTGCGACAGATGCAGATACTTTTTCTTTTTCTATTAGTTCGCTGACTTCTTTCCATTCGCGGTAATCAGTATAGTTTCCCGGAAAATCTTTAATAGCAGCATTTCCGCTGAAAGCCAGTAAATGATCTACAACCTTATCCATGAAATAACGGTCATGAGATACAACAATAACACAGCCTTTGAATGTTTGCAGATATTCTTCCAGAATATTCAGAGTCATTATATCCAGATCGTTTGTCGGCTCATCGAGTACAAGGAAGTTCGGATTCTTAATAAGAACAGTACAAAGATATAAGCGTCTTTTTTCGCCTCCCGATAACTTGTAAACGAAACTGTGTTGTTTCTCAGGTGCGAATAGGAAGTGTTGTAAGAATTGCGATGCAGTCAATTTATTTCCATTACCCAAGTCAATAACTTCGGCAATGTCCTGAATAACATCGATAACCTTCATTTGCTCGTCAAAC
Organism: Dysgonomonas sp. ZJ709; assembly: GCF_011039195.1. NCBI lineage: Bacteria > Pseudomonadati > Bacteroidota > Bacteroidia > Bacteroidales > Dysgonomonadaceae > Dysgonomonas > Dysgonomonas sp. ZJ709. The sequence goes on from NZ_JAAKEM010000001.1 coordinate 118,158, forward strand.
TTCAATCCATCCTGACTATAATAGCCAAATTTGACTGTTTCGCCAATATCGAATAATCCTTTGTCGGGAGCAACTTCACCCATCAGCATTTTGATGAAAGTCGATTTACCTGTTCCGTTGTTTCCAACGATGCCTAATTTCTCATAGCGTGAGAATACATAGTTGAAATCTTCGAGGATTTTGATATCACCGAACGCTTTATATACGTGCTGTGCTTCGAATATTTTGTTTCCTATATAAGAGCCTTTCATTTCGAGTTTCACATTACCCGCATCACGTGTTTGTTGTGCTTTCTTTTCCAAATCGTAGAAAGCCTCTATACGTGATTTTGCTTTTGTTGCACGAGCTTGCGGCTGACGGCGCATCCATTCCAATTCTTTGCGTAAAAGGTTATTCGCTTTGTCTAATACTACATTTTGTGTGCTGACACGTTCGTCCCTCTTTTCCAAAAAGTAGGAGTAGTTACCTTTGTATTGATAGATCTGTTTTTGATCTATTTCGATAATCTCAGAACATACACGATCTAGAAAATAACGGTCATGCGTTACCATTAGCAGGCTGAGACGTGAGCGTTGCAAATATCCTTCGAGCCATTCCACCATATCCAGATCGAGGTGATTCGTCGGCTCATCCAGAATGATAAGATCGGGTTCGGTAATAAGTACATTAGCGAGTGCAACTCGTTTGAGTTGTCCTCCTGATAATTCCGATATCTTCTGATTGAAATCTGTAATTTTCAGCTGGGCTAATATTTGTTTCGCTCTGTGTTCATAATCCCATGCTTGAAGCATATCCATGCGTTGAAGTATATCGTCAAGAGTAGAATGTTCTGTCGAATTAATAACCCGCTCGTATTCAGCAATAAGATCGGTTACTTCGTTGCCCGATAAGAAGCAGGCTTGTAAAACTGTAATATCTTCGGGGTAACCGGGATCTTGTTCGAGATAAGCTACACGTAAATCGCGACGAAAGCTTATAGTACCTTTTTCGTACGACTCTTTTCCTGTAAGAATATTTAGTAGAGTTGTTTTACCTGAACCATTTTTTGCAATTAGTCCGATGCGTTGTCCTTCGGCTATACCAAAAGAAATATTTTCGAATAGAATCAGATCACCAAAGCTCTTTGTTAATCCTTCAACTTGTAAATAGGATGCCATATATAAGTACTGTATATTTTCTACAAAGGTAAGTAATTAAGATTGTTCTAATCTGTAATAGCTATATAATCTAAATTAAATATAACAAAAGAGTTACATACCTTCTTGTAATACTCTTGAACACAGTAAGAAAAAAATCATAAAAGTTGAATACATCGTTTATTTTATTATTTTTGCAATAATAAACATTCTTTATGAAAAGGGACATCTGACACACCTTTAATAAATACATTTGCGCTTATCACGAAATACTTTTACAACATATTACTAAATTAACCTATTCATGAACAAAAAAAACACGCTATTACTGCTTTGTATTTTGATACAAAGTGGCTTGCTTTTTGCGCAGCAAAAGGCTAATGTAATCGTTCCTTTCGGAGCGAAAGTCGAATCAATCTTAATTAACCACTACACAGGAAGTGTTATCGTTAAGGATCGGGATGCTCTTCAGAGCTACAACCCTGAAACTAATACTATAGAGTGGAAGATAAATGATAAGGAGATATCGAATGGTAATGCTCTCAATAATGCTCAGGCTGTTATAGATAATGTCGAAAGTGGCGATTTCCTGAAATTGCTGGAAGCTAAAAAAGACGAAATTAACTTTATCGATAATTCGCCCTTCATCTCATTGGCTATTGATAACAAGGATGTTATTATTAATTCTGCAGATGGTAAAGTTGTCTATAATTCCGGAGAATTTGGGTATCGTGTGTTGCAATCCGAATTTATGCCGGCAGAAAATGCTTTGCTTCTGATGGTGATTAACAATAAAACATATAGCTGTGTATATTACGATTTGGAAAAAGGAACTCAGAAATGGATAACTGAACTTGCTTCGGTCGATTCGTTTTTGAAGTCGTTAAAGTCTTTGCTTAGCTTCAAATCCGAGAATCTTTCGGAGGATAAAGTTCTTACTACCGATTCGGATTTATATGTTTCAATAAATGGATCATTGTATAAGATGAATAAGGCAGATGGTAAAATTGCATGGCAGACCGATTTTAAGATGAGTAATTTTTTCCTGTCGGAAAGTCAAAAGAACTTAGTCATGATACGTACAACCGGTAATATCTTATCATCCAAAATAGCATTGAATCTATTGGATGTTAAAACCGGAGACAAACTTTGGAAAGATGATATTACGACTAAGTATATTACATATATAGAAGATGCCGGAGACAAAATACTGATTGCCCATGCCAACGGGTTTAATTTCTACTCATACGCAGATGGCAAAAAAGTGTGGAAGAAAGATGCTAAGGGTAATAAGATAAAAAAAGTAATCTCTGTTGGAAATGACTATCTCTATGTTGCCGATAAAGAAATGAACCTGATTGGTAAAGATGGTATAAGCAAATGGAAGAAATTTATTGAGATTTGTGACAATGAGGAAGATGAGATTTATAATTTAGGTAAAGTAGATAATAATCGTGTTTTCTATTTGACTGATAGCTATGGGAATATGGTAGATTATACGACAGGTAAGAAGGTCTGGAAAAAAGATATTAACTTCGATAAGAATCGTCCCGTTCTATATAAATATGATGAAGGCCAGAAAGTTTATCTTGTATACAATGACAAGAAGCTATATAAGTTTGATCCTAACAGTGTTGATGAAAAAAAGAACGAACCTTTTGCTAAACTGAAAGATGTAAAAAGCGATCATACAATGGCCGATATCGAATTGTTTGATTGGGGAGTATCTTTGATTGGTCAAAGCGATGCAATTGGAGTTGGTTTCGATGGCGAAGTAAAATATCACAATACGTACAAAGAGCCGGGTGGTAATAAACGAGGATGGCTTAAAGGCGGAAGAGCGTTGTATTCATTTGCTACAACAGGGCAGGCTTCGTTTGCAACAGATTCGGGAAAAGGCGGTTTCGGTATGAGCTTTAGTGGTGCCGAGGACGAAAATGGCAGGCCTGATTTTAGCAATACAGATCCTTTGTTTACTGCAAGAATGGAATCTCGTTTCAATGCTCTTAAGCACAACAGCGAATATGCCTTCCTTATAAATAAAGCAGAAAGCGGTGGCGCAGAATTGGTGAAAGTTCGTAAATCGGATGGCAAAGAAGTCGATAGAATATCAGTCGAAAGTGAAAAGCCAATCTATGAGATCGATCATGTAACAAACAATGTGTATTATATATACGACAACGAAATGAGAGTTTACAGCCAGAAATAAAGGTACGGTAAACTAATTAAGAGTATAATTATACGCTCAGCAGAGACTTGTGCAAGCAAATTCTGTTGAGCGTATTCTTTTTATAATTGGTGAAATAGATATAAATATAGATATTCCGTTTTGCTGAAAATACTATCTTTGGGTCGATTTAAAAACTAATTGTACAATTATTACGACATACGATATGATAGATATTCTTTTTGGTTATAAGGCTTTGCTGGCCGATTATTTAAATCCTGCACATGTTTTGTTTTGGGGCATAGTCGGTGGCTTAATTGGTTTTACAATAACTCTTCTTGTTGAGCTTCTTCTTCGTAAGAAGATTATGGTTAAACGTCGTCATTGGAGTTTGACAATTTTATCATATGTTTATATGTTCTTTTTACCTATTTATGCCGGATTCTGTTTTACACAATGGTTTGCATTCCATAATTGTGAAACTCAATTGGTTGAAAATATGCCGAAGTACTTAGGGGATACCAAAACATTGTTCAATACATATCTGAACGATGAGATACAGGAAGTGGTGGCACAGAAATACCCAGAGTTTGCCGCATCCATGAATGGTGTATCTGTTGCTTCATTGGCAAAAGGGTTAGGCATGAATGAGAATGATTTGAGAGCTAAAGCTGTTGAATACATTGAATCTAATCCCGACGAAGCCGATTTTTTACAAGAGAAAGCAAGGGCTTATGTGGAACAAAAGATTGCCCCTTTTATAATAATAGATAAAGATCTATCAGAAAGATTGGCACGTGTTAGAATCGAAGATTTGTTGGTAGATGGTGCATTGAATATAATAGTTGAAGATCAGATTAGACAATTTTTCGGTGGTCTTAAACTACAAGCAATATTGCTGTTATTAGTTGGTATTCTGATTCCCGTAACAGAAATTGTTATCGCCAATCGATTAGAAAAGAAACGGTTGTCTCCTCCACCTTTCCCTCCGCATATAACTGCTTAAAGTATCTGATGTATAATCGGAATAAGCAGTGCTGTAATAACACCCATCAGCCCGATTGCAAGACCGCTTATAGCACCTTCGAGTGCTCCCATTTCCATTGCTCGTGCTGTACCCACACTGTGCGCCGATGCTCCCATGGCCAGTCCTTTAGCAATACTGCTTTTGATGCGAAGTAGTCGTAGAACGGGTGGTCCGATAATACTGCCGAATATACCGCAGAAAACAACAATTATGGCAGTTAGTGATACGTTACCGCCTGATTGTTCGGCGATACTCATGGCAATAGGTGTCGTTACCGATTTTGGTTCGAGCGAATGTATCAATATCTGATCAGCTCCTGTCAGGTTAGCCAGTATTATAACGCTGGTGATCCCTACGATACTGCCAATAAATACAGATGTAAGTATAGATATAACATTGCCTCGCAGATAGTCTAACTGTTCATATAATACATAGCCCAAGGCTACAATAGATGGTCCGAGCATGAAACTAACAAACTGGCTGCCTTGTTCAAATTTTGCATAGTCAATATCTGCAATCTTGAGAAAGGCTATAACAAGTGCGATAGATATAATTAATGGATGGAAAAGTGCAAATCTGGTTTTTTTAAATACCCATTGTCCAAACAGATATGTGCCGAAAACGAGGATAAGACAAAATTCTGTAGATTCAAATAGTGCTCTCATTTTTTTTGTTTCTCCATTTTTTGTTGAACAATACCAACCACGGCAATCACCAGTATTGTGCTTATAGAGCATACAATAAGGATAGACATCCAGAATTGACTGATTATGCCATAAGAACCTAATAATCCGGCTCCGGCAGGTATGAAAAATATAGCCATATTTCTTGTGAATGCATTGGCTATATCGCGAACGCTGTCGGGTGAGATCGCTTTGAAATAAAGACTTAGGAATAATAATATCATTCCGATTATGCTACCCGGAACAAAGCCGCTTATAAGATAACTCAGGCATTGTCCTACAAAATAGAACAGCAAAACGATGAAGATACCCTTTACCATTTTCATAATGAAAACCTTCTAAATTAAATAGAGTAATAAAAAAGTCTGTGACTCTAAACTGCCGCAAAGGTACTACAAATTTGAACCGGAGATAAGGCGGCAGAGTTAAAAAAATAGCTGGAATGTTATTCTTCGTAAACGTCCAAAACGAAATTCTCACCATCCCATACTCCATAGGAGAAATAACGAAGCCAGTCGCCGAGTATAACAATCCGGCCTGACTGTGAAAGCATCAGATCGAGCATAATGTGACGATGTCCGAAGATGAAGAAATTAATATCCGTCTTCGTCTTTAATTCTTCCTTAGCATAAAGCACAAGGTGTTCTTTGTCTTCACCCATATAGTCGGGCATCTCGCCTGTACTTCTGTTATGATTAGACCACCAATGGGCAAAGCCTACTGTCCAACGGGGGTGTATTGCGGCAAAAGGTATTCGGCATATACTGCTATGGAATAGTTTACGTAGTAATTTAAATGATCGGGAGTCATCTCCTAATCCGTCGCCATGTGCGAGGAAGAACTTCTTACCCAAAAGCTCTGTTGTTAATGCCTCTCTGTGGATAATCATTCCACATTCATTTTGAAGATAATCGGTAAGCCAAATGTCGTGATTACCAATAAAAAAATGTACTTCTATACTGGAATCAGTTATTTCTGCTATTTTTCCTAAAAAGCGTGTATAGCCTCGAGGAACAACATTCTTGTATTCGAACCAGTAATCAAATATATCCCCCAACAAATAGATTGCTTTTGCATCCTGTTTCACCATGTCGAGCCATCGGCAGAGTTTTTGCTCTACTTTGAGTTCGGCATAATGGTCGATGTCTATCCCTTTAGATGCCAGTGATACCGATTCGTCTTTATTCACGTGTTTTCTGTGATAAGCCGAACCTAAATGTACATCTGACAAGAAGTAGATTTTTTTCTTCACACTGTTCTGTTTAGAGGAATCCTAGTTCCAGTTTAGCTTCTTCACTTAGCATATCTCTGTTCCATTCCGGTTCGAAAGTAAGATTAACAAGAACATTGTTAACCTCTTTTACCGATTGTACTTTCATTCTTACATCTTCTAATATGAAATCGGCAGCCGGACAATTAGGTGCAGTCAATGTCATTGTGATTGTCACATTCTTGTCATCGTCGATCTCTACATTATATATAAGTCCAAGGTCATAAACATTCACAGGTATTTCGGGGTCGTAAACTGTTTTTAGCATGTATACGATATCTTCTTCTAATTTCAGTAATTCGCTCATTCTCTTTTGTTATTATGTTAAAAAGTGACAAAGGTGACACTTTTTACGCTGTTTTTGATTGTAACTTTTCTTGTTTACTTTCGGACAATATTACCGTGTATTATATAGATAAATCAGGACCTAACATATCTATCGATATACGGTTATTACCGTCTCATATAAACGCACAGAATAATAGATAGTTTATAATACTTCTAAATTCTATCGACAAAAATAATCAAAAAACGGATATAAACCTTACAATCTTCCTTTATCCAGATAACTGTAATACGAATGATCGCATACAATAATATGATCGAATAGTTGGATATCCATTATTCGTCCTGCTTCTTTCAACTTCTGGGTAATTGTATCGTCTTCTCCGCTTGGATTTGCGCTACCAGATGGATGGTTATGGCATAGTACCATGCCCGAGGCTAGGGTCTCTATTGCTTCTTTCATTATCATGCGTATGTCGACCACAGTTCCTGCTACGCCGCCCTTGCTGACTTGTACCTTCTTCAATACTTTATTTGCCCTGTTGAGTAATAGTACCCAAACCTCTTCGTGTCTCAGATCGGCTAGCACGGGATGGAAAATTTGATATACATCTTCACTTGATGTTATCTGTGTTTGTGTGATAACTTCAGATAATTTTCGTCGTTTGCCTAATTCCAACGCGGCTACAATCGTAATAGCTTTTGCTTCACCTATCCCTTTAAAGTTTTTGATAAGGTCTTTTATTTCAAGCTTACCAAGGGTGTTGAGATTATTGGATACATTGTGTAGAATGCGTTGGGATAATTCGACTGCTGTTTCATTTTTATTGCCCGAACCAATAAGTATAGCCAGTAGTTCGGCATCAGAGAGAGCAACCATACCTTTAAGTAGCATTTTCTCTCGTGGGCGATCTTCCTCTGCCCAATCTTTTATGTTGAGTTTTGTAATGTTATTCATGTACAGTAAAAATATAGATCAAAGATATATCTCTTTTGTGGAAACTTAATTTGTTTTGAAATAAAAAGGCTCATAAACTTTTATGAAGTTATGAGCCTTTCAGTATTTTATATAAAAAGAATTATCCTTTTACTCTTTCTACGTACGAACCGTCTTTTGTGTTGATTTTGATTTTCTCTCCTTCGTTGATGAATAGAGGAACACGTATTTCAGCACCGGTTTCTACAGTTGCAGGTTTTGTTGCATTTGTTGCAGTATCACCTTTCAGACCCGGCTCGGTATATGTGATTTGGAGTACTACTGTTTGAGGAAGCTCTACTGTAAGAACAGTTTCGCTTTCTGCATGTACCTGAACCTCTACCATATCGCCTTCTTTAAGAAATGCCACACCTTCTATTTGGCTCCCTTGCAGTGATATTTGTTCATAAGTCTCGGTGTTCATAAAGTTGTACCCCATATCATCCTGATAAAGGAATTGATAAGGACGTCTTTCGATACGCACTTCGTCAAGTTTTATACCGGCATTGAATGTTCTGTCCAGAACGCGACCTGTAGCTACGTTTCTCATTTTAGTACGGACGAATGCAGCACCTTTACCCGGTTTAACATGCAGGAACTCAATGATTACATAGTATTGTCCTTCGATATCGAGGCACATTCCGTTTCTTATATCTGATGTAGTTGCCATTAATTATATTATTAATTTATTGTTATGTTTCTTTTTTCGAGTTGCAAAGATAATATTATTTTACAAAACCTCTATTTTTCAATAAATAGATTGGATTTGGTTCTGCACCTCTGAATTTTTTGTACAATACCATCGGGTCGTCTGTACCACCTTTCGATAATACATTTTCTCTGAATGATTTTGCTGTTGCCTGATCGAAAATATTACCTGTAGCTACAAATGCTTGGAAAGCATCGGCATCCAACACTTCAGACCACATATAGCTATAATATCCCGCAGAATAACCACCACTGAATATGTGAGAGAAGTATGTGCTTCTGTATCTAGGTATAATATCCGAAGGTAATCCTATTTCGTTCATTGCATCAGCTTCGAATTTACGCACATCGAAGTCTTGCGCTTTGTCTATTGTATGCCATTTCATATCCAAGATAGATGCTGCAAGGAATTCTGTAGTTGCAAATCCTTGGTTGAAATATGATGCGTTTTGTATCTTTTTAATTAGTTCATTTGGTATAACAGCTCCTGTTTCATAATGCTTAGCATACATTTTTAGCACTTCCGGTTCGAATGCCCAATGTTCCATTACTTGCGATGGTAATTCGACGAAGTCACGAGGAACCGATGTGCCGGATAGTGTATAATATGTGCACTTAGATAGTAAGCCGTGCAGACCATGTCCGAATTCGTGGAAAAGTGTCTCTACTTGTTCCAGAGTCAACAGAGATGGTTTGTCACCAATAGGAGGATTGAAATTTCCTACATTGTAGATAATAGGATGAACAAATTTTCCTTTATATATTTCTTGTTTACGGAAGCTACCCATCCATGCACCGTTACGTTTTCTGCCGTCACGGGCGTAGTAGTCAAGGTATATGATACCGATAAGTGTACTGTCTGCGTCTGTAACCTCAAATACTTGAACATCTTCTTGATAAACAGGAATGTCTGTTACTTGTTTGAAATTGATGCCATATAGTTTATTTGCAACCATGAATACACCATCACGTACATTATCAGCTTTGAAATATGGTTTTAATGCTTCTTCGTCAAGGGCATATTTTTCTTTACGAAGTTTTTCAGCATAATACCACCAATCCCATGATTCCAGTGTTATATCCTTTCCTTCTTTTTTAGCTAAAGCCTGAAGTTCTGCCGATTCTTTTTGGGCTTGAGGTAATGCATAATTCCATACATTATTCAGTAGTTCCATTGCGGCCGCTGGAGTTTTAGCCATTGTTTCGTCAAGCGAGAAGTCTGCATGAGTTGCATAGCCAAGCATATTTGCTTTTTCTAGTCGAAGGTTTACGATCTTGTTGATGATTGCTTTGTTGTCGTTTGCATTATCGTTATCACCACGGTTATACATTGCTTTATACAATTTCGCTCTAAGATCGCGATTGTCTGCATATTGCAAAAATGGTACCCAGCTCGGTTTGCTAAGGGTAAACATCCATTTACCTTCTTCTCCATTGCTTTTTGCGGTTTGAGCAGCGGCAGCTATTATATCGTCAGGCAGACCGGCCAGATCTTCTTTTTTATCTATCGTTAGTTTGAAAGCAGCGGTTTCGGCCAATGTATTATTGGCGAAATTAAGGCTGAGCATACCTAATTCTTTGTTTATTTCGCGTAGGCGTGCTTGTTTCGATCCATCTAATAAAATTCCTGAACGAACGAATCTTTTATAATATTTGTCGATTAGTTGATTTTGCTCTGTCGTCAATTTTGTACGGTCAGCATTATCGTATACCGATTTAATGCGGGCAAATAATTTTTCGTTAAGATAAATATTGTCACTATGTTCAGATAGTTTAGGATTTATCTCCTCATCTATTTTTTGTAAAACAGAATCCGTCTGAGCTCCGGTTAGTGCACCAAATACAGAGGATACTCCGCGTAACATCTGACCCGATTCGTCGAGAGCTATAAATGTGTTTTCGAAAGTTGCCGGTTCGGCGTTGTTCGCAATCGAATCTACTTCGGCTGCATTTCTTAATATTGCTTCTTCAAAAGCCGGAAGGAAATGCTCCGCTTTTATTTTATCGAACGGAGGGACTCCGTTAGGGGTGTCAAACTCAGTGAAAAACGGGTTGTCACTTTTTTTCTGATCGCCTGTGCTATTACATGAATAAAGCATAGTTAACAAACTAAAGATTAATAGAAACTTTTTCATATAGTTCTAATTGTATGATTGAAATGATTTTAGCTGCAAAAGTAATCAAAAAAACAGAACAAGTCGAAAGATATTAGAATCTTAGGTTTAAAAAACGCACTATTTTATCAAAAAATCGGATTAAATTTAGTAAACTTGTAATAATTAAGAACATGAATTTGTTTGTGATTAATTATATTGAAATTAAATGGAACGAGTTTGCTTAAAAAAGATTTTCATTTTCTCTTTTGCAGTTATTTTATCCTTAATATTTGTACAATGTTCGAATGCTAATAAGGTACAGCATGAGCTGGAAAAATATGTCGAGCGTGAAAATAAGAATTATCCTAAAATAATAGATGATTTCACACGGCTTGAAGGCTGTGAGGCTCTGCCTTCGAATACATTACGATATAATTATACAATACAGGTCGAAAGCGCCATGCTCGATACTGTTGTACTGAAAAAAGCATTGAAAGAAAAGCTTATACACTCGATAAAAACAGAACCGGGTTCAGCTTTTCTTCGTAATAATAATGTGACGTTTCAGTATCAATATAATGACGCCGCTAATAGCCCTGTTTTTAGAATAGATATACCATCGGAAGATTACAAATAACAGACAATGATTGTAGGAAGTTTAAAAGATACAGAGAGATACGAAGATATTCATCCGTTATTTAAAACGGTATTTGATTTTTTAAGGAATACCGATTTCTTAAAATCGGAGGTCGGCACGATAGAATTGCAAGGAAAAGATGCTTTCGCTATTATAAGCGATAGTGATCTGAGAAATAAAGAACTTGCTAAACCGGAAGCACATAATAGATACCTTGATATACAGTTGCCAATCAGTAAGGCTGAAACATTCGGATGGAAATATCGATTGGATTTGAATGAAGAATGCGAGCCGTTTAATGATGAACGGGATATTCAGTTTTTCGAAGATAAAGTTGAAACTTACTTTTCGGTTTCTCCCGGTGATTTTGTAATATTCTTTCCCGAAGATGGACATGCTCCATGTATTGGTGAAGGAAAAATAAGAAAAGTAGTCGTGAAGATAAAAATCTAAATTAATAAACATTGTTGCCTTATGCTAAAGCTAATAAAAAATGATACGTGGCTAAAGCCCTATTCCGAAGCTATCGAGGGACGTTATAAATACACACTCGAAAAAGAGGCTGCATTGACAAATAATGGGTCAATCTCATTGTCTGATTTTGCTTCAGGGTATATGTATTTCGGATTACATAAAACAAAGAGCTCGTGGGTTCTTAGAGAATGGGCTCCTAATGCTACTGCCATATATATGGTCGGTACATTCAACGGATGGCAGAAGCAAGATGATTTTAAATTGCAACGTAAAGATAATGGCGAATGGGAGCTGGAACTTCCTCTCGATAAGGTCCAACATGAAGATTTATTCAAGCTGATTGTTTGTTGGGATAGCGGCGAAGGCGAGCGTATTCCTGCATGGGCTAATCGTGTAGTACAGGATAACCATACCAAGATATTCTCTGCACAGGTTTGGAGTCCTAAAACTCCGTATAAATTCAAGCAAAAAACATTTAAACCCGATACAAGCCCTTTATTAATCTACGAATGCCATATTGGCATGTCGTCGGAAGAGGAAAAGGTTGGCACATACGACGAATTCAGAAGAAATATATTACCTCGTATAAAAGAAGATGGTTACAATACTATTCAGATAATGGCTATTCAGGAACATCCTTACTATGGATCGTTCGGTTATCATGTATCCAGTTTCTTTGCTGCATCATCGCGTTTTGGTACACCCGACGAATTGAAACATCTGATAGACGATGCACATGCATTGGGTATAGCAGTAATCATGGATTTGGTACATTCGCATGCCGTAAAAAATGAAGTGGAGGGCTTAGGTCGTTTCGATGGGTCGTATGATCAGTATTTCTATGCCGATTACAGAAGGGAGCATCCTGCTTGGGATTCACTGTGCTTTAATTATGGTAAGAACGAGGTTGTTCATTTTTTGCTTTCTAATTGTAAATTCTGGCTCGAAGAATATAAATTCGACGGTTTCCGTTTCGACGGTGTGACTTCGATGCTTTATTACAGTCATGGGCTTGAAGAATCATTTTCGGGTTATGCCGATTATTATAATGGGCATCAGGATGGCGATGCTATTTGCTATCTGACTTTGGCTAATAAGTTGATCCACGAAGTAAATCCCAAAGCTATAACAATAGCCGAAGAAGTTAGTGGTATGCCGGGTTTAGCTGCTAAAAATAAAGATGGAGGCTACGGTTTCGATTATCGCATGGCGATGAATATTCCCGATTACTGGATAAAGATAATTAAGGAAAGAAGAGACGAAGACTGGCATCCGACAGGTATATTCTGGGAATTGACAAACAGGCGGGAAGATGAGAAAACAATCTCGTATGCCGAAAGTCACGATCAGGCATTGGTAGGAGATAAGACAATCATATTCCGGTTGATAGATGCGGACATGTACTGGTATATGTCGAAGCTCAAAGAAAGTTCGTTTATTACCGATAGGGGTATCGCCTTACATAAAATGATTCGTTTAGCTACGGCTTCGACGATCAACGGGGGGTATCTCAACTTTATGGGGAATGAATTCGGTCATCCCGAATGGGTTGATTTTCCGCGTGAAGGTAACGGCTGGTCGTATAAATATGCCCATCGCCAATGGAGTCTTGCTGATAATTATGATTTAAGATATCACTATTTAGGTGACTTTGATAAAGCTATGCTGGAACTGATAAAATCGGTGAAGCAATTTGAGAAAAGCGAAATATTGAGGCTTTGGGACAAAGATGATGATCAGGTGTTGGCATACCAACGCAAAGATTTGATTTTTGTTTACAATTTCAATCCGAGTCAATCTTTTACAGATTATGGATTTTTAGCTCCTACCGGTAAATATGAAGTTGTATTGGACACAGATAATCGCGACTTCGGTGGTAATGGACTTACAGATGCTAGTATCCCTCATTATACAGTTGCCGATGCGCTTTATCAAAAAGATGGGAAAGGCTGGCTGAAATTGTATATTCCGGCACGGACTGCTTTTGTGCTGAGAAAAGTAGATTGAGAGTGTATATGATATATTAAAGAAAGACCTGAGTAATCGGGTCTTCTTTGCTTATATGATTCATTATCTGTAGTTAGAAGTTCAATAAATAACGTGAGTTCGGTATAAACATCTTATAATAATGAGTTCCGATATTTATCTTTCGTCCATTCTGTCATCCCGATACGCAGTGAGGGATCTGCTCTCTTACAACAAGTAGGATTCGAGATCCCTCACTGCGTATCGGGATGACAAATTCGAATGAAGATTTTATTGTTCTTTTCATTATATTGAACTCACGTTAAGTAAGAGCTGTTTTTTCTTATATCGAAATACATCGAATTGCCAATAACTTTAGTTATTTTTGTGGAATCATTTTAAATAACCAATAAAGAAATAAAATATGAATTTGTATCCGTTAAAATTTAAATCTATCCTTAAGTCTATTATCTGGGGTGGCGATGAAATATGTAAATTTAAAGGTATAACTCCTGAGCAGGATGGTATTGGCGAAAGCTGGGAAATATCGAGTGTCGAAGGTAACGTTTCTGTTGTTGCCAATGGTGAACTGGAGAATAAAAGTCTGGATGAAGTAATTGCTACTTACAAAGAGCAATTGGTTGGAAAACAAAATTTCGCAACATTTGGTACAACTTTCCCTCTACTTATCAAATTTATTGATGCTCGTGACAATCTTTCTATACAAGTACATCCTGACGATGCTCTGGCTAAAGTGAGACACAATTCGTTCGGTAAAACCGAAATGTGGTACGTGATCAACGCTGCTCCGGGCGCATTTCTTTATTCGGGATTTGCAAAAGAGATGACTCCCGATCAATATGTGCAAAGTATAGAAGATAATACATTCGTAGATGCATTAGAAAAACATGATGTGAAAGCAGGAGATGTGTTTTTCCTTCCGGCAGGCCGTGTGCATGCTATCGGTGCAGGTACGTTTATAGCAGAAATTCAGCAAACATCTAATATTACTTATCGTATCTACGATTATAACCGCAAAGATGCAAACGGTAATGGTCGTGAATTGCATACCGAATTAGCGAAAGATGCAATTGATTTCAAAGTATACGATAACTATCAAAATTCATATGCAAGAAAAGAAAATGAAGCGGTAGAACTTGAATCGTGTAAATATTTTACAACTAATCTTTTGGAATTGACCCAATCGGTCGACAGGGATTATTCTAAAATAGATTCATTTATAGCATATATCTGTATGGGTGGTGCTTGTACAATAAAAGATAATAAAGGGAATGAATTGAGTGTTAAGCAAGGAGAGACAATTCTTATCCCTGCTGATACTACAAGTATGAACATTAAGCCCGAAGGAAACGTTCTTCTTTTAGAAACATACGTATAACCGTAAATTATAATCATAAAAATGATCACCACAAATTTTCGACTAAAGGGAATCTGTGGTGTTCGTTTTTTATATAAAATTGTTGGATGAAAGGAGTATTATTAGTAAATACAGGCAGTCCCAAAGCGTGTACAAGAACTGATGTAAAGTTCTTTGTGGGAGCGATGCTGTCTGACCCCAAAGTGATGACTGTTCCCGATTGGTTCCGTCCTATTCTTGTTAAAGGAATTATTTTGCCGTTGCGGCAATTCAGCTCTACGGCTCATTACTCGCTTATCTGGGATCATAAGCGTAATATATCACCTTTGCTTTATAATATGCAGCAATTGGCTGCAAAACTCGAAGAACAATCCGAAATGCCGGTAGAAGTGGCGATGAGGTATGGCGAACCCAGTGTTGCCTTAGCTCTCGAACGATTGATGGAAAAAAATGACAGATTGCACGAAGTGATTGTTTTACCAATGTTTCCTCAATATGCCGAATCGTCTTACAAAACAGTGGTAGATTGGATTGGGCAAATTTTCTTTCAGCGCCCCTATCCGTTTCGTCTGAAAATTATAGAGCCTTATTTTAATCATCCTGCATATATCAATGCTTTGGTCGAGTCATTAAAGCCTTACATCGAGCAGGATTTCGATAAATTGGTCTTTAGTTTCCATAGTCTGCCCCTTACACATGTAGAAGAAGCATGGAAAAAAGGGAAAGAATTCGATTATGTGTATCAAACAAAAGAGACAGTTCGTTTGGTACTAAATCAGCTAAATGTAGATGTAAGAAAAACAAGGCAGGTGTATTCGTCGGCTATGGGGCGTAAATGGTTAAAGCCCGGACTAGACGAGACTATACAATCGTTAGCCGAAGGAGGAGCAAAGAACATAATTGTTATATCTCCCGGATTTTCGGTTGATAATCTTGAAACATTGTATGATGTGGGTGTTCGCGCTAAAGACTTATTTATTAAACATGGAGGCACTCGGTTAGACTTTGTACCATGCTTGAATAGTCGGGACTGCTGGGTCGATGCAGTGCAGAAAATAATATCTTAGGTGATGAAACGTATTCTTATTTTTAACGATAGCCTGGCACAGGGAGGTACAGAAGTGCTTCTTGTCGATTTGGTTAACCATCTTGCCAAAGAAGGATGTGTTGTCACTCTTCTTTTGCCCGAACAATCGGATAAAGATGTTTTATTGGAGCAAGTATCGTCAAGAATAAATATAAAATACCTATATGATAAAGGAACATCGCATCTGGAAAAGAAAATAGGTGAGAATATAATGATTTTCTTTCCTTCAGTTTTCTTAAAATTAAAAGGGTTGAAGGATTCGGATTACGATGAGGTAATTTGTTTTAAAGATTCTTTTTTTGCAAAGATGTTTACTAAAATGGGTATCCCTAAACTATTGTGGATACATAATATTCTATATAAGCGTACTTATGAGATTCGCTCTTTTCGTGAAAAAGTATCCGTTTGGCTGAATAAAAAGCAGTTGAAAACAACACAACGCTCTTATAACCGGTTTGATAAAGTGATTTGTGTGTCAGATGCCTGCAAAAATGCTTACATTAATGTGTTGCACGATGGTGTTCATCCTCAGCAGGACATCGAAGTGTTGTATAATGCAATCGATTTAAGTAAGGTTGTTGAAAAATCTAAGCAAAAAATCGAAGACTTGCCGCAGGGGGTAACCAATTTTGTTTTAGTAACACGCAGTTCACCCGAAAAACGGACAGATCGATTAGTGAATGCTGCTAATAGATTGAATCGGGATGGCTATAGTTTTCATGTGTATATTTTAGGCGAAGGTCTTGATAACGAAGATATGATAGCAAATCTTGCATCATTAGGATTGAAAGATAAGATAACCTTGATGGGACGCGTAGATAATCCTTATCCATATATTTTACAGAGCAATTGGTTGTTGTGCGTGTCGGAACGGGAAAGCTTTTCGCTCGTTTTGCTGGAGGCAATGGCTCTCGGTACACCTGTCATTACAACCAACTGTGGGGGACCAGCTGATATTGTAGATGGAGGTAAATACGGCATTCTAGTAGATAATAGTACCGAAGGTGTATATGAGGGTATGAAAAGGGTTCTCGACGATTCTACTCTTTCGGTTCAGTATAGTGCTCATTTGGATAAGGCCTTAATTCGTTTTAGCTATAAAGGATGGCTCGAAAAAATAGATACTATATTGGGATTGATATAAGCATCGTACTTATTAACAATAAAGTGGACTTTTCAACAACAATAACAATGTTTCACAAAATTAACGCTAAACTCCTGTTTTTTATTATTTAATTTGTTCTCAGAAACTAATTGTACAACTTTTATGGGTAAAATAATAGCTCTGGCCAACCAAAAAGGAGGAGTTGGTAAAACCACTACAACAATAAACCTTGCCGCATCCCTAGCAGCTCTTGAAAAAACGGTTTTGGTAGTCGATGCCGATCCGCAGGCAAATGCATCGTCTGGCTTGGGAGTTGATATTCGAAAAGTGAATAAAACTATCTATGAATGTTTGATCGGGGAGACGCCTGCCAAAGAAGCAATTGTGAAAACCGAAATAGAGCGTTTAGACGTTCTGCCTTCCCATATTAATCTGGTGGGCGCCGAATTGGAAATACTGAATGTTGAAAATAGGGAAAAACTTTTGTCAGCCGTTCTTCAGCCACTCAAAGATGATTATGACTTTATTTTAGTCGATTGTTCTCCGTCATTAGGGTTGATAACTGTGAACGCATTGACTGCTGCCGATTCTATAATAATTCCCGTGCAATGTGAATATTTTGCACTCGAAGGAATCAGTAAGCTTTTGAATACGATCCGTATCATAAAGTCGAAATTAAATCCTAATCTTGAAATAGAAGGTTTCTTATTGACAATGTATGATGCTCGTTTACGCTTGGCAAATCAGATATATGAAGAAGTGAAAAATCACTTCCAGGAATTGGTTTTTACAACTGTTATTCAGCGAAATGTGAAATTAAGCGAATCACAAAGTTTTGCTCAGCCTGTTTTGGTTTACGATGCGACTTCGCGTGGTTCGATCAATCATATGCAGCTGGCAAAAGAGCTAATTGAGAAAAATTCTTAACTTTGTCAATCTTACTTTATATTTTTTTTAAACTGTTATGGCTAAAAGACCAGTTTTAGGAAGAGGGCTCGATGCTCTTATTACTATGGATGAAGTAAAGACGCAAGGTTCTTCTTCTATCAACGAAATAGAGTTATCCCGAATAAATGCAAATCCGGATCAGCCCCGTCGTGCATTCGACGAAGAGGCTTTGCAGGAACTTGCTGTGTCTATTTCTCAGTTGGGTGTAATTCAGCCGATAACATTGCGTCAGATAGATGATGAAACATATCAGATAATAGCAGGGGAGCGCCGATACAGAGCCTCTTTGTTAGCAGGTTTGACATCCATTCCGGCATATGTGAAAACAGCCGAAGATGAGACAATGATGGAAATGGCGCTGATAGAAAATATACAGCGTGAAGACTTGAATTCTATCGAAATAGCTTTGGCTTATCAGAATCTTATAGAATCTTATAATCTTACTCAGGAAAGATTGAGCGAACGTATTGGAAAGAAAAGAACGACCATCGCGAATTATCTTCGTTTATTGAAATTGCCTGCCGAAATACAGATGGGTATAAAAGATAAGAAGATAGATATGGCGCATGCCCGCACAATAATAACTCTTGATGATGCAGCAGCGCAATTGGAAGTTTACGAACTGATACTAGAGGAAGGTTTGTCTGTACGTAAGGTAGAGGAATATGTAAGAGCTATAACGAAGGGTGAGAAATTAGAAGATTTATTGAAAGAAGAAAAAGCTATTGACACTGTTAAAAAAACAGGCGTTAAACAAGCTACACCAGAGGAATTTGAGTTGTTGAAAACTCACTTGTCTAAATTTTTTCAGACTAAAATACAATTAACCTGCAACGATGCAGGAAAAGGGAAAATAAGTATCCCGTTTAAATCGGAAGAAGAACTTGAACGCATAATTACGTTATTTGATCAGATAAAGAAATAAAAAACAGTTTTCTCCGTATTATAAGTATCGTAACTTTTTAATGATGTATCTCCAGCTATGATCGACTTTGGTTATTTTAATAGTCAAAGTAAAAAATAAGATCTGGACAATAAAATATGAGAAAAGAATCAGTCGTTTGTTTGTTGCTTTTGTTGGGAGGATTCATCTTTTCTCTGAGAGCGCAGACTGATAATAAGTCGGATTCGGTAAAACAGATAAAAGAATCTTCTTTATCGAATAGTAGGAATCCTAATGTAAAAGTGGCTTTGTCTACCGATTCATTAATGCCTGCTGAAAAAGAAAAAGTGGCAGTTTTAGAAGATTCTGTCATTTTTAACAAATCTGAATTTAAACCTAATCCAACTAAGGCAGTCATATATTCTGCTATATTTCCGGGATTAGGACAAATATATAATAGAAAGTACTGGAAACTGCCTTTAGTATATGGTGGTTTTGTAGGTCTTTCGTATGCCATATCTTGGAATGGTGGGATGTATAGAGATTATGCACAAGCATATCAGGATTTAGTAACAGGTAATGGGACTAGTTGGAAAGACTTTGTGCCAAATCCAAATCTCAGCGAATCTGAAATACAGGGGCTAATTCCCAAGTTTAAACGGCAAAAGGATTATTTTAGAAGGAACAGGGACTTGGCGATTATTTGTACAGTTGCATTTTATGGGCTCGTTATGCTTGATGCCTATGTCGATGCCCAGTTATATGATTTTGATATATCGCCCGACTTATCGATGAGAGTCGAGCCAATAATGTATCAGCCCACAATGTTTACCAAGAGAACATTCGGCTTGCAGTGTAGTATAAATTTTTGATTCTGGAGATTACATCTGTAATCGTTTGGAAGATACCATTAAAAACGCATATGTTGAAGAAAATAATATTTACCGGATTACTCCTATGTGTTACATTCGCAGTTTCAGCACAGTCTCAAAGAGAATTGTCTGATCGCGAAAAAGTGACAGATTCGTCTATAGTATATCCTGCCGATATGGAGCGTAACTACGATCAGCTTTTATCGACATGGAGTAAGGATGTGAAGTACGCAGACGATTGTACCAATTCTATTGATGAAACAACAATAGCACCAGACTCTACTTATATCAATCGTTTATATTCGCTACCAACCAAAATGGAGCTTGTATTCAATCCGGTTGTTCGTACTTATATAGAAATGTATGCCGGACGTAGACGTAATCAGGTTAGCTATATGCTTGGTGAAGGGAAATATTATTTTCCGATGTTTGAAGAAGCATTGGATAAAGAAGGGATTCCTCTAGAACTGAAATATCTGCCTGTTATAGAATCTGCACTTAATCCGATTGCCCGATCACGCGTTGGGGCTACAGGCTTGTGGCAGTTTATGGCAGGAACAGGCAAAATGTACAATCTGGAAATCAATAGTTTGGTTGACGAACGGAGCGATCCGCAAAAATCGACTGATGCCGCAGCGAAATATTTGAAAGATCTATATTCTATTTATGGCGATTGGAATCTTGTGATTGCAGCTTATAATTGTGGTCCGGGTAATGTGAATAAAGCAATACGCCGTAGTGGCGGACTTACCGATTATTGGGCAATTTATCCTTATCTGCCTAAAGAAACAAGAGGATATGTGCCGGCTTTTATTGCTGCAACTTATATAATGAACTATTACGGAGAGCATAACATCTGTCCGGTAGAATGTAGTAATCCTGCATCACTCGATACATTGGTTATCGACAAAACTGTCCATTTCCAACAAATTGCAGATATAATAGATATACCTGTCGAGGATATTCGAAAATATAACCCTCAATTCAAAAGCGATGTTGTACCCGGCAATTATAAGGGCTATGCAATAAATCTGCCGATTAAAAAAATAGGAGCATTTATAGACAATAAAGATACAATTTATGCTCATCGCTCAGCAGAGTTGTTGACTCATCGTAAAGTTGCAGGAATAGATGCAGTTAGTGGTATAAAAGGAGCATCTGGCAGTGTTACTCACCGCGTGAAAAAGGGAGATACACTAAGCAAAATTGCAAGTTCGTATGGTGTGACATTGGCGCAAGTGAAAAAATGGAATAATCTCAGAACCAATAGTGTTCCTGTTGGTCGCCGCTTAACTATATATCAAGCAGTACCGACTAAAGAAAAAGAATCAACTGAAGTGCAACTCGCTTCGAACGATTCGCCTGTTTCGGGAAATACCACCACGCAATCTGTCACTACCACTTCTTATTATAAGGTGAAGAAAGGTGATACATGGAGCGGAATAGCCAAGAAAAATGGTGTTACAATTGCCGAAATAAAGAAGTGGAATAATATAAAATCAAATTCCCTTATTGCTGGTAAACAATTGAAGATACAGCAAGTGAAAGAAGTTGAGGTTGTGGTAGAGGAAACTGTCAAATTACCAGAACCTAAATTGTCGGTAGTTGCTTTAGATTCGGTCTACATTGTAAGTCTGGTCGATGATTACATGAAGAGGATTGAAAGAGATGAGTCTTCTCTTCCTCTGATAAGAATAGCATCATTGTCAGATACACCTGAACGAAAAACAGGAGATGACACTAAAATTATTTATCATAAAGTGAGAATAGGAGAGACGATCACTCAAATTGCTACTCGTTATAATGTTTCAAAGAAAGATATCGTTTCTTGGAACAGGCTTTCATCTAATGTGGCAAAAGTCGGACAGCGTCTACTTATTCGTTTACCTGAAGCGGATCAAAGCGATGCTGTAAATAAGGCGGAAAAAGGTACAGAAAGCAGTGGCTCCTTGGTGTCAGATAGATAAACGCATAAATGAGTGTCTTGGCTTGAATATAAACTGACATATATTCTCTTATTAGGATTGAATTTATTAATTTTGTTTACTAACTAAGAATATATGGCTAAAGAAGACAAACATATTCAAGACGATTTACTGATAGAGAAAGAGTATAATGCTCTTATCAACGATTACCTGAACACAAACCACAGGCGTAAAGTCGATATAATAAACAAAGCATTTCTTTTTGCAAAGGAGGCTCATAAAGGAGCGCGTCGTCGTTCCGGAGAACCTTACATCCTTCATCCTATTGCTGTGGCGCGAGTAGTCTGCGGCGAAATAGGTCTGGGGTCTACTTCTATATGTGCGGCTTTGCTTCACGATGTAGTTGAAGATACCGAATATACGGTGGATGATCTGAAAGGCCTTTTTGGTGAGAAGATAGCCATGATTGTGGATGGACTGACCAAGATATCGAGTGGTATGTTTGGTGATAATGTTTCAGCTCAAGCTGAGAATTTCCGCAAATTATTGCTTACCATGTCAGATGATATTCGGGTTATTCTCGTTAAGATAGCCGATCGTTTGCATAATATGCGTACTCTTGGTTCCATGGCTCCTGCCAAGCAATATAAGATATCCGGCGAAACAATGTATATATATGCACCTCTGGCGCATCGCTTGGGCTTGTTTGCTATCAAGACCGAACTAGAAGAACTTAGTTTCAAATGGGAAAATCCCGAGGTATATAAAGATATTGTCTCTAAGCTCGAAAAAACACATAAGCAGAGAGCGAATGTTTACGATCGCTTTGCAGAACCGGTAATCGAAAAACTCAATACATTGGGTTTTAAATACGAAATAAAAGCTCGCGAAAAATCTGTTTATTCCGTCTGGAATAAAATGCAGTCCAAGAACATTCCATTTGAAGAGATATACGATATATTCGCAGTTCGGATAATATTCGAGTGTGAGCCCGATGTAGACGAAAAGAAACGATGTTGGGATATATATTCTGCTATAACCGATATATATAAACTTCGACCCGACAGAATCAGAGACTGGGTTAGCCGTCCCAAAGCGAATGGATATCAGGCTCTCCATCTTACAGTAATGGGACCCGATGGGCAATGGATAGAAATCCAGATTCGTAGCCGCCGAATGGATGAGATCGCCGAAAAAGGTTTTGCCGCCCATTGGAAATATAAAGAAGGGAAAATAGAAGAAGACACCGAGTTGGATAAGTGGTTGAAAACCATTAAAGAAATATTGGAGAATCCTAGCCCCAATGCACTGGATTTCCTTGATACAATAAAATTAAACCTTTTCTCTCAGGAAATATTTGTTTTTACGCCTAAAGGAGAGATCAGAACCTTAGCACAGGGTGCAACAGCCCTCGATTTTGCATACGAACTACATTCCGATATAGGAGACCATTGTATCGGAGCTAAAGTAAATCATAAATTAGTGCCGTTAAGCCAAAAGCTAAATAGTGGAGATCAGGTTGAAGTACTGACTTCTAAATCGCAGCAACCAAAATCGGAATGGCTAAGTCTTGTTACTACGGCTAAAGCCCGTACTAAAATAGAATATGCTTTGCGCAAGATACGCAGGGAATTGGCCAAACAGGGCGAAGAGCTGCTAAGAGAAAGTATGGCAGGTAGCCCTATTGAACTAACTCCTGCGATATTGGATAAGATTCAGGACTATTATAAGATGAACAACAGAGAGGATTTGTTTTATGCTATAGGAAACCATGATATAGATCTTCCTCAAAAGATAGAAAAGCTACTGACTATACGTAAGCAAAACACGAATAATGTATTGCTTAAATATATGAAGCAGGCTTATCGTGCCGTTCGTAAAACAGAGAAGGGTGGGCTGGCATTGGATAATGAGCCAATTGACCCCAAGAAGACTTATCTACTTAACGAGGGTATGTTTCATAAGAACTTTAAATTGTCGCCTTGTTGTAATCCTATTCCGGGAGATACAGTATTTGGCTATCTTACAGATAATAATGAAGTAGAAGTGCACAGCATAAATTGCCCTGTTGGTCTGAAATTAAAGGCTAGTCATGGTAATAAAATTGTAAACTTGGAGTGGGACGATAGTGCCCAGCTAGCCTCATTAACAACCATTATTATAACAGGAATAGATAGGGTAGGCATGTTGAGCGACATTACGAGGATTATTTCAGGTAGCTTATTGAATATCAAAAGTCTTAATATAGAATCGAACGATGGTATATTCGAGGGGCGCATTGTTGTATATGTGCACGATGTAGACGATATACAGGTGCTTTCTTCCCAATTATCCAAAATAGATGGAGTGAAAACAGTGAATAGAATTCAGAATATTTATAATCCCTCCGATAAAGCATAAATATTAATTTGTATAAAATACAGAGAGCCGACTTATCACAAGTCGGCTCTCTGTATTTTAGTTATATCAAATGCTTAATAAGTACTTTGCTCAATATTGTATCCGTCTGTAGCAATAGAGAATGCTCCTGTTCCTTCAGGTAGGTTTAACTCTACAAAGCGTTTTTCGCCCGGTAATAAGTTGAAATAACCTTCGGAGAAATAAGCAGGGAGAATAATTTCACCATTAGCTTTATTTACTGCATTTAGTTTTATTGCAGCGGCGATAGAGCTGGAAGGGTTCGAAACCTCAATGATACTCTTATTGCCTGCAATTCTTAGATTTTTAACAGCAATATTAAGTTTTACCGATGCTAATTCATTCATCGCTTGATTGGCTTCAAGATTACCCCAGTTCTTCCAATAGTCATTGGTCGAAACAACTTTGCCTTTACTGTCTTTCAATTCAAGACGAGCTAGTGTATAGCGAGGTATATCTCTTGTCAGAAGTTGAGGTATAAAACACTCTGTTTTTTGATTAGCCGGAGCATCGAACTTTCCTGATTTCTTGAAATATTCTTTGCCATCGATATGATAATAGGTAACCGTAGCGGTCAGTCCTTTTTTATCTTCACGAGTGTTGTTCAGTATGATAACTTTATTATCCGGTAAGTTCATTTGAATGTGAAGTGCTTCTTGTGCTTTCTTCGCTCCAAAGTACGAACCCGGAGTTTCGTAGTCATACGTATATGTTTGCCAAGTCATGCTAGGCCAAGCCGGATGGCTCATCCACAGGATCAAACCAGTAGTGTTATCCCACATTTTGCTGTTCCACGATTCTATCATAGCTCTCCATGTGTCGTATGTTACCATTTGAGCTTTTTTAGAAAATTCTTCCATGCCTTTTGCCTCACCGTAGCTATTTACAGCAGCCATAAAATCTTGGAAGAAATGGGTAGTATGATGCAAATCATGATAAGCCCATACATCATTTATCGGCCATTGGTCTTCCGGTGCAATAAATTTGCGGATAGTATTAGCCGTAGGGATTGCTTGTGCTCCAAACTCGGTATTGAATCCGTTAGCTACCTGTGTATAGTAACGTGACTGATCTTTGAAGAATCCGTAAGGTCCACTATTCACACTGTTTAAGAAGCGTGAATTGCCGTGGTAATGTCTTGTCGGGTCTTCTTTTGCTATCATCTCATTCAGTTGAGGCTCTAAACCTTCGGGTGCATAACCCTCATTACGAGGACACCATATTGCAATAGACGGATGCATTCTGAATCGGCGAACCACATCTGTTGCATTTTTCATGAATAATGCATGATCATTAGGGTCGATAGTATCATCAGTTGTAATCCAGAAGTCATTCCAAACTAATAAACCGTATTCATCAGCCAATTCATAGAATAATTCTTCGGTGTTTTCTCCTGTCCAGTTACGGATAAGATTGAAGTTCGCATCTTTATGTAGTTGGAAATAAGGTTCCATTTTCTCACGTGAAACTCTTTTCATCATTTCGTCCATTCCCGATGTACCGCCTTTTATAAAGATGCGTTTACCGTTTACACGGAATACGAAGAAATGACCGACAGGGTCTTCGTTCGATAATTGCTCAAATACTTTCGATTCGTCGATACCTTCTTGAATAGTTGGTATTGTTTGGTTCGATTTTGGATTGCCTACAAGCATTACTTTTTCGTAATTAAATACAGGTTTTCCATTGCTTTCTGCATCCACAGGGGTGTAAGCAATTCTATGGTTTCCTTTGCTTGGGCTGTTAACCATCAACTCATACGATAGTTCGCGAATACCAAAGCGAGTTTTCTTTATATCTGAAGAAGTTCCATTTACAGAGGTTTCTAATTCAAGATTATATAAAGCAGGTGCTCCATAACCGTTAGGCCACCACAATTTAGGATTCTTAATATTTAGTTTTGAGAATTCTTCTGGTGCGAATGTTAGCGTACTTTCTGCATTTGCAGCAAGCGTATATGATTTTTCAACAGTTACACCTTCAAATTTAGCTGTAGCTTTTCCCGATACAGGTGCATTTGTAAGATTCTTAATAGGCATTAAGATTGTAACTTTTGCTTGAGTCGTGTCAGGTAAAGGAAGATTAGTTATTACATTCGGGTCACCTATTGCTACCTCGCCTCCAACTTGCAGGCGAACATCTTGCCACAAACCACTGTTGCGGTCTCTGATGCCCGGTATCCAGTCCCAACCCATCGATGCAATGAATGTTGGTCCGTCAAGACTTAGCTGACCACCATTTAGTCCTTGTCCGGCTTTCATTGTTTGTTCGTGAGCAATACCCGGATTGTTTGGCGGCGAAATTAATACAGCCAATACATTTTTTGTTCCTTGTTTTACAAGAGAGGTCACATCGAAGTCACCCCTTATAAAGGCGCCGTCTATATTGCCAATCTTCTTTCCATTCAGATATACTTGTGCGCGATAATTGATACCATTGAATAACAGTCTTACACGTTTGTTATCGGTATTAGCGGGCAGATCGAACGTTGTGCGATACCACCATTGCTTATGTGCAAGATCTTCGGGTATAGCCATGTTGTTTAATCCGTAGGTCGGTTCGGGGTATACTCCTTGATTGACAAGTGTAGTCAATATCGTTCCCGGAACAGTGGCGTTATACCAGTCTTTTGTATCGAAATTAAGACTGAATATAGATTCTTTTGCCTCGATAACCTGACTGAACTCTGCCAGTTCCCAGCCATCAGATATAATCCACTCGTTATGTTGGGCAGGAACAAGTTTAGTAGGGATGTTTTGTTTTGCTACTCGTTGAGCAATTTGATAAGGGGCTTTTCCTTTTGGCATTTCAGATTCGGGTTGTCTTTGACGAATACCTTGCCATAGAGTAGCTGTCCCTGTTTTGCCCATCATATCTTGGGCATTTGCAATGTTTGGACCTATAATACTTGAAAGTAGTAAGGCTCCAATGCACAATTTCTTGGAGTGTGTTCTTAAATTCATGGAATTATGTTAATTAAAATAATTTAATAATTTATAAGTTTGACAAATATAATAAATAAAGATGATATTTTTTTTGATTTTTTTGGAATGAGCCATAAAAAAATGTATTTTTGCATTCATTACAAAGAGGGAGAGGAGGCTAGGGCTTCCTCTTTTTTCTTCATTTTGGTATACAATGATAGATAAAGACTTAATAAAAGGTATTGCAGAACCATTTCTCGAAAACACTTCGATGTTTTTGGTAGATGTGCTTGTCCGTCCGGGCAATCTCATAATTGTTGAGGTGGATAGTGATGAGGGGGTAAGTATTGATGATTGCATTACTTTGAGCCGCCATATTGAATCGCAACTGGATAGGGAAATCGAAGATTTCGAATTGGAAGTGGGTTCGGCTGGAGTAACATCACCTTTGAAAATTCCTCGTCAGTATAAGAAGAATGAAGGTAATGAGGTTGAAGTATTAACTCTGAAAGGACAAAAGCTTTCGGGTGTGCTTAAATCGTCTGATGATAATGGTTTTACTATAACCATAACCAAATTGGTGAAACCGGAAGGGGCTAAAAAGAAAATCGCTGTAGATGAAGATTTTTCTTTTGGCTATAATGAAGTGAAACATACAAAATACTTAATAAGATTTAAATAATATGGCTAAGAAAGAAGTTATCAGCCTGATTGATACGTTCTCAGAATTCAAAGAACTGAAGAATATCGACAGAATGACAATGATCAGTGTTCTTGAAGATTCGTTTCGTAATGTGATTGCGAAATTATTTGGAACTAACGATAATTACGATGTTATTATTAACCCGGACAAAGGAGACTTGGAAATCTGGAGAAATCGTACTATTGTAAACGATGACGAGCTTGAAGATGGAAATATTCAGATATCTCTTTCCGAAGCTAAAAAAATAGACGAAGATTTCGAAGTTGGTGAAGAGGTAACAGATGAAGTGTTTTTCGAAGACTTTGGTCGTCGTGCAATTCTGAATTTACGTCAAACGCTTACTTCTAAGATTTTAGAACTTCAAAAAGAAGGATTGTTTAACCGATATAGCGAAAAAATCGGAGAGATTGTTTCTGGTGAGGTTTACCAAATCTGGAAAAAAGAGATTTTGCTTCTGGATGATGAAAAAGAAGAGCTTTTATTGCCTAAAACAGAGCAGATTCCTAGCGATTTCTTCCGTAAAGGAGAGCATGTTCGTGCAGTTGTAGAGCGTGTAGACAATAAAAATAATAATCCTAAGATTATCTTATCGCGTACATCTCCTGCGTTTTTGGAGAGACTTTTGGAACTTGAGGTTCCCGAAATAAATGACGGTTTGATAACTATTAAAAATATAGCTCGTATACCCGGTGAAAGAGCTAAAGTTGCAGTAGAATCGTACGATGATCGTATTGATCCTGTTGGAGCTTGTGTGGGTATGAAAGGTTCACGTATTCATGGTATTGTCCGCGAATTACGTAACGAAAATATCGATATTATCAATTATACGTCGAATATGGGTCTTTATATTCAACGTGCACTTAGTCCGGCTAAGATCACATCGGTAAAATTGAACG
Organism: Dysgonomonas sp. ZJ709; assembly: GCF_011039195.1. NCBI lineage: Bacteria > Pseudomonadati > Bacteroidota > Bacteroidia > Bacteroidales > Dysgonomonadaceae > Dysgonomonas > Dysgonomonas sp. ZJ709. The sequence continues at coordinate 146,721 of NZ_JAAKEM010000001.1, forward strand.
AAACTGAGCGTCGTGCAGAGGTTTTGCTTCGTCCTGAAGAGGTTTCACTAGCCATCGGTAAAGGTGGTTTGAATATCAAGTTGGCGAGTATGTTAACGGGATATACAATAGATGTTTATCGTGATATCGATGACTTCGACGAAGAAGATATTTACTTGGATGAATTCCGTGATGAAATAGATGGATGGGTTATCGATCAGTTGAAGAAAATTGGTTGTGTTACCGCTAAAAACGTTTTAGCTACAGATAGAGATAAGCTAATACAAGAAGCCGATCTGGAGGAGAGCACTGTGGATGAAGTGTTAGCGATTTTCCGTGCTGAGTTTGAGGAAGAGGCGTAATTCAATTATTTGGTCGTTCGCCAATTTCTTAGTACATTTGTGTGATTTTGAGAAGTCTAGGTGATTTGTCAAGATATAAACAGTCAAAAGGACTTCCGATTGCTGTTCAATTTTTAGATTTAAAAAGAATATATGTCTATAAGGTTAATAAAAATATCCAAAGATTTAAACGTAGGAATCAACAGTTTAGTTGAATTTCTGCAAAAGAAAGGTTTTGATGTAGAGTCTAATCCAAATACAAAAATTGATGGCGCGCAATATGAATTGCTTGTTCGTGAATTTGGAAAAGATTCGGATATCGAGTCCTTACTTAATCGTAAGAAAGCAGCAGCGAAAGAGGCTGAGGTAGAGGCTGCGAAAGTAGACGAATCTGAAAAAGAAGAACAATCTGGTCCGAATGAAATTAAGACTGAAGTGCCTGAGGATTACAAGCCTCATGTACAAATTGTCGATAAAATAGATTTAGACTCTCTGAATAGAGTCAAGAAGGTGACAGTCGTAGACCATAAAGACGAAAAAGTGGAAGTAGAGAAAATAGAAAAAGAAATTCCCAAAGAAGAAATAATAGTTGAAGAGAAGGTTGCAGAGCCAATTATCGAAGAGGTAATTGCTCCTGAACCCGTAGCGCCAGTGGAAGAACCGGTAGCTGAAGTTATTGTAGAACCTGCTCCGGCAGAGGAGTCAGAGCCGCAATTGGCAGAAGAAGACGGTGATACAGGTGTTTTCAGACTCAACAATCCGACGATTAAATCGAATATTGTACTAAAAGGAACTATAGACTTGAGTGCAATAAATGATAAAACTCGTCCGGCGAAGAAAACAAAGGCTGAAAAGAAAAAAGAACGTCTGGATAAAGAGCAACAAGACCAGAAAAAGGTAAAAGAAAATACTGTTCGCTTGTTGAAGAAAGAGACTGACGAAGAGAAAAAAGCGAAAAATAAAGAAGAAGAAAGCGAAGACGCTAAAAAGAAAAAGCGTAATCGTATCAAAAAAGGTAAAGTAGACATCGAAAAAGGAACTACTCCTGCCGTATCAGGACCGCCAAGCGGCGATCATAGAGCGAAAATTGCTATACGCAAACCGCTTGTAAAATCGGCAGTAAGTGACGAAGATGTTCAAAAACAAATAAAAGAAACTCTGGCACGCTTAACCGGAAAAGGTGGCAAAAACAGAGGTGCTAAATATAGAAAAGAAAAACGTGAACTCTTCTCTCAAAGACAACAAGAGGAGATCGAGCAACAAGAGGAAGAAAACAGAACACTGAAAATAACAGAGTTCGTTACAGCCAACGACTTGGCTAATATGATGAACATACCTGTGATAAAAATTATATCAACATGTATGAGCATCGGTATGATGGTATCCATCAATCAGCGATTGGATGCAGAGACAATCAATATCGTAGCAGACGAGTTTGGTTTCAAAACAGAATATGTAAGTGCTGAAGTAATTGAAGCGATTGCCGAAGAGATAGATAATGAAGAGGATTTGGAACACCGCGCACCTATCGTTACTGTGATGGGACACGTAGACCATGGTAAGACTTCGTTGCTTGATACTATTCGTCAGACAAATGTTATTGCCGGAGAAGCAGGGGGTATAACTCAGCATATCGGAGCTTATAATGTTAAGTTGAAATCGGGTCGTCGTATTACTTTCCTCGATACACCGGGTCATGAGGCATTTACAGCCATGCGTGCTCGTGGAGCGAAGGTAACGGATATTGCGATTATTATAGTTGCTGCCGACGATAATGTCATGCCTCAAACAGTGGAAGCCATAAATCATGCTTCTGCAGCAGGTGTACCTATTGTTTTTGCAATCAATAAAATAGATAAACCGGGAGCTAATCCTGAAAAGATAAAAGAAACTCTAGCCAATATGAATTATCTGGTCGAATCATGGGGTGGTAAATACCAGTCTCAGGATATCTCGGCAAAACAAGGGTTAGGAGTTGATGAATTATTAGAGAAAGTATTGCTTGAAGCTGAATTGCTGGATCTGAAAGCTAATCCGAATAGGAGAGCAAGCGGTTCGGTAATTGAGTCGTCTCTTGATAAAGGAAGAGGTTACCTTTCTACTGTACTTGTGGAAAATGGTACTCTTAAAAAGGGAGACATTGTTTTGGCAGGAACTTATTATGGTCGTGTGAAAGCGATGTTTAATGAGCGTAACCAAAGCGTAGATACGGCATCACCATCGGCACCGGCATTAATCCTTGGGTTGAATGGCGCGCCACAGGCAGGAGATTTATTCCATGTGTTAGAGTCAGAGCAGGAAGCTCGTGAGATTGCAAACAAACGTGAGCAATTGCAGCGTGAGCAAGGTCTGCGTACACAAAAAATACTAACATTAGACGATATAGGTCGCCGTATTGCTATCGGAAACTTCCAACAATTGAATGTTATTGTGAAAGGTGACGTGGATGGTTCGGTAGAAGCATTGGCTGACTCGTTGATCCGTCTGTCGACAGAAGAAATACAAGTGAATGTTATTCATAAAGCGGTAGGGCAAATTTCCGAATCGGATATAACGTTAGCAGCAGCATCTGATGCAATTGTTATCGGCTTCCAGGTTCGTCCTTCTCAAGCTGCGCGTAAAGCTGCAGACAAGGGTGGAGTTGAAATTCGTCTGTACTCAATTATCTATGATGCTATAGAAGAAGTTACTTCGGCAATGGAAGGTATGCTTTCTCCTGAGATTAAGGAAGAGATTACCGGATATGTAGAGGTTCGCGAAGTGTTCAAGATAACTAAGGTAGGAACAGTTGCCGGATGTATGGTGAAAGAAGGTAAGCTTAAACGAGCTAATAAAATCCGACTTATCCGTGATGGTATTGTTATCTATTCGGGAGAACTGGGTTCATTGAAACGCTTCAAGGATGATGTGAAAGAAGTTGCTTCAGGATACGAATGCGGATTGAATATCCATAACTTTAATGATATAAAAATAGGGGATATAATTGAACCTTTTGAAGAAATAGAGGTGAAGAAAACCTTATAATACGAAAATATTAATATCTTTGTATGTACAAATTAACCTAAAAAACCAATTGATAGTTGTTGACAAGCTATAATGCCTTGAAAGTCGGTGGTATTAACCTGCCACCGAAAACACAACTATTAATCTGGTATGGGTTATTTGATTTCTTCGTGAGATTTAATATATTTGCTACCACTACAATTAAGCAATTATCATGATGAAAAAATTAATTCTAATATCTTTCTTTATTTTCTCATTCCTTTTCGCTGGGAATATTGTTGCACAAACAGTACAGCAAATAGCTTTTCTAAATTCGAATGAGATATTGGATGTTATGCCTCAGAAGATAGAGGCTTCGAAAACGATAAATGATTTAAATCAAAAATATAAAACTGAATTGAAGGTAATGCAGAATGACTACAATAAGAAGTATTCTGACTTTATCTCGTATCAGAACACAATGGCTGATAATATTCGTTTACGACGTATGCAGGAGTTATATGAACTGGAACGTCAGATTAATGATTTTATGAAAGTTGCACAAGAGGATATTCAAAATCAAGAGAAGCAATTGATAGAACCTCTTCGCCAACGCCTCAAGGATACGATATATCAAGTAGGGGTAGAACAGGGACTTATTTGTATTTACGATTTGGCCAATCCGGCAATAGCTTTTGTTACTCCCACGGCAGTAGATGTTACACCGCTTGTGAAGCAGAAGTTGGGCATAAGGAAATAACTTTATAAAGGAAATGCTTCTATTTTATGGAAGCATTTTTTGTATGTAATAAAAACGTAGGATAAATGCTAAAACCAGGGCCTATAGGTGTTTTTGATTCGGGTTACGGAGGGCTGACTATTTTGTCAGAAATACAATCTCTGATGCCCGAATATGATTATTGCTATCTCGGTGATAATTCGCGTGCTCCTTATGGCTCTCGTTCGTTCGATGTAGTATATGAATTTACACGACAAGCAGTCGAGACTTTGTTCGATATGGGGTGCAATCTCGTTATACTAGCTTGTAATACCGCTTCGGCAAAAGCATTACGTACTATTCAGCAGAATGATCTGCCTAGCCTCAATCCCGAAAAACGGGTACTCGGTATTATCCGCCCTACGGCAGAGATCATTGGTTCTGTAACTAAAAGCAGACATGTTGGTATATTGGGGACAATAGGTACTATTCAATCAGAATCTTATCCGATCGAAATACATAAACTTCATCCCGATATACAAGTAACAGGTGAAGCTTGTCCTATGTGGGTACCGCTCGTAGAGAATCGGGAGTATGATAAAGAGGGAGCAGACTATTTTATAAAAGAAAATTTGGATAGTATTTTAGCAAAAGACCCTCTGATAGATACTTTGATATTGGGATGTACACATTACCCCTTATTGTTGAATAAGATCAAATCATTTTTACCCGAAAATATACAGCTCGTTTCGCAAGGCGAATATATTGCACGTAGCTTAAAAGATTATCTGAATCGTCACCCTGAAATGGATGCTGTGTGTACAAAAACGGCCAATACTCATTATTTTACTACCGAATCACCTCAAAAATTTTCAGAAGCAGCAACTGTTTTTCTGAATAAAGATATCGTTGTCGATCGTCTCAGCCTCGAATAAGGAACCCAATCAATATGCGAAAAATAATTCATATAGATATGGACGCTTTTTACGCTTCTATCGAGCAGCGCGACAATGTGGATTATAGAGGTAAGCCATTAGCTGTCGGATATTCCGGAAATAGAGGTGTTGTGGCTGCTGCCAGTTACGAGGCTCGTCGCTATGGTGTGAGGTCGGCAATGGCATCGAAAGTAGCGTTACGTAAATGCCCTCATCTAATCTTTGTTCCTGCCCGTTTTGATGTCTATAAATCGGTTTCTAGGCAGATAATGGAAATATTCCACGAATATACAGACTTGGTTGAGCCACTATCTCTCGACGAGGCCTTTCTTGACGTAACCGAAAATCATAAAAATATATCTTCTGCTACACAAATTGCACAGGAAATAAAAGACAGGATACATGAGGCGACTCAGTTGACAGCTTCCGCTGGTGTCTCTTTCAATAAGTTTCTGGCAAAAATAGCATCGGATTACAACAAACCGAATGGGCTTTTTGTAATAAAACCTAAAATTGCAGAGCGTTTTGTTGAATCATTGGCAATAGAGCAATTTTTCGGTGTGGGTAAAGTTACTGCCGAACGTATGCATCAGCTGGGGATAAAAACCGGTATGGATTTGAAACAGCACTCGGAGCAGGAATTGGTATCTTACTTTGGCAAAGCGGGACACATTTATTATCAGAATGCAAGAGGTGAAGATGACCGTCCGGTAGAATCGCATCGGGTTCGTAAATCAATCGGTGCAGAGATAACTTTCGAAGGGGATATCGATGATTTTGACGAATTGTGTTTGGAACTAGATGAAGTAGCAAAAGATGTGATAGAAAGAATCAGTAAACGTGGTTTCAAAGGGCGTACTGTAACACTTAAAATAAAATTCGCTGACTTTAAAACCATATCGCGAAGCAAGACTCAACTTGACTTTGTTACTGATTTCGATACTTTATACAAAACGGGAGTAGACCTATTGAAAAATGTAGATATTACCCCTAAAGTGAGACTGATAGGACTCACAATAAAAAATAACGATGAAGAAATCTGGTCGGAAGCGATTCAACTTCGAATCAAATTTGATGAAGATTAGCTTGTAGCTGGTATTTTAGTGAATATTCTCTATTAAATACTTTCACATTATGGGATAAGTATTTACTTTTGCAGAAATGAAGTCTAAAAAGAAAGCTAACGTAGAGGCAAATCGCACTAAGCATGTCAACTTTTCACTCAACGAGAAGGAATATGCTTTTATCTGTGCTTATATCAAAAAATATAAGATAGAAAATCGTTCGCGTTGGCTTAGAGAGACTATCATATCTAATATACTGAAAAACCTCGATCAGGATTATCCTACACTATTTGACGAAAACGAAATGCGCCGATGACGACTAATATACTCAACGATGAATATTTTATGCGTCAGGCTTTAAATGAAGCTAAAACAGCATTCGAAAGAAATGAAGTTCCCGTGGGAGCTGTTGTCGTTTGTCAGGGTCGTATTATTGCCCGTGCTCATAATCTTACCGAAACCTTGAATGATGTAACAGCCCATGCAGAGATGCAGGCTATTACTGCGGCAGCTAATGTGTTGGGCGGTAAATACCTAAAAGACTGCACGCTCTATGTTACACTAGAACCTTGTCCTATGTGTGCCGGAGGGCTTCTCTGGTCGCAGATAACTAAAATAGTTTGCGGAGCTAGAGATGAGAAAAAGGGGTATAGTTTGTTTTCTCCGAATATATTGCATCCTAAAACGCAAGTAGTTACAGGTGTTATGCAAGAAGAGTGTGCATCACTGCTGACTGAGTTCTTCCAACGCAATAGATAGTGTTCTCTTTTAAATTCAATAATATACTTTAACCTTTATTAAAATCGATCTGCGCAGCATATTTTATATCTTGCAACCCCTTAATGGATTATAGAGAGAAAAATAAGATTAACTAAAAAGAGAGATTTGAAAGGTTATGAAAAAATTAGTAAAATTATTTTCAGTATTGTTTTTTTGTGGAGTATTGGCTCTGGGTATCTCATCATGCTCGAATGATGATGGACATTCTTTGGGTGATTTTTATCTATCGTGGGCAACAACGAATGACGAAGGTAGAACCTTTATGCTGGACGATAAAGATAGTACAACATTATTTGTATCAGCAACCAGCACGAACTATCAGCCTAAAAACAAGCGGGTAGTAATTAATTTTACAATCCTGTCGGATCAATATAACGGTTATGATCATTTGATAAAACTGAATGGTTATGTTGCAGATGTTCTTACCAAGAATGTTATCTATTTAGATCCGAATGATCAGGCACAGCAAGATAGTATAGGCAATGACCCGATCGAGATAAAAGGCATCTGGGAAGGTGGCGGATATTTGAATATTAAGTTCGCTTATTTAACAGCGAATCAAAATCCACATCTTGTTAATTTGATTTCTACAAAACCTGATAAATCTGTGACTGATGATGTTGTAGAATTAGAATTCAGACATAATCGAGAAGGAGATCCTCAGAATTATATGACAGAGGGACTTGTTAGTTTCGATTTAGCTCCATATCGTAAAGAAGGGCGTGATACGGTTGCTTTTAAAATAAAAGTAAAACTATCGGATACAGAAACTAAGATATACGATATAGAGTATAAATATGGTAAGCCCTGATTTCGTGTTTGCTTATCAGATGCAGATTTAGGGAATAAAAAAACGATTTCTTAGAATATTAATAATATTCTTTTTTATTTCATTTTGAAAAGAGAACTTGAGAGAGTTCTCTTTTTTTGTATTCTTATGCTTTTTCTTCCTTGGTTTATAAGGTATTCATTCAAAAAAGATGTATTTTTGTTCATGCCGGATTTTTTTCAGAACTAAATGGATAATATAAAAATAAAAGAGCAGGTCAAAAACGAATTTACAGATTATCTTAGTCTGCATAAACATCGGAAGACCCCGGAGCGGTATGCTATATTGGAGCATATTTACTCTACAAAAGGGCATTTTGACATGGATTCACTTTATAATTCGATGACTCAGTCTCATTTTAGAGTGAGTCGCGCTACACTTTATAATACAATCGAATTGTTGCTTGATTGCGGGCTGGTTGTTAAACATCAGTTTGGGGCTAATGTGTCGCAATATGAGCGGGCTTATGGTAATGAAAACCATGACCATTTGATCTGTTTGGGTTGTGGAGAAGTAAAGGAGCATAAAAACGGCAATCTGTTTACTCCGGCTCAGCAGAAAAAATTGCAGCGCTTCAAAGTGAGCTATTATAGCATGTATATCTATGGTATATGCAATAAGTGCATGCGTGCCAAAAAGGCAGAAGAAAAGAAAGTTAAAACTGTAGAAAACAAAAATACTCGTATAAAAAAGAAATGAAAGTAGATGTATTGTTAGGTTTGCAATGGGGTGATGAAGGAAAAGGTAAGATCGTAGATGTTCTTACTCCCGAGTATGAAATAATTGCCCGTTTCCAAGGAGGCCCTAATGCAGGTCATACACTCGAATTTGAAGGAAAAAAATATGTACTTCGTTCGGTTCCGTCCGGAATATTTCAAGGAGCAAAGATAAATGTAATCGGTAACGGTGTTGTTATTGATCCTGCTTTGTTTAAAAGTGAGATAGAATCACTCGAATCATCCGGTCATCAATTGACAAAGCGTCTTTTGATTTCAAAAAAAGCCCATCTTATTTTGCCTACTCACCGTCTCTTAGATGCTTGTTTCGAAGAATCGAAAGGCGACTCTAAAATAGGTACCACAGGCAAGGGAATTGGTCCTACGTATACGGATAAGGTAGGTCGTAACGGACTACGTGTCGGTGATGTGTTACATAATTTCGAAGAGAAATATAATGCAGCTAAAACAAAACATCTGAAAACATTAGCTCAATATGGATTCGATACCAGTGCTTTACCTCAATTGGAAAAAGAATGGTTCGAAGGCTTAGCGAAGTTGCGTGAATTTACATTTATAGATAGCGAACATTATATCAATAAGGCAATAAAAGAAGGTAAGAAGATATTGGCAGAAGGTGCGCAAGGTACAATGCTCGATATTGACTTCGGTTCTTATCCTTTCGTTACGTCGTCTAATACAATAACAGCCGGTTCATCCATCGGATTAGGTATTGCACCTCAGGCTATAGGCGAGGTATATGGCATATTTAAAGCCTATTGCACGCGTGTCGGTAGCGGTCCTTTTCCAACAGAACTGTTTGATGAGACAGGAGATGAGCTTCGTAAACTGGGATTCGAGTTCGGATCAGTAACAGGACGTCCACGCCGTTGCGGATGGATAGACTTAGTTGCACTTCGCTATGCTATTATGATTGATGGCGTTACTCAACTGATAATGACAAAGAGTGATGTTCTCGATACGTTCGATACAATCAAAGTGTGTGTAGCATATGAAATCGAAGGACAACAAATAGCTGATTTTCCATTTGAGATCGGAGACGATGTGAAATCTGTATTTGTGGAAATGGCAGGATGGAAAACAGATATGACTAAGATGCAGAAAGAAAGTGAGTTTCCTAAGGCGTTTAGTGATTATGTGGCATTTTTAGAAAAAGAATTGAATGTTCCGATTCGTGTTATATCCCTAGGTCCCGACAGAGAACAAACAATCATTAGGAAATAAAAGGTATTTTTAGATAATTAAGAATGTGCCAATATGAACTATTGGCACATTTTTTGTGTTTTAACTTTTAGGGAAGCAACGTAAAAACGATGCGAGAAATAATAAAATAATAGGTTATTGACTATAAAAAATAAAAGAACAAACTATGTATTTAAATTGGATACTATTCGGAATCATTGCTCTTGTCAGTTATGCTGTATCGGCAATGTTACAAAGCAAATTCAAAAAATATTCTAATGTTCCTATCGATCGAGGTTTGACAGGACGTGATGTCGCAGAAAAAATGCTACATGATAACGGCATTTACGATGTGAAAGTCGTTTCGACACGAGGGATGTTGACAGATCACTACAATCCGGGTGATAAGACTGTTAACCTGAGTGAAGGGGTCTACTCCAGCAATAGTGTGGCTGCCGCAGCGGTTGCTGCCCATGAATGCGGACACGCAGTGCAACATGCACGTGCGTACGGGCCTTTGAAAATGCGTTCGTCGCTTGTTCCTATTGTCAGCTTTTCGTCTAAATGGGTGATGTGGGTAATTTTAGCCGGAGTCTTATTAATAAACTCGTTTCCTACACTCATCTGGGTTGGTATTGGCTTGTTTGCCTTAACAACTATATTCAGTGTTGTAACTTTACCCGTTGAAATAAATGCAAGTAGCAGAGCTTTGACATGGCTTAATACGGCTGGTATAACCAACGTGAATAACCATGATATGGCCAAAGATGCATTGAAATGGGCTGCATATACTTATGTTGTCGCTGCTCTTGGTTCTATCGCTACATTAGTTTACTATGTAACAATAGCATTAAGCGGTAGCAGGCGTTCATAATAACTGATTCTTTATAAATAAACAGGAAAAGAGTAACTAATATTGGTTACTCTTTTTTTGTACTTATGTTTTATTGTATCATTAATTAAAATTATAGAATCAGATATAACAACTCTATTGTAAATCAATATTTTATATTTGTAAATATCTATAACCCTTTATTTGATAATTGAAGCTAATACTCGCTAAATATAAATCACATTCAAAATGGTACATGTTAATAACCGATTAGTGGTAAGTTTTTTAATGCTTGTTTTTATGCAACTTATCAGTAGTATCGATATTTCTGCACAGAAAAACGTAAAGACAGTGCAGAAGGAATACGATGTTGCTGCATTTCTCTATCCTGCTTATGCGTCGGATGATCCCCGTTTACTTCCGTTTTGGCCTAAAGGAATAGGAGAGTGGGAAACAGTGGCTAATATGCAGGAGCGTAATCCGGGGCATTATTGGAACAGGAAACCTCTCTGGGGGTATATCAACGAAGCCGATCCGTCGGTAATGTCTATGGAGATAGAAGCTGCGACCAAACATGGTGTGGATGTTTTTATTTTTGACTGGTATTGGTACGATAATCGTCCTTTTATGGAAACAACACTCAATAATGGGTTTCTGAAGGCCGATAATGTAGGAAAAATGAAATTCTATCTTATGTGGGCTAATCATGATGTTGGGAATACATGGGATACACGTATTTCGCACGAACCTAATATTATTTGGGAAGGAAAAGTAGATAGGCAGGAATTCGAAAAAATATGCAAGCGTAATATTGAGAAATATTTTAAGCATCCTCAATACTATAAAATTGATGGCAAACCCGTATTTATGATCTATGATATACCGCAATTGATTTCGGGGCTTGGAGGAGTAGAAGAAACTGTAAGTGCTCTGAAATGGTTTAACGACGAAACTAAAAAAGCAGGATTTCCGGGAGTAGATCTACAGCTTACAATGTGGTCTATAAATCTTAATCATAGTGGATTCGATGGAAGCAAAACCGAAAATCCGGAAAGAGAGTTTGTGAAAAAGCTCGGCTTTACGAGTGCTACTCATTATCAGTTTGTTCATTTTACAAATGTAGATCAGGATTACTTGGCAATAATGGAAGCTGTGAAAAAAGAATGGGCACGAATTGATGCGAACTTTGATTTTAAATATTATCCCCATGTAAGTGTTGGATGGGATAATAGCCCGCGTTTAGGGTCTAGTGCCGTTGTGAAAAATAATACACCGGAGAACTTTCAGAAAGCACTTCAGATGGCAAAAGAATATGTAGATAGTCATCCCGATCAGGCACCTCTTATTACTATAAATAGTTGGAATGAATGGACAGAAACCAGCTACCTCCAACCATGTAATATTTTTGGCTACGGATATCTTGAAGCAGTAAAGAAAGTCTTTAAAGGTGAATAATTCACTTAGGCTAATAGCCTAAGAGAGGCCGGAAGAAAACAATCTTCCGGCCTCTTATGTTATTAAGGTTGACTCTTTCTTTTTTTACTTTTAGTAAATTATTGTGCATCGGATTCTTTATCTTTGCTCGTCCAAATACAATATATCAAATTATCGATGAAAGCTATAATCTTTATTCCTATAATACTTTTATACTTTGCCGCAAACTTTTACGTTTTTCACCGTCTGTGGGTGGCTATGCCTCCTAATCTGATTGGTCGGATATGTCTTATTTCATTTGCTAGTATTGCGATATTATCACTATTTATCTCTTTCTTAGCTGGCGATGCTATGCCGGTCGGTATGGCTTCATTCTTCTATCGGATAGGGACTTCTTGGGTTTTTATATTGATTTATGCTTTTATTGTAATCTTTTTCAAAGATCTATTTGGGCTGACCAATCGTGTTCTTCATTTTATGCCTAGCGATGCACTCACCCGCTATACGAAAGATAACTGGATGGGATTGGGGCTTATGGTTGGATTTATTGCGATGCTAATGATTTGTGGTTACCTTAAGTATCAATGGAAGGTTCGTGTGCCACTTTCGCTGACAATCGAAAAAACGATGGCAGACTCTAGCTTATTCCGACCATTGCGAATCGTTGCCATAAGTGATTTACATTTAGGCTATGGAATAAACAAAAAAGAACTGGAAGGTTGGATTGATCTGATTAATGCCGAGGAGCCCGATATTGTGCTGATAGCAGGGGATATTATAGATAATAGTATCCGTCCGCTCAATGAAGGTAATTTTGCTGAGAGCTTTAAGAAAATAAAAGCACCGATGGGTATTTATGCCTGTATGGGTAATCATGAATATATCAGTGGGGCTAAGGAAAGTATGGATTTTATCAATCGGGCAGGTATACACTTACTTCGCGATTCGGTAGCCGAGATCGACAGTTGCTTTTATATCGTTGGTCGCGAAGACCGATCGAATCTACGTCGTAAACCGCTAACCGATCTTGTAGCCAATCTTGATAAATCTAAACCTATTATTGTATTAGATCACCAGCCTTATAATCTCGAAAAAACAGAAGCAGCAGATGTTGATTTGCAGATTTCGGGACATACGCATCAAGGGCAGGTGTGGCCCATCTCTATGATTACAAATGCACTCTATGAGATAGATCATGGATATTTGAAGAAAGGAAATACAAATATATATGTTAGTTCGGGTATCGGTCTCTGGGGTGGAAAATTCCGTATTGGTACACAGTCCGAATATGTAGTTATCGATATAAATAAGAAGCTATGAGAGTTTTTTTCAATGCAATAGTTATACAGATTCTGCTTAATGCCTATATTTATTGGCGTGGACGGCAGGCTTTGCCGAACCGTAAATTTATACAGATACCTTTTGCTCTGATATTTATATTCGAATTATTAGTTTATTTTGTAGGATACTTTGGTTCTCACCGTCTTCCTTTCGAGTATTTACACGATCTGACGTGGATTGGTACCTCGTGGATGATTTTTATTATTTATACCGGTTCGTTGTTACTTATCTATGATTTATTTCGCTTTATTAATAAAAAGAAAAAAATATTTCCCCCATCTGTCGATCTGCAAAATAAGAAATTGAGGCTTAGTTATTTTTGTATGTCGTTGCTCGTAGTCTTAAGTTCGATGGCGTATGGTAATTATAAATTTCGCCATCCAGTTGTTAAAGAGCTAGATCTGACTATTAATAAATATTCCCCTGAAGTCAAAGAACTAAAAATAGTAGTTGCTGCCGATATTCATGTTGGCTATCTGATCGACCGAGATATTTTAAAAATGTATGTCGATAAGATAATGGAGCAAAAGCCTGATATGATTCTGCTTGTCGGAGACATAATCGATTATGATCTCAAGTCGGTGAGAGAGCAAAAAATGGAGGGAGAATTTAAACGATTATCCGCTCCTTATGGCGTGTTTGCTTCTACGGGTAATCATGATTATATTCAGTTGGCCGAAGAGGAAGAGAATGAGAAAATAAAGTGGCTGAGGGACGAAAGTGGATTAACTTTGCTTCAGGATACAGCTGTTTTTATAGCTAACTCTTTTTACGTTGTAGGGCGTGAAGATGACAAATGTTTAACACGTAAACCATTGTCTCAGATAATGCAAAGAGTGGACAGGCAGTATCCGATTATTGTAATAAATCATGAGCCGCATCGTTTGCAGGAAGAAGTTGCTGCCGGAGCAGACATTGCTTTGTATGGGCATACACACGACGGGCAGGTATTTCCTAACAATTTCCTTGTGAAAAGGCTTTATGAGTTGAGTTACGGATATAAGAAGAAAGATAACACACATATTTATGTGACATCGGGATTAGGACTGGCTGGTCCGCAGTACCGAATTGGTACAGTCTCTGAAATTATGGTTTTGAATGTGAAGTTTGATAAATGATCATTATATTTAGCAATGCTAAAATCTCTATACATAAAAAATTACGCACTGATTGATAGTCTCGAAATAGATTTTGAGGCAGGGTTCTCTGTGATAACAGGAGAAACAGGAGCCGGAAAATCAATTATTTTAGGAGCTTTGGCTCTTATCTTAGGTCAGCGTGCCGATATAAAAGCCATAAAGCAAGGAGAAAATAAATGCATTATAGAAGGTGTGTTTGATGTGTCAGCTTATGATCTCCGCGAATTTTGCGAAGAAAAAGATATAGAATATGATGCAGATAACTATATTCTTCGTCGGGAGATTCTTTCGTCGGGAAAATCGCGTGCTTTTATCAATGACACCCCGGTTGCATTAACTGATCTGAAAGAGTTGGGTAGTCAGCTGATAGATGTTCACTCGCAGCATCAAAACTTGCTGCTAGCTGAAGATCATTTTCAAATGCAGGTAGTCGATGTTCTGGCTGGAAATAAAAAGCTGTTAAAAGAATATCAACAAGCTTTTAAGCTATATAAACAATCGGAAAAAGCACTTGAAGTGCTTAACGATTCTGTAAGAAAGAGCAAAGAAGAAGAGGATTATTTACGTTTTCAATATGAGTCCTTGCACGAGGCATCTTTAGTTGAAGGAGAGCAGGAAGAACTTGAATTGGAACAGGAAACTTTAAATCATGCCGAGGAAATAAAATCGGCTTTGTATAAGTGCCACATCTTATTGTCGGATGATGAAAGAGGTATTGTCCCCGAACTAAAAGAAAGTCTGTCGGTTTCTCAAACATTACTAAAAGTCTATACAAAAGCCGAAGAAATATCGCAGCGTATACAGACTGCATATATTGATCTGAAAGATCTAAGTTCCGAATTGGAGCGATTGGCTGGCGATGTGGAATTTAATCCGAATAGATTACTCGAAATAAGCAATCGCTTAGATCTTATTTATAGCCTACAACAGAAACATCGATTGTCATCTGTCGCAGACTTGATTCAACTTTATCATGAATTGGAACTAAAGATAGAAAATATTGATTCGTTTGATTTACAGATAGAAAAGTTGGAAAAAGAGGTCGCTGAAAATAGAGTAAAGATGCTTAGTTTAGCCGCAAGCCTAAGCGAAGAAAGAGCAAAGGCAACCGAATCGATAGAAAAGGATTTAGTGGATAAAATAGCTGTGTTGGGAATGCCTAACGTTCGTTTCGAATGTAAATTGACAACCAAAGCACAACCCGATATTACTGGGATAGACCATCTTCAGTTTCTATTCTCTGCAAATAAGAATATACCGTTGCAACCCGTATCTGACATTGCATCGGGTGGTGAAATCTCACGTCTTATGCTTTGTCTGAAATCGATGATTGCAGGAGCAACAGCTTTACCTACAATTATTTTTGATGAAATAGATACAGGTGTATCAGGTGAAATAGCTGACAAGATGGGGCAGATCATGCAGGAATTCGGACAGAATATGCAGGTAATTGCTATTACTCATCTGCCGCAGATTGCCGCAAAAGGTAATATCCATTATCGAGTTTACAAGTCGGATAATGCAGAAACAACTACAACTAATCTTATCAAACTGTCTAATGAGGAACGTCTCGAAGAAGTGGCGCGTATGCTTAGTGGCGCTACTCTCACAGATGCTGCTGTACAAAATGCCAAAGTAATGCTAGGTCACAAATAAAACGAAAATGAGTATAATCCCCTTTCTTGATCTGAAAAGAGAATATGAGCGATTTGCTGTTGAATTACGGCAGGCTACATTGCGGGTGTTAGACTCTGGCTGGTATATTTTAGGCGAAGAGAAGAAGAAATTTGAGCAAGAGTTTGCTTCATACTGTGGCGTGGATTACAGCGTAGGGGTAGGGAATGGTTTGGATGCAATCCGATTGACGTTGCTGGCATACAAAGAAATGGATATCTTCAAAGATGGTGATGAAATTATTCTACCAGCGAACGTATTTATTGCAACAGCGTTGGCCGTTTCACAGAGCGGACTTATACCAGTATTAGCCGACTGTGATATAACAACATATAATATAGACCCTATTTCGGTAGAGAAAAAAATAACAGACCGGACTAAAGCTATTATCGCTGTTCACCTTTATGGACAGATTGCGCCGATGGAAGAATTGGCACAACTAGCTGAAAAGTATAATCTTAAACTTCTAGAAGATGCAGCTCAGGCACATGGTGCAGTTTATAGAGGTAAGAAAGCAGGTAATTTGGCAGATGCAGCAGCTTTTAGTTTCTATCCGGTGAAGAATCTGGGGGCATTGGGTGATGCAGGGGCAGTTACAACAAATGACAGTGTATTGGCAGGGATTGTTGCCAGCCTGTCGAATTATGGGTCGAGTAAAAAATATCTTCACGAATATAAAGGATTGAATTCTCGCTTGGACGAAATGCAAGCTGCGGTTTTATCGGTTAAATTGAAATATCTGGATGATGATAACAATCGAAGAAAAGAGATAGCCAGATATTATTCTGAGAATATAAAAAACGAGGCGGTTATTTTGCCGGTAATATCGGATTATGACAGTCATGTTTTCCATATTTATGCAATCCGTTGTCAGCAAAGAACGAAAGTGCAAACAGCTCTTTTACAAAGTGGTATTCAGACTCAAATTCATTATCCGATAGTTATTCATAAGCAACCTGCATATAAAGAATTGGGGGGAACTAGTTTACCTGTTTCTGAAAAATTGCAGGATGAAATATTAAGCCTTCCCATCTATCCAAGCTTGACAAATGAAGAGATGGATAAGATTGTCTCGTGTATAAATGATCTGAAATAAATTATCAGACTTGTTTTCTCGCATTTTATGCACTTCTTTAATGTTTTTTTCCATTATTAAAAAAGCGGAGAATGTTTTTTATTATATCTTTGCAGTACATACATAGTAGGTAGTGATATCGAATGAAAAAGAATAATATATACTGTTTTTAAAAAACACAAAATTCCTTATAATAGAATGAAACTAAGTCCTCTGACAGCCATATCTCCGATCGATGGCCGTTATCGTAGTAAAACCGATAATCTGGCTTCTTATTTTTCCGAATATGCACTAATCAAATATCGGGTATTAGTTGAGGTTGAATATTTCATCGCATTATGCGAATTACCTCTTCCTCAATTGAAAAATGTAGATAAAAATGTTTTTCCTCAATTGAGATCAATCGTATCTGATTTTACAGAAGCAGATGCTTTGAATATAAAAGAAATAGAAAAAACTACAAATCATGATGTAAAGGCTGTTGAATATTTCATTAAAGAAAAATTTGATATTTTAAACCTGAATGATAATAAAGAGTTTATTCACTTTGGGTTAACATCGCAGGATATAAATAATACGTCTATTCCTCTCTCGTTGAAAGATGCTTTGAATGAAGTATATTACCCAATGGTAGAAGAATTGATTACCAAGCTTAAGAATAAATCGAACGACTGGGCTGATATTTCTATGTTGGCAAAAACACATGGTCAGCCGGCTTCTCCGACTCGTTTAGGAAAAGAGATAATGGTTTTTGTCAGTCGTCTCGAAGGACAATTGGCAATATTAAAATCGGTACCATTGTCTGCTAAATTTGGTGGGGCTACTGGGAATTATAATGCTCATAATGTTGCTTATCCGTCTTATGACTGGAAAGCTTTTGGTAATAAATTTGTTTCGGAAAAGTTAGGTTTAGTAAGAGAAGAGTGGACAACTCAAATTTCTAACTATGATAATCTGGCTGCGGTATTTGATGCAATGAAACGTATCGATACTATTATGATCGACTTAAATAGAGACTTCTGGCAATATATCTCTATGGAATACTTCAAACAAAAGATCAAAGAAGGTGAAATAGGATCATCGGCGATGCCTCATAAAGTAAATCCTATTGATTTCGAAAATGCAGAAGGAAACCTCGGAATAGCAAATGCTATTTTGGAACACCTATCTGCTAAATTGCCTATATCCCGTTTGCAAAGAGATTTGACAGACTCGACAGTATTGCGTAACATCGGAGTGCCTATGGGGCATATTGTGATAGCGCTACAAAGCACGTTGAAAGGTTTGGATAAATTATTGTTGAACAAGGATGCGTTATACAGAGACTTGGAAAACTGCTGGCCTGTCGTAGCCGAAGGTATTCAAACAATTCTTCGCCGCGAAGGTTATCCAAAGCCTTATGAAGCATTGAAAGAGCTTACCCGTACGAATGAAGCTATAACAGGAAAGTCTATTGCCGATTTTATCAATGGATTGAACGTGAGTGATTCCGTGAAAGACGAATTAAGAAAAATAACACCTCATACCTATACAGGTATATAAAGAAACGTAACCGTGAGGTTATTTTAATAACAATTTATTTAAACAGAAAAGAAATGGTAACAGACAATGGTAATGAAAGAGAAAGCCGCGATGGTGACTCTTCATCAAATGGATCAGATTCAGTAAAGAAAAAACGCACACGCGTAGGTGATCTGCGCAAGCAAAACTATGATGCTCCGGCTTCTGATAGGGACAGAAATCCTTACAGATCGAATTCGGAAGGACCATCTCGCTCATCTTATGGCTCATCAGATAGTCAATCAAGACCATCTTACGAAAGAAGAGATAATAGCGAACGACGTCCTTATAGTAGTAATCAAGGATATTCAGATAATCGCGGAGGCGGTGGCTATTCAGACAATCGTGGTGGAGGCTACTCGGACAACCGTGGTGGCGGTTACTCAGATAATCGCAGCGGAGGCTATTCTGACAATCGTGGTGGTTACTCTAACAATCGCGGAGGAAATGATAATCGCGGCGGTTATTCAGATAATAATCGTGGTGGTGGCTATTCTAACGATCGCAGAAGCGGAGGTTACTCTGACAATCGCGGCGGTAGTGGCTACTCGAACAACCGTGGCGGCGGAGGCTATTCTAATAATCGTGGTGGTAATGACAATCGCGGTGGTGGTCGTCCAAGCAATCAGGATAGAGGCGGTCGTCCTTCGTTCAGAACGAATGATGGTCGTTCATCATACAATAATGCAAGTGGTTCAAGAGGTTTCAACGGTCCGGAACCAAGCGGTCCAAAGAAACTGATGAAGCCTGTTAAGTATAAAGAAAATGTAGATCCAAGTACTCCTTTACGTTTGAATAAATATTTGGCTAATGCCGGAGTTTGTTCTCGTCGTGAGGCTGATGCTCTTATCACATCGGGAGTAATCAAGGTAAATGGAGAAGTTGTAAATGAATTAGGAGCTAAAGTGACACGTGCAGATATGGTTACTTTCAACGATCAACCGATACGTCTCGAAAGCAAAGTATATGTATTGCTTAACAAGCCTAAAAACTGTGTGACAACATCGGATGATCCTCAAAACCGTACTACGGTAATGGATCTGGTAAAAGGTGCATGTCCTGAGCGTATTTATCCTGTAGGTCGTCTTGATAGGAACACAACAGGTGTACTTCTTCTGACGAATGATGGTGATTTGGCATCGAAGCTAATGCATCCGAAATTCAAAAAGAAAAAAATATATCAGGTAACTCTTGATCGTGATGTTACAATAGAAGATATGCAAACTATTGCTGATGGAGTTGAGCTTGACGATGGAGAAATCCATGCAGATTCAATCGCTTATCAAGCAGAAGATATATTAAATGTGGTTGGTATTGAAATTCACTCTGGTCGTAATCGTGTTGTACGTCGTATATTCGAAAAACTGAACTATCAGGTTGTAAAACTGGATCGTGTTTATTTTGCCGGATTAACGAAGAAAAATGTACAACGTGGAAAATGGCGTTACCTGTCGGAAAAAGAAGTGAATATGCTTCGTATGGGAGCTTTTGAGTGAGAAATAAAAATTAAAGATACATGGAAACTATTCGTAGAACAAAGATTGTAGACATATTTCGTAAGCCTGATTTAGGCGCAGCAGTAAGCATAAAAGGTTGGGTCCGTACTATGCGTGGTAATAAATTTGTGAAATTTATTCACATGAATGACGGTTCCACAATAAATAATATTCAGGTTGTAGCAGATGTAGAAACTTTTGGCGAAGAATTCTTCAAAAGAATAAGCACCGGCGCATGCCTTCATGTTGTGGGTCTTTTGGTTGAATCTCAAGGTCAGGGACAAAATTGCGAAATTCAGGCGAAAACAATCGAGATTTACGGAGAAGCTAATCCGGAAGAATATCCTTTGCAAAAACAAAAAAATGGTCCGTCATTAGAATTTTTAAGGGAGATTGCTTATTTGCGTCCTCGTACGAATACTTTCGGAGCTATTTTTCGTATACGCCATCATATGTCTTATGCAATACATAAGTATTTCAATGATAATGGATTCTTCTATTTTCACACACCAATTGTAACAGGTTCTGATGCAGAGGGTGCAGGCTCCATGTTTCAGGTAACTACACTCGATGTAAATAATCCTCCCCGTACGAAAGAGGGAGCGATTGATTATAAAGAGGATTTCTTCGGAGGGCAAACAAACCTTACGGTTTCGGGTCAACTTGAAGGAGAGCTTGGAGCAATGGCACTAGGTGGTATTTATACATTCGGACCGACATTTCGTGCCGAGAATTCAAATACACCTCGCCACTTAGCCGAATTTTGGATGATTGAACCTGAGGTTGCATTCAACGACATTCATGATAACATGGATTTGGCTGAGGATTTTATGAAGTATCTGATTAGTTACGCTCTCGAAAACTGTGCTGACGATATCGCTTTCTTATCTGAAAAATACGATGCGGAACTTATAGACAGATTGAAGTTTGTTGTTGAAAACGACTTTGTGCGTTTAACTTATACCGAGGGTGTCGATATTCTTGAGAAATCAGGACAGAAATTCGAGTTCCCTGTTTATTGGGGTGCCGATCTTCAATCAGAACATGAGCGTTATCTGGTAGAGAAACACTTTAAACGCCCTGTTATTTTGACCGATTATCCGAAAGAGATTAAATCTTTCTATATGAAACAAAATGAGGATGGGAAAACTGTTCGCGGAATGGATGTACTTTTCCCTAAGATTGGTGAAATCATTGGCGGATCGGAACGTGAAGCAGACTATGATAAATTAATGGCTCGTGTGAAAGAGTTGGATATGAATGTAGATTCTATCTGGTGGTACACCGAGATCCGTAAATTTGGAACAGCTCCTCACTCGGGATTTGGATTAGGATTTGAGCGTTTGATATTATTTATTACAGGTATGGCAAATATCCGTGATGTAATACCTTTCCCTCGTACTCCTAACAATGCAGAATTTTGATATTTGAATAATATGATATGTAAAAGCAGCAGGATTTAATTCTTGCTGCTTTTGTTTTTTATATTACTTTTGCTAATGTTACTTTACAAGGAAGAAAATGAATTTCGTACAACCGGATATATTCAACCGTAGTGTTGCATTTGTGAGCAATTTATATGATAAATTAGAATCGAAGTTTGCGTCTATCAGTCATAGTAAGTTGTCGGGAAATATATCATGGATTTTGGTAATACTAATCTGCTTTAGTATTCTTCTTATTCTCAATATTTTTACGCCAATGACAGCCGATGATTTCGGCTATCTTTATATTCATGCCGAGGATGGTGCGCGGGTTACCTCAATAGGTGATATCTTTCAGTCTCAATACAATCATTATTATCTGTGGGGTGGGCGCAGTGTAGTTCATTTTATAGCACAAGCACTATTGTTATTACCTCCGTTTGTTATCGATTTGTTGAATACGCTGGCATATATGGCTTATGTTTTTCTTATTTATTGGTTTATAAAGGGGCGAAAAGCAGGCAGCATATTATTATTTATATTAGTCAATTTGGCAATTTGGTTTGTTCAGCCTGCATTTGGTGATACAATTCTCTGGATCACAGGCAGTGCTAATTATCTATGGGGAACAACCCTTATTCTTCTATTTCTTCTTCCTTTCAGACTTTATAGTGGACATAAACAGGATAGGATTTCTATGATAATCTATTCTGTCGCTTTTTTTATCTTCGCCTTTATTGCGGGATGGACAAATGAGAATACGGCAGGTGCAATGTTGCTTATGGCAATCTTATTCTTGATCTATTACCGTTCCCGAAAATGGAATATTCCGGTATGGGCTATAGTAGGTCTGATAGGGGCATTGATCGGATATATTATTATGATTTTTGCGCCTGGTAATGCTGTCAGGGCAGGAGAGGCAGGGCAGCTAGGTATGTTCATTATATGCTACCGTCTTTTGATGCATACATTGACGCTGTTTACTGATTATGGAATACTTATTCTATCTTATTTAGTTATTTTGGTACTCTCTGGACGTTTCTCTAGAGAAGAATCGAAAGATAGCCTGCAGTTGTCTCTAATCTTTTTAGTTGGAGCTTTAGCTGCTATCTATGCAATGATATTCTCCCCATCGTTTCCTCCTCGGGCATGGTTTGGTATTCTGACATTTTTCATAATAGCTATTGGTATTTTGTTTTATAATTTTGATTATAAAAACAAGTTCCTGCGTCAGATAAGAGTCTCTATGCTCACGGTCGGACTCATTGCTTTCGCTTTCTCGTTTTATTTGGCAGCAAAAGATGTAAGCAGATTCTATTCTGTTTATAAAGAGAGACAATTATTAGTTGAAAAAGCTAAAAGGGAAGGTGCTACGACTTGCGAATTTGAAAGATACATTGCCGATACAAAGTTTGTGCATACCGAAGAGGTTCTTTCGAGGCACATGATGCATGGCTATTATGGTATAGAGATCATATTTAAAGAATCACTGCAAGAATAGTTACATAACGTTATATAATAGTTAAGCCTGAGAAGATTCCGACTATTCCGACCAAAATTAAAATAGTTCCGATTATCCGATTGAAAATCTGAAGTCCTCTGGGGTTAAATCTCCTGCGTAATTTGTTTACGAGATATGTAATTAGCAACCACCACAAAAATGCTCCTACGCCGATGAAAAGCACAGTTACCAGATCGAAAAGGAACGACTTGTTAGCGTCAATAACATTGAAGCGTGCAAAAAGGGCTATATAAAGAAAGAGGGTTGCTATATTTGAAATGGTGAGGATAAGAGAGGATGCGAAAACTTTCCAGTATGATTTTTTATTTTCGCTAAGTTTAGCTAAACTTTTAGACGGATTTTTTCTGAAAATGACATAACCGAAGACTATGAGAACAAGGCTACCGATGATTTTTAGAGGACCTTCGTGCTGCTGAATAAATTCGGTACTAAAGCCAAGCCCTAGTGCTGCTATTATGGCGAAAAAAGCGATAATCATATCTCCGCCGACAGCTCCGAATCCAGTAGCTAGTCCGTATTTTTTTCCATCATTCAAAGTGCGTTGTACACAAAGCATTCCTACAGGGCCCATAGGGGCAGAGGATAGGAAGCCAATGAATAATCCTTTTATAATGATTTCTAACATCAATTACCTTTTTCTGGTAAGTATTCCGTCATATTTCTATTCCGTAAATTGGTTGAATAACTAATACATATGCGAAATATTGCCCGCTCATCAAGGCAAAGATACTATCAAAAACTTAATAACCCGTGTTATATTTATTTAAAATAGTAAAGTACTGCCATATTATGTTATTCTGACAGTACTTCATTTTTGTTATAAGGAACTTAATTTCAGTCCTATAAAGAATGTTCTGGGTAGTGATGGTCCATAAATATATTCTGAATCCCTATTAGGTCCTTTATCAAAATCTTTTTGTCTCTGATCAAACATATTCTGGATTCCACCATTTATTTCTAGATTGTTTGTTGCATTCAGATTGAAAAAATAGGATAGTTTAATAGTCATATCCATAAAACTCGGCGTTCTTACTGTTCTATCTACCGTTATTCCTTCTGCTCCTGCAAAATGAGGGGTAAGCATCGGGCCTGTATAGACACCTGATAGTGATGCGGAATAGCTCTTTTTAGGGGTGGCAGTTGCCGTGAAAAATCCATAAGTGTCGGGAGAACGGAGCATTTCTTTCACAGGAGGAAGTGTCGGTTCGCTAGACCAGCTTATAGGAACGGTGTATCTACTTCTTTGCAGAGTAAATCCTCCTTGGACTTCTAGCCAGTTGACAGGCTGTATTGTAGCTTCCATATTTACGCCATATACATAAGCTCCGTCTCCATTTTTGCGGGTCATAATTGTATTACCTTGTTCGTCGCTGCCTGTTTCTTCAGTAATGAATACTCTGTTTATTTTTGTGTAAAAGCCTTCGACTAAAAAGTACGAATAGATTTTATCATTATAAAAAGTGAAATCAGCCCCACCGTTTATTGAACTCGAATATTCGCGTTTGAGATCTTTATCTAAAACTGTAATGGTAGCACTGCCTCCTATAATAGGTACATCAAGATCTGACGCTGTTATCTGAGGTGCGCGATATCCCATCGAATAGGCGGCTCTTAAATTTATCTTCTCTGTCAATTTGTAACGTAGGCTACCACGAGGAATGATATTGATGTTGTGAAGCATATTGTGTTTGTCGGCTCTTATTCCTAGGATAAGTGTCAGGTTATCATCTTTCCATTCATTCTGAGCAAATAGGCTACCGATATTTACTATTTGTTTGATATCCCTGCTATGGATAGAGTCATTCAGATTCGTATATTCTTGTGTATATCCGACAGTGAATTTAGCAGGCATAAATAATAATTTATCCATGTTGATTTCGTACAAAGCAGTTCCGGTCGCAGCTATCTCAGATGTTTTTCCATATCCGTTCGGATCAAAACCTGCTCCGTAGTATCCCGTTCTTCTTGTGTCTTGGAGGGATGCATGTATAGATAGTTTTTTCTTATTGTCTTCGCTAAGGTGAGTGTATCCCGCACCTCCCGAATGGATATAATAATCTGTAGTTTCTGCAATCATAGCTTGATGAGGAGGTTTATCCATATTGTCTCCCCCTCTTCGGTATTCAGATATATAATGGTATTCGAAAGTTATTTTATCGCGAAGAGTTGGTTTTGCAAACGATCTTAACCCAATAGATGAAGCTCTGTTTTTTCCAATTTCCGAGAAACCGTCACCATTAGCATCCCAAGGATCACGACTACGCATATTGGCAAAAAGCGAAATTCCCGATGTTTTGGATCTGTCTACAAATGATGAATTGAGGAACACGGTATTGTCTGCAGATTTTCCATCTATCATAGATAGGTTATATCTGACCTGATATGAATTTTTTTCCGGTTCTTTCGTTATTATATTCATGACACCCCCGATGGCATTCGATCCATATAAAACGGAACCTCCTCCACGAATAACTTCTACTTGTTCGATCATATTGGTTGGCAATTGCTCTAAGCCGTACATTTGCGTTAACGAACTGAAGATGGGCTGACCGTCCATCAGCATTTGAGAATACTGTCCCTCCAGCCCGTTGATTCTGACTTCTTGCGTTCCGCAGTTCTGGCAGTTCGTTTCGACTCTAAGTCCTGGCATATAATTTAATCCCTGAGAAAGAGATACGGAGTTGGTTCCTTCAAATGTTTTTGTCGTCAACTGGTTTACTACGACCGGTGATAGCTTTCTGTTTAAAGCTCTGGCTGAGGCCTCAACAGAGACTTCATTTAGGAGCTGGCTTTCGGATTCTATGTATAAACTTACATTTTTTGTTTCGTTATTAGCGATATTCACCTCCAATCTCGAACTTGAATAACCTAAATATTGTGTGGTTAGTATATATGTGCCTGCCGGTATATTATTCAGAGAGAAATGACCTGTCTCGTCCGACATAACTGCA
Source organism: Dysgonomonas sp. ZJ709 (assembly GCF_011039195.1). Taxonomy (NCBI): domain Bacteria; kingdom Pseudomonadati; phylum Bacteroidota; class Bacteroidia; order Bacteroidales; family Dysgonomonadaceae; genus Dysgonomonas; species Dysgonomonas sp. ZJ709. The sequence continues at coordinate 172,716 of NZ_JAAKEM010000001.1, forward strand.
CGCTCGGTATTTTCTATTTTTACGATAACTCCTGGTAGGTGTTCTTCGGTTTGGCTGTCGAGAACATGCCCTTTTATTGCTGAAGCTCTTGGCTGTTGAGCCGATATGCTGAGGAAGCACATTATATAAAATGATAAAGGTATAATCTTTTTCATGTCAGTATATATGTTATATGGCTATAAACAGATGGGTTAGAACTAGTTTATACGCCAAATCATCGCCTGCAATAAATTATTATTTCAGACTATGAATAAATAAAATGTAATGAATTAAGATCGGATAGGTTTATCTCGATCAATATGGATTCTGTTCAGAATTTTATTAAGAAAGAATGCCGATGATAGAATTAAGAGTAGAAGGAGGAGCTCTTAGGTTGAAATAAGGGACTTCTATTGGGGAAACTTCGCTTAATATGGGCTGTTGGTAAGGTATTACCCGAAAAGATAGATGGACGAACGCTATTGTATTGCCCGAAGCCTCGAAAGAAGTAAGATTGGATAATTGATTAAGCGTGAAAAATCCCGCTGCATTGTGGCTATGCGTTTCAAAGGGAGGTATGTCTTTATCTCCCGGATTTTGAGTCGCTTTGTTGTAAGGATGAGAGTGTACATATATGGCACCTTGGTATACGTGCATATGTACAAAATAAGAAACACAGCCATAATATCCTATGTATAACAGGAGTAATAATCTGGCTGTGTATTTTATTTTATTTGCAATCAATTTTATTTAGGTTATTCTCTGTCCGAATATCTACTAAAGATAAGTCCCATTTTCATGTTTTTCTCATCTGTTCTCAATATAGCAGATGTAGGACTCATTAAGTTATAGATACCTGATGTCACATTTACATACGAAGATCCCGAAGCTACTCTTTCCGTAAGCCTGTTTACCGGTATTATTGTGTATTTGAGATCAGGGATAGAGTTTTTGTCCATATTTTTATAATGATCAGCATAGTAATTGATCAACTGGGATATATTATAGCCATTAAGCGAGAATTCGTAAGTATTGGTACCTGTATTTCTTGGCATAAGGAAACTCGATATATTATTCTCAAGTCTTTTATTTGGGAAGAAAGTCGGAAGAGAATCGCTATTTACAAATAGAAGCATTGCCGGTCTTTGTAGTTTTGATGCAGTTTCTTCTTCAGTGAAACCTTTTATGTTGAATGTCGCAGAATTTACTATTTTATTAGCACCCATTTTTCTGATTATCTCACCTAACGGAATGGTCAGCTCGGTAGCTACACCTGCCGGTGTTTTCAGATAAGATCGTGTAAGATCGGTGTTTTCTAAAAGTGCCGGATCTATTTTGTTTTGAATGCGATTCATCTGTATAACCTCCGGTGTCACAGCAAGGCTGAATATCGAAGTTCTGATTGAATCTGCAGTGTCACCGCTATTACGACCTACATATTTATAGAAAATATCTAATGTAGTGTTGCTAACATTCAGAAGCGTACCGTTACCAAAGTTAGTAGTAACATATATTCCGCGGAAGAATGTCTTTCTCAGTGATTCTGAATCTTTAAATGTTCCGGGATTTGTTTTCCACTCTTTAAGGAATCTTTGTCCGAAAAGTGTATCTACCTGCGTTGTAATCATTCTAGGTCCAACAGAGCCATCGCTATATTTTATTTGATATGCATCATTAACCGTAAAAGATCCGCTACCCAATAGATCTGCCGGGTCATAAAAATCTTTTGGATTAATATTTGTATAGAAGTTTTTTACTAATGGCGTGTTAAGTTCGTATGTAGATATTCCCATTAGATTTGTGGAATCTCCGCTGAAGCTCGAAAAAACAACATTTACTTGTACAGAATCTATCGAAAATGTTTTGTTTTTGAATGCCATGTCTTTAGGACAATAAAATTCAGACAGATAGTCTGATTTAACTTTTCCGAATATCGGATCAATATACTCGCCAAGAACTCCTGCTGCTGTACGAGCATAAATGCGATCTTCTAATGAAATAGTTTTTGCTGTGATCACAACAGTGTCAACACTAACGTATATACTGTCACTCTCGGTCTGGATAGAGCTTCCAACCGAATGTAAATCGTCATCACAAGCGATAAAGCTTATAGCAAGAAGTGCTATTATAAAACCTAATAATGTCTTTATTTTCATTCAGAATTAATTATTAAATGAATTTGGGCATCAAATATCCACAAAAAATACTGTTCTCAAAAGATAAACAGTATTTTTCTAGTTTTATTTTAGATACTTTAAATATTATCGTAAAAATTATTGATTGCATCCACCGAAGCGGCAACGTCTCCTTGGTAAGGAAGGAATTTTTTACCTGAAGCATTGGCATATTCCAGTACGGTAGGGTTTATTGTTTCTTCGCTTTGTATGATTCCATCAGCATATTGCATAGCAAACTTGCAAAGAGCCTCATAGCTGACCTCTCCTTTTGTCAAGTCGGCAACATCTGCATCTTTAATTCCGTCGAATTTTAATTTATTTGCAAAATTAGCACTGAAAGGTTGTTTAAAGTCGTCATTGTATAAGGAGTATACAATTTTTGAATTTTTGAAGCAAGGATCGTCAGCGTATGCTTTTTTAATATAAAGACCGGTAAGTGCAGTCATCCATCCATGGCAGTCTATAACGTCAGGTATCCAGCGTAATTTTTTTATTGTTTCCAGCACTCCTCTTATGTAGAATATACTGCGCTCGTCATTATCTGCGAATTCAACGCCTTCGTCTGTTGCGGTTGTAGCTTTGCGTTTGAAAAAATCCTCATTGTCGATAAAGTAGATTTGCATTCTGGCTGCTTGTATAGAGGCAACTTTGATAATAAGAGGGTGATCGGTGTCGTCTATAATCAAATTCATTCCCGAAAGACGGATAACCTCATGAAGTTGATTTCTTCTCTCGTTGATATTACCGAATTTAGGCATAAATGTCCTGATTTCCTTACCTTTTTCTTGTATAGCTTGTGGTAAGTATCGGCAATTTACTGAGATTGGAGACTCCGGAAGATAAGGTGTTATCTCTTGGGTAATGTATAAAATTTTCTTTGTGCTCATTTGTCTTATTTTACAGAACTGAATTGAAAGTACAAAGATAATAAAAAAAAATCTTGTTATTTGCAAACCAGACTTAACAAATTGCTGATTTTTTTGGTTTTATCTCAATTGTTATGAATTATTAGATATCTGTCTACGTTAAATTTGAAAACAAAAAAGAATGATTGTTTCACCGTTCCATAAATATTTAGTTGCTTTGTATCCTCTTTAGGAATATATAGACTAAAAGAATGGATTTAATACACACCGTTAGTAAGTTGCAGGAGGCGATTTCGGCTCTGCGAACAAGTGGTAAAACTGTCGGCTTCGTTCCGACAATGGGAGCGCTTCATGCCGGACATTTATCATTAGTGAAGCAGTGTCTTATCGATAATGATATTTGTGTGGTTAGCATCTTTGTTAATCCTACACAATTTAATAATAAGGAAGATCTTGTAAAATATCCACGTAATCTTGAGCGGGATAGTCGATATCTTACCCAGGCAGGAGTTTCGATAATTTTTGCTCCATCCGAAGAAGAGGTTTATCCGGAACCTGATACCCGTCAGTTCGACTTTGGTCAGATCGACAAGGTGATGGAAGGGAAGCATCGTCCCGGACATTTTAACGGGGTAGCACAAGTGGTAAGCAGATTGTTTGATATTGTAAAACCCGATAAAGCATATTTTGGTGAAAAAGATTTTCAGCAGTTAGCGATTATCCGGGCAATGGTTAAGCAACTTGCCTTACATGTGGAAATTGTCGCTATGCCTATTGTCCGCGAGAATTCGGGGTTGGCGATGAGTAGCCGTAACGAGCGACTGACGGCTGAGCAAAAAGAGATTGCGATAAATATATCGAAGGCTCTTTTTCAAAGTAAGATATGGGTCGGTGATTATTCTGTCCAAGACCTGGTGAAAAAAGTAGTTGAAACTATAAATTCATTCGATGGTCTTGATGTCGAGTATTTTGAGGTTGTAGACGGGTATTCGCTACAATCTATTGCTGATTGGTCAGAAGCCAATTACGTTGTAGGATGTATAGCCGTATATTGCGGAGAAGTACGCCTCATTGATGATATTGTTTATATTAAAGCATAATAGCTAAATAGTAGAAAGATATGATTGTAGAAGTTGTAAAATCGAAATTACATCGAGTTACAGTAACTGAAGCCAATTTAAATTACATAGGAAGTATTACTATTGATGAAGATTTGATGGATGCCGTGAACCTGATAGAAGGCGAAAAGGTACAGATAGTCGACAATAACAATGGTGAGCGTCTCGAAACCTATGTTATCAAAGGTGAGCGCGGTTCGGGAGCAATCTGCCTTAACGGAGCTGCTGCGCGAAAAGTACAACCGGGTGATATTGTTATCATTATGTCGTATGCTCAAATGGATTTCGAAGAAGCTAGATTGTTCAAACCATGGGTGGCATTTCCCGATACTAAAACAAATAAGCTTGTGAAATAACAAGTTTTTTTCTACTAACTTTTCCACATTTATGTACTCCTATAAAGATATATGGCGGGTGAGCGTTCCTATAATGCTCGGGTTGCTGGCTCAAAATGTAGTTCAGGTAACCGCTACCTATTTTCTTGCATCTATTGGTGAAGGAGCTAAGGTTGCGCAGAGCGCGTCCGGCTTAGCCGGTATTTATTACATTGCTTTCTATACGTTGTGTTTCGGTTTCAGCATCGGCGGTCAGATAATGATCAGTCGTCGTAATGGAGAGGGGAATCATAATAAAATAGGAAGTATTGTCATACAAGGTGTTTTGTTTTTAGAGTTACTTGCTCTCATTCTTGTGGTGGGCTCGTCTTTAATGACAAAGTTTCTTCTACCTAAATATATAGATTCGGCAGAAGTGTATCAGGCTATGCAAGCCTATCTTTCGTGGCGTATATTCGGATTGTTCTTTTCTTCTATAAATGTAATGTTCCGTGCATTTTACGTCGGTATTGCCCGTACTCGCGTTCTTACAGTGAATGCTGTAATTATGGCAGTCGTAAACTGTATAGGTGATTATGTGCTAATCTTCGGGAATTTCGGATTTCCTAAATTGGGTATCGAAGGTGCAGGTATTGCTGCCGTTATATCCGAGATCGCCTCAGTCTTGTTTTTTGTTATCTACACATTGAAGACAGTAGATTTGAAGAAATACGGATTTATGAAAATGCGGTTTAGATTTTCTATAATACGTAGTATATTAAATATTTCGTCTTTTACGATGGTGCAGTATCTGGTATCTATGTCCACTTGGTTTCTGTTCTTTATGGCAATGGAGAAGCATTCGGTCGATGCACTGACTATAACAAATATCGTTCGTAATTTCTATATGCTATTCTTTATTCCGATGAATGCCTTCGCTACGACTGCCAATACGCTGGTCGGAAATACGATGGGAGCCGGACGGATAAAAGATGTGATACCACTTGTTAAAAAAATATGCAGCTTGAGTATAGGGGTTATATTTATTGTAATGCTCTGTACTGCCATTATGCCCGAATTTTGGATATCATTTATTACTCCCAAAGATTCGCCGGAATTAATTGGCTTATCAGTAAATCCTTTGCTGGTAGTTGTGTTAGCTTTACCTATTTGTAGTGTCAGCACTGTAATATTTAATTCTATATCAGGAACCGGAAATACACGTGCGGCTCTTTGTCTGGAAGTGATAACTCTTGTGGCCTATATCCTCTATATGATTTGGATCGTAATGTATAAGCAAGCTTCGGTTGCAGTATGTTGGACAGTTGAGTATGTATATTGGGGTGGTCTGCTCATTTTATCTTTTATTTACCTCAGATATGCGAGGTGGCAGAATAAGCGAATTTAGTAGGGTCACAGTTTCAAATAAAAGTCTTTCGTTAGATTTTTGAAATCATCAGTATATACATGCCTTTCTTTTTCAATAACCAGATCATCCTCTACTAAAGGAATATTTGCCTTTGAAAATTCCATTAGCACTCTTTTGGCTGTAGACATAGGGGTAGGAAAGATATTTGTAATGTGAGATATATAGAGTCCACTCTTTGCAGCTAAAGCAATAAGGGTATTCTTTTGCTCGTAAGGAAATATTATAGACAAATGTCCGTTATCTGCCAAATGCTTTGAGGATAGGGCAATCAGTTCTTCAATATGTAAACTATCGGTATGGCGTGCTAAAGTGCGTTGCTTATCGGGCGATTTTAACGATTGCACGAAGAATGGGGGATTAGAAACAATTACGTCATATTTGATACTATTCCGTTTCGCGAAATCCTGAAATGATGTATGTTGGCATTTAATGAGTTTGAAAAAAGGCGATTGTTTTATATTATGATTAGCTTGCTCCACAGCATCTGTATCAGTGTCTATTGCATCTATTTCAGTATCATTTTTTCGCTGTGCCAGCATTAAAGATATTAAACCGGAGCCTGTTCCTACATCAAGTATTCTCTTTGCGCCTTCCAGTTTGGTCCATGCACCAAGTAATGTGCCGTCTGTACCCACTTTCATGGCGCATCGGTCATGATAGACAGTAAATTGTTTAAATTGAAAATACGGATTAGCCATGCGGTTTGATCAAACTGACAGATTCTTATGCTTTTAAACTCTTGGCATAGATTTTGTTCTATAATCAGACAAAGTTAGTTATAATTCTGTACTTTTACACCCTCTTAAATTTAAAAGAGAAATATATAAAAAGGACATAAATATGTTTAAAAATAAGAAAGATCTTCTAGGTATTGGCGAAAGTGATGAGCCTGTTATCTCAATCATTACAACCGATTTAATCGATGGAGACTGCTATATAAACGAAAAGGATTTGAAGGAAGAATTGTTTATTCTACCCCTTCGTAATACTGCTATCTTCCCGGGAACAAGTTCACCGATTGCTGTGGCAAGGAAAAAGTCGATGAAGTTGATAAAAGCCGCCAACCGCCAAAAAGGCAAGTTGGTCGGCCTTATTTGTCAAAAGGATTCCGACATAGATGATCCCGAAAAGGACGATTTGTATCCGGTGGGTGTTATTGCCGAAATTATACGTGTGATCGAGTTGCCCGACAGCGATAATGTTACCGTTATATTCCAAGGTAAAAAGCGCTTCAGGTTGACAGATGTAACGCAAACAGAACCGTTCTTAAAAGGACGTTATGAGATATTAGAAAGTGTTCCTGCATTGAAAACCGATTCCGAATATAAAGCATTACTTGATTCTATTCGTGAATTAATGGTTCAGATGCTACGCATGTATGGAGATCCTCCCAAAGAGTTTATTCAGCGAATGAACTCGGAATCTGTTAAATCTGTTCTGGTAAACTATTGCTGCACGAACCTTCCGGTATCGGGCGCTGAGAAACAGGCTTTGCTGGAGATTAACGACGAGAAAGAACGCGCTTATAACTTGCTGGTCATTCTCAACCGCGAGACTCAGATGATGGAAATGAAACTCAATATCCAGATGAAGACTCGTGAGGAACTGAATCAACAGCAAAAAGAATATTTCCTACAACAGCAAATAAGAACTATTCAAGATGAGTTGGGTGGCAATCCACAGCAAGCCGATATCGAAGAGTTTAAAATCAGAGGTGCGAAGAAAAAATGGAGTAAGGATGTTGCTCAGGCATTTGAGAAAGAAATAAGTAAACTTGAACGTCTACACCCTCAATCGCCTGACTATTCAACTCAATATACTTATGTTGAGACATTGCTCGACTTACCTTGGAACGAATATACAAAAGATAATTTCAATTTAAAGAATGCGCAAAAAGTGCTTGATCAGGATCATTTCGGACTTGAAAAAGTAAAAGAGCGTATCATAGAGCATCTTGCTGTGTTAAAACTGAAAGGCGATTTGAAATCTCCTATTATTTGCCTTTATGGCCCTCCGGGAGTTGGTAAAACTTCTTTGGGTAAATCGGTCGCAAAGGCTTTAAATCGCAAATATGTGCGTGTCTCGTTCGGTGGATTACATGATGAATCTGAAATCAGAGGTCATCGCCGGACATATATCGGTGCTATGCCCGGTCGCATTATTCAGAATATACTGAAAGCGGGCTCATCTAATCCGGTGTTTGTATTGGATGAGATCGATAAAATAGGATCAGATTTTAAGGGCGATCCGTCATCGGCTTTGTTAGAGGTTTTGGATCCAGAGCAAAATTTTGCATTTCACGATAACTATTTGAATATAGATTACGACTTGTCGAAAGTTATGTTTCTGGCAACAGCCAATAATCTATCTACCATATCGCAACCGTTATTGGATCGTATGGAGTTGATAGATGTTAGTGGATATATAATCGAAGAGAAAGTGGAAATTGCTTACCGTCATCTTGTTCCTAAGCAATTGGAGAATCACGGTTTGACAAAAGATGCGATCAATATTCCGAAGAAGACATTAGAAAAGATTGTAGAAAACTATACAAGAGAGTCGGGGGTTCGCGAATTGGATAAAAGAATCGCAGAACTTATGCGTAAGCTTGCTCGAAAAGTTGCTTCTGACGAGGAGTACAAGAAAACGATAGAGCCTGCTGACTTGCAAGATTATCTTGGAGCTGTAAAATATAGTAGAGATCAATATCAAGGTAATGATTATGCCGGAGTGGTTACCGGTTTAGCCTGGACGTCGGTTGGTGGAGAGATATTATTTATCGAAACATCTTTGAGCCGAGGTAAAGGTAGTAAACTCACCCTTACGGGAAATCTAGGCGATGTTATGAAGGAATCAGCTGTTTTGGCATTGGAATATCTTCATTCGCATAGTCAGTCCTTAGGCATAGATGAATCCATTTTTGAAAACTGGAACGTGCATGTGCATGTACCCGAGGGTGCTATACCAAAAGATGGTCCGTCGGCGGGTATAACTATGATTACATCTTTGGCTTCTGCTCTTACTCAACGCAAGGTGAAATCTAATCTGGCTATGACAGGTGAGATTACTTTACGAGGTAAAGTGCTTCCTGTAGGAGGTATCCGTGAGAAAATATTAGCTGCTAAACGTGCCGGAATAAAAGAGATAATTCTTTGCAAAGAAAATAAAAAAGATATAGAGGAGATCAAACCGCTTTATTTAAAAGGGTTGACGTTTCATTATGTTGGAGATATCAAAGAGGTTCTCGATATAGCCTTGTTAAAAGAGAAAATAAAGCATCCGCTCGATTTAGTAGCGAAAGATAATAAATCGGTAAATTGATAATTAAGTAAGTGTAAATCCCAGATTTGCACTTATTTTTTAAACAAAATCCTTACATTTGTACCTCAATAAAGTAAACATGGAAGAAAAGAAAGCATCGATAATCAACTACGCTATGCACTATGGCGCTATATTGGGGCTTTTCTGGGCTTTTAAGTATTTGGTTTATGTAGGAGCCAGTTATTGGGAGCATTTTATCTATCTGTATTATTTGCTGAATGCAGGGACCTTCTTTCTTATCTATATTTTTTATTTTAGATATAAAGAGTCCGATGCAGAGAAGATGAAATCGGCATTACAATGTGCTGTTTTTACTATTTTGGCTTGCTTTTTCGCATCTTTTTTCGAAGGAGCAATGATATACCTTCATTATAAGTTTATCGACCCGGGTTATTTTGCCCAAATGATTCATCCTTTTACCGAGTCTATAGAACAGGTTAAAAAAATGGATATGATGTCGGATGAAGAGTTTGCCGAATCGAAGAGGATCCTTTATTCGATTTTCAACAATAGGGGGACTTATATATTTGGTAAGTTTATCGGTAATACCTTCATTGGGCTAATTTTTGGTGTATTGATAGGAATTCTTGGTAATAAAAAATATAATTAATCGGATGGATATATCTGTAGTCATACCACTGTTTAACGAAGAAGAATCTCTTCCCGAACTTTATGCTTGGATTAAGCGAGTAATGGACGAGAATAGTTTCTCGTACGAAGTTGTCTTCGTTGATGATGGAAGTACAGACCATTCGTGGGATGTTATATGTGGACTGCAAAAAGATTCGCCGAATATAAAGGGTATCCGTTTTAGACGAAATTATGGCAAATCACCTGCTTTGCATTGTGCTTTTCAAAAAGTAGAAGGCGATGTTGTCATCACGATGGATGCTGATTTGCAAGATAGCCCTGATGAAATACCGACTCTTTACAAAATGATAAAAGAGGAGAAATATGATTTGGTATCGGGCTGGAAGAAGAAACGCTACGATCCAATATCTAAAACTCTGCCTACAAAACTATTTAATGCTACTGCTCGAAAAGTATCAGGTATAAAACTACATGATTTTAATTGCGGGCTTAAAGCTTACCGCAAGAAAGTCGTTAAAAATATAGAGGTGTACAACGATATGCACCGTTACATACCTTATCTGGCAAAAATCGCAGGATTTAATAAAATAGGGGAAAAAGAAGTGTGTCATCAAGCCCGTAAATACGGACAAAGCAAATTTGGTATGAGCCGTTTTATCAATGGGTATCTTGATTTGATGACATTGTGGTTCTTATCTAAATTTGGGCGCAAACCTATGCATTTCTTCGGATTGTGGGGTAGCGTTATGTTTTTTGTTGGGCTTATCGCTGTTATTATTGTTGGTTTTAATAAATGGTATGCTATGTATCAAGGAGTACCACATCCATTGGTTACCAACTCTCCATATTTTTATATTTCGTTGACAATGATGCTTTTGGGTACTCAGTTGTTTCTTGCAGGTTTTCTGGGTGAGATTGTTTCCCGAAATTCGAGTGAGAGAAATAATTATAAGATAGAAGAAGAACTATAAAGCAAAGTGCCGGTTTCCTAGACGACCGGCACTTCTTTATTTAATATAAGATCACTAAAAAATGAATTTGAAAGACCTTAGCGAAAACCGTTACTCGGTTAGAGCTTATTTGCCGCAGGTAGTAGAGCGGGAAAAAATAGACTACATTCTCAATTGTGCAAGACTAGCTCCTTCTGCTTGCAATTTTCAACCTTGGCAGTTTTATGTTATTACTGATCAATCTGTAAAACTCAAAATTCATGAAGCGTACGATAGAGAGTGGTTTAAGACTGCACCTCTTTGTATTGTCGTTTGTAAAGATTCGGCATCTTCGTGGAAGCGAACAGCTACCGATAAAAAAGACTTCGGAGACGTAGATGCAGCTATTGCAGCAGAACACATTTGTCTTGCAGCAGCTGAAATCGGATTAGGTACATGCTGGGTGTGTAATTTCAAACCCGATGTCTTGGCTGAGGCACTCAATTTAGATGCAAATATAGAGCCGATAGCAATTTTTCCTTTAGGATATATTGACGAAGAAAAGAGTAGAGTTCCTGAGAAAAAGCGTAAAACTCTTTCTGATATAACCCGATGGATATGATTCAAATGAGTATTCTTGCCATTGGTTTATCCATGGATAGTTTGATTATAGCCCTTACAAGTGGTGCTATAATTCGCGATCATCGTGCGACCAATGTTATGAAGATAGCGGGTATGTTAGCATTTATTCAATTAGGGCTGACTGTTTTCGGATGGTTTATAGGATCTACGTTTGCTGAGTATATAGATCAATATGATCATTGGTTTGCATTCGGAATTTTATCGCTATTGGGTGTAAGAGTTATTTACGAGGCCTTTAAGGGAGAGGAAGATAAGAGACCATTCAATCCTCTTGATATACGTGTAATGTTCAGTCTGGCGGTAGCAACAAGTATAGATGCTATGGCTGTCGGTTTATCCTTATCTCTAGTTAATCGACCGATTTTCACTCCAGCCATAATAGTAGGGCTTGTGACCTTTACTGTTGCTGTGTTTGGTGTTGTGTTTGGTTGCAAGGTTGGAAGGCGTTATAATCTGCGTATAAACTTGGCAGGCGGTATTATTTTGATCCTTATTGGATCGAGTATTTTAGTAGAGCATACGCTTCTGAAAATATGAATAATCGGCTTTTGTTTATTAATGAGAAGTCTTGTTAAATATAGTAAATAAGTGTACATAGGATTTACTAAGTTAGTATATTTGTTATACAATTTCAGTAAGAAAAAATATAGGTAGTTATTCGTAAAAGTAACAAATAGGTCTGTGACCTTTTAATTAAATAATTGATAGATGAAAATTTTATTATTTCTTGTTATAACATCACTAATGCTTGGCATTATGTTGATTTTATCTGTTTTCAGAAAAATAGCATCTATGTCAGGTAAACACTCTTCATACTCAAAATATAATGCAAATAACCGAAATGCAAATTCTCCGGTACAGGATGATGTACCTAAGAAGATATTTTCAGAGAATGAAGGAGAGTATATAAAATACGAAGAGCTGAAAGATTAACTTTTACCTTCGAGTTAAAATAAAAAAGGATGTATCTATAAGATACATCCTTTTTTATTTGTGTGATTTTTGCTTTACTTCCGAAGCAAATCTTCGTATTGCTTATCATCACGGATGATTTCATAAGCTTTCTTGTAAATATCGCTGTAATCGTTTATAATTTTGAAATAGGTTGCCATATCGTACAAATCACGTGCCATCAAAGCTTTTATCTGCATAGCAAGGAACGGCTTCGCTTTTTCATATTCCTTTTCGTTAAATTCAACCTTTTCTTCTTCTCCGGCTGCAATTACCTTCTGCATGATTTCTTCTGAAATAGTATAGTTCTTGTAAAAAGATTCAGCATTCGGATATTTGGCAAGAATTTCTTTCCGGTTATTGTCAACCTCGTTATGAGATATTTTGAGTGTAACGCCTTTTCCTACTATTTGTCTTAAATACATAGGGTAAGCAGTTGTGTCTACCGGAACGAAATAGTCGGGCATAATACCTCCACCGCCGTATACTGTGCGTTTATTGATAAGAGTCTGATATTTTAGAGAATCAGGAAAATGTATGCTGTCAGCACTCATCATTTCTCCCTTATTGTATCGTTCTATAACATCCATTTCGTAAGCATCCTTGTCGCCACTTGTATATGGTTTCTGAATACAACGTCCGGTCGGGGTATAGTAGCGGGCTACGGTCAATCGTATCATCGATTCGTCGGGCAATGGTATTTGTCTTTGTACAAGACCTTTTCCAAAACTGCGGCGTCCAACGATAATTCCTCTGTCCCAGTCTTGTACAGCTCCTGATACAATCTCGCTTGCCGAAGCCGATCCCTCATTGATGAGGATTACTAGTTTGCCTTGCTCGAAAGAACCTTTAGCTGTTGCCGAATCTAGCTTTTTGGGTTGGCGCGATCCTTCTGTATATACTATTAATCGATCTTTTTCTAAAAATTCATCGGCTAACTCAATCGCAGCGGAAAGATACCCTCCACCATTATTCTCCAGATCGAGTATAAGGCTTTGCATTCCTTCAGCTTTCAGTTTTTTAGCAGCTTCCTGAAACTCCTTTGTGGTAGTTGCTCCAAAACGGCTCAATCGGATGTATCCTACATGCTTGTCTATCATATAAGCTGCATCTAAGCTATAGATAGGAATTTTTGCTCTTACAATTTTAAACTCGAGCAATTGAGGTTCTCCTTTACGCAATACCTTTACATTAACCGAAGTCCCTTTTGGACCTCTAAGGCGTGACATAATATCTTTATTGCTTCTTTTCACACCGGCAATCAGTGTGTCATTCACATATATGATTTTATCACCCGGTCTTATGCCTACTCTTTCGGAAGGGCCTCCCGATATAGTTTCTATAACATACAGCGTATCTGTCATCATATTAAAAGAGATACCTATGCCATCGAAGTTTCCTTCAAGCGGCTCATTCATTTCTTTTACTTCCTCGGCACTTGCGTAAGTAGAGTGGGGATCGAGTTTCTCCAAGAGCGCTCTGATGGCATCTTCCGAGAGCTTTTGATCATTAACTTCATCTACATACAGATTTTCTATAATTGCCATTGTTGTTGCAACTTTCTTTGAGCCTTCACTCATTCTTAATTGAGCAGAAGCTGTTGTTACAATAGCACAAATACAGAGTACGAATATTGTTGTTTTTTTCATATTAAGAGTTGTATTTATAAGCTTAAAGGCTTATATATTAAAATCTTATTTTAGTCTTGAATATCTAAATTCAATCCTTCCGGAACAAATTTACTGACATCATGATTGTATCTTAATAACTCGCGTACGATAGTAGAACTAATATGTGTTAGTTCTGGTTCAGTAAAAAGTATAAAAGTTTCAATTCCGGATATATTTCGATTCATGTCTGCGATGGTTTTCTCATATTCGAAATCATTCACAGAGCGTATACCTCTAACTATGAAATTTGCTCCGACTTCTTTCGCATAGTCTACCGTCAGGCAATCGTATGTTCCGACAGTAATGCGTGAATCATCTTTGTACAGCGAGCGGATCATGTTCACCCGCTTTTCTAATGAGAAATAACTTTTTTTGGAATCATTTACTCCAATAGCAATAACGATCTCGTCCATAAGGCCTAGAGATCGTTTTACTAAGGAATCATGACCAATGGTGAATGGGTCGAATGTTCCTGGGAAAATAGCTTTTTTTTTCATTCTTAATTTGCCATATCCGAAATGAATTTGATTCTGACCAATCGGATTTCATCTTCAGTATACATACCTAATTCGTCGATAGCATCAGCTAGAGAGTCAGATTCTGCTTCCTGAAAGTAGCTGAATATATCATCCATGTGATCTTCATCAATCACTTCGCGAAGGAAATAATCGATATTTATTTTTGTTCCCGAATAGACAATTGCCTCTACTTCATCAAGTAATTCGTGGAATTCTATTCCTTTTGATTCTGCTAAGTCGTCGAGTGCTACTTTACGATCTATTGCCTGTACAATTGCCACTTTAAGTTTCGACTTGTTTGCAACTGTTTTGACACGTAAATCCTCAGGACGTTCTATTTCGTTTTCTTCAACATGCTTTCTTATGATTTGAACAAACTCGTCACCATATCTCTTAGCTTTACCTGCACCTACACCCGGAATATTTTGCAATTCGTCGGTAGTTATAGGATAGATTGTTGCCATAGCTTCGAGCGATGGATCTTGGAAGATAACATAAGGAGGTACATTTAGCTTTTTAGCCATCTTCTTGCGAAGATCCTTCATAATAGAGAATAGTACAGGATCCACAGCAGAGCCGCCTCCGCCACCTTTCACTGCTACTTCATCCATATTACCATCATCATCCATATCTTCATCTTCGTCTGTCGATATTTTAAACGATACAGGCTTCTTCAAGAAATCTTTACCCTTTTTGGTTACTTTGAGCAATCCGTAGTTTTCTATGTCTTTATCAAAATATCCGGCAATTATGGCTTGGCGAATCAATGCATTCCATGTGTCCTCGTCAGTATCATCACCCGAGCCGAAAACTTCTAAATCTTGATGATTGTACGTCTCTATTTCTGATGTTTCTTTTCCTACCAGTATATTGATAACATACTCAGGTTTAAATTTTTCTTTTAATTCAATTACAGCTTCTAGGGCTGTTGATAATAAGTCTTTAGCTTCCACTTGTTTTTTAGGGTTTATACAATTGTCACAATTACCACAGTTCTTTACTTTATATTCTTCTCCAAAATAATGGAGTAATACTTTTTTACGACAAAGGGCAGTTTCGGCATAAGCAGCGGTTTCCATAAGTAATTGTTTACCTATTTCTTGCTCTGCAACCGGTTTGCCTTGCATGAATTTTTCTAATTTCTGCAAATCTTTGTATGAATAAAATGCTATACATCTGCCTTCGCCACCATCTCTGCCGGCACGTCCGGTTTCCTGATAATAGCCTTCGAGGCTCTTTGGGATATCATAATGTATAACATAGCGCACATCGGGTTTATCTATTCCCATCCCAAAAGCAATGGTTGCCACAATCACATCAACTTTCTCCATTAAGAAAGCATCCTGATTGTTGGAGCGTGTATTTGGGTCTAAACCTGCGTGATATGGGAGTGCATTAATATTGTTGGTCTGAAGTATTTCTGCAAATTCTTCCACTTTTTTGCGACTGAGACAATATATAATACCCGATTTATCACCTTGCGATTTGATATACTTGATGATATCTCTGTCTACATTATTCGTTTTTGAACGAACCTCGTAGAACAGATTTTCTCTGTTGAATGATGCCTTAAATACATCGGCATCAGACATTCCCAGGTTTTTTTGTATATCAAGTTGCACTTTTGGAGTGGCTGTCGCCGTGAGTGCTATAAGTGGATGTTTACCAATCTCTGCCACTATCGGACGAATTCGTCTGTACTCGGGTCGGAAGTCATGCCCCCATTCCGATATGCAGTGAGCCTCGTCAATAGCATAGAACGATATTTTTATCTGACTTAAAAATTCAATGTTTTCTTCTTTGGTCAACGACTCGGGAGCAACAAAAAGTAATTTTGTCTTCTTCGATAAGATGTCGTTTTTTACATTTTCAATAGCCGACTTATTGAGTGATGAGTTCAAGAAATGTGCTACACCATCCTCCTCGCTAAAGTTCCGCATGGCATCTACCTGATTTTTCATCAAAGCGATGAGTGGCGAAATAATTACTGCCGTTCCCTCCATCAACAGTGCTGGAAG
Source organism: Dysgonomonas sp. ZJ709 (assembly GCF_011039195.1). NCBI lineage: Bacteria > Pseudomonadati > Bacteroidota > Bacteroidia > Bacteroidales > Dysgonomonadaceae > Dysgonomonas > Dysgonomonas sp. ZJ709. The sequence goes on from NZ_JAAKEM010000001.1 coordinate 189,239, forward strand.
TTGATAACATAATGACTTTCCTCCGCCGGTAGGCATCAGTACAAAGGTGTCCCTGCCATCCAGAATATTCTGAATGATCTCTTTTTGGTTACCTTTGAATTTATCAAAGCCAAAATGCTTTTTTAGAGCAATAATTAGCGTATCGTCTTGATTAGACATATTTAAACATCTCTAGGTCGTTTTATTTTATGAAGCTATGCAGCTATGTTTTAAACTTCAACCGAAAGTAGACTATTTTTTATGAAATAACCAAATTTATACAGCTTTTTTTAGCCTGTCTAAGTTCGATTTTCCTAATTGGTCCACTGCATATTCTTTAGTTATATGCAATTCTGTTTGTTTAGTAGATGGTATAGTGAACATCGAATCCATCATAATAGATTCTACAATCGACCGTAAACCACGCGCTCCAAGTTTATATTCTATTGCTTTATCCACCACATATTCGAATACATCTTCGTCAAATGTCAGATCGACATTGTCCATCTTGAATAACTTGATATATTGCTTGATGATAGAATTCTTAGGTTCGGTCAGTATCCGGCGTAATGCAACTCTATCTAACGGGTTCAAGTATGTGAGGATGGGTAACCGACCAATTATTTCGGGAATCAACCCGAAAGATTTTAAATCAACCGGAGTGATGTATTGCAACATGTTTTCGCGATCTACATCTGCTGTTTCCAACAATGATGCATAACCTACTACACGTGTGTTGAGACGCTGAGCGATTTTACGTTCGATTCCGTCAAAAGCACCACCACAAACAAAAAGAATGTTTTTTGTGTTTACAGCAATCATTTTTTGATCAGGATGCTTGCGTCCACCTTGTGGTGGCACATTTACTATCGAGCCTTCGAGTAGTTTTAGCAGACCTTGCTGTACACCTTCACCACTTACATCGCGTGTGATAGATGGATTGTCGCCTTTGCGTGCTATTTTGTCGATCTCGTCTATAAATACAATACCTCTTTCTGCGGCGGCCACATCATAGTCGGCAGCTTGTAGCAAGCGAGTTAAGATACTTTCTATATCTTCTCCTACGTATCCGGCTTCAGTTAGAACAGTTGCATCTACAATCGCAAATGGAACATGTAGTAACTTGGCAATAGTACGTGCTAAAAGCGTTTTACCTGTACCCGTAGGCCCTACGATGATGATGTTAGATTTTTCAATTTCTACATCGTCGTTACTATCTTCCTGTAGTATTCGTTTGTAATGATTGTATACAGCTACAGACAGATAGCGCTTGGCGTTATCTTGTCCTATGATGTATTGATCCAGATACTCTTTTATTTTCTTCGGATCGGGTAGCTTATTTTTGTCTAAACCGTGGGAGCCTGATTTCTTTGTGTCAAGACCTTCCTTTACAATCAGATATGCTTGCTCAACGCAGCTATCGCAAATTTCGGCAGACATTCCCGAGATAAGTAAGTTTACATCTTTCTCGCTTCGTCCACAAAAACTACAATGTGTGCTATTTTCTTTTTTTGCCATCTATTTTTAAGCAAATTGGTTATATAAGTAAAGTTAAATATAAATCTTATTCTGGTAAGGACAACAAATGCTTGTTATTGAGTAGAATAAAGTGCAAAAATAAATAAGGTCGCAGACCTTATTTATTTTTTAACAGTACGTCGTCGACCATACCATATTCTTTTGCTTCAGCCGAAGTCATCCAGTAGTCACGGTCAGAATCTGCCGCTACTTTCTCTATTGGTTGTCCGGAATGATCAGATATGATTTTGTAAAGTTCTTGTTTAACTTTACCTATCTCGCGTGCTGTGATCTCGATGTCAGATGCTTGTCCTTGTGCTCCGCCTAGTGGCTGATGAATCATTACACGTGAATGTTTCAATGCCGAACGTTTACCTTTTTCTCCGGCTACAAGTAATACAGCAGCCATAGAAGCAGCTATACCGGTACAGATAGTAGATACATTGCTGTTTATAAATTGCATAGTGTCGTAAATTCCATATCCTGCATAAACAGAACCTCCGGGAGAGTTGATATATATAGATATGTCTTTACCCGAGTCGGCCGAATCCAGATACAACAATTGTGCTTGGATTACATTCGCTGTATAGTCGTCTATCTGTGTACCAAGGAAGATAATCCTATCCATCATCAAACGAGAGAATACATCCATTTGTGCAACATTAAGTTGACGTTCTTCGATGATTGTCGGAGATATATAGCTACTTGTAAAACCTACGTAGTTGTCAAGAGCTAATCCGTTCATCCCAAGATGCTTTGTCGCATATTTTCTAAAATCATTATTCATAATCTTCTATTTTTATTTTTAATAATAGTATTGAATGTAGGATTAACAATTACCGTGCCAGCATATTGTGGCATAATGATAAGGTTTTGTAAAAGACATTTTCTTACCTAAACAAAGTTATAAATAAAAAATTGAAATAATGGGTAAATCTTTTCTTTTACCTTAATTATTAGCAGAAAAAAGAAAACGAGCAGGGATATAATTAACCTGCTCGTTTCTTATTATTTAGTATGCTGTGATTAAGCTTCTGTTTCCTCTGCTGTTTCGTTTCCGAAGAATTTACGGAATTCTTCAAGTGAAATTGCTTTTTCTGTTACACCTAGTGTTGATTTCAAACTTTCGATGATTTTGTTTTCCATTGCGCGGTCAACAAGATTACGAGCATTATCTTGGTTCTTCAACATGTCGTTAGCGTAATTCTCAACCATTTCGTCAGGAAGACCCATCATGCCGTATTGTGCAAATTGCGCACGCGCTGCTTGGATAGCAATGGCTTTAACGTCTTCGTTCTCTATTTTGAGGTCTTTGTCTTTTGCTATCTGCTCTTTGATTAGATGGAATTTCAAATCTTCTACAATTTTCGGATATTCAGCCTCTACCGATTCTGCTGTTCTTTCTTTTCCGCTGGCAATTAACCATCTTTTTAAGAATGCATCAGGGAATTCAATATCACCGGCTTTTTTCTCCAGTAATTCTTTTGCATCAAGCAAGAATTTGTAGTCACTGTCAGGAGTGAATTGTTGAGCAACAGTTTCTTTTACTTTTGTTCTGAATTCTTCTGCTGTTTTCACAGTGCCTTCGCCAAATATTTTGTCGAATAACTCTTGATCTAGGTCTGCTTCTTTATAACGGGTAACTTCTGTTACCTCGAAGCTAAATTCAGGAGAAATAGCTTCAACTGCATCTTTTTCGATATGAAGAAGTGATGCTATTTCAGTTTCGTTTCCTTCGTAAGCTTTACCCGGGTTGAATGTGATAACATCACCTGGTTTTACACCTACAAATTTAGCTTGCTCTTCAGCATCTTTTATATAAGAAGCCATAACAACACCAGCTTCTACTGAAATGCCATTTTCTTTTGCTTTGCCATTTTCCAACTCGGTGATTTTACCTTTAGTCAGGTCAGTTTCTTTAGCACCTTCGCTGATAGTTTCGTATTTGCCATAATTTGCCTTGTACGAATCTATTTGTTTTTCAACAAGCTCTTCATTTACGTTGATAGCGTAATATGTGATTTTATCCTTTTTAGTTAATGCAAGTTTGATTTCGGGAGCAAGAGCTATATCGAAAAAGAATTCATAATCTCCTTCAGTAGCAAAGTCAACAGGTTGTTGCTTTTCTTCATTTGGAAGAGGCTCGCCTAAAACGTTTAGTTTGTTTTCTTGGATATAATTGTATAACCCTTCGCCTACAAGTTTATTTACTTCTTCTGCAATGATAGATTTGCCATACATCTTTTTCACCATACCGGCAGGTACTGTTCCCGGACGGAAACCTGGTACATTTGCTTTCTTGCGGAAGTTTTTAAGTGAGCTTTCTACTTTTTCTAGATAGTCTTCTTTTGTAATGATTATTTGTAGAACAGCATTTACACTGTCAACATTTGTTAGAGATATATTCATCTTAACGGGTTTATGGGGTTAGTTTTTATTGTTTATCAAATCCAAACCAATCTAAAGGGCTGATTTATACAGATTATAATCAGTCATCCTTTTTTAGGTGGTGCAAAAATAGTCTTATTATTGTAATATTCAAAGTGAAATACCTATTTATTCATTCGATTTTAAGAAGAAATAATAAACGTAATGTATTATAAATATGTTTTGTAACATGTTTGTAAATAAAAAATATTAACTTTGTTTTCGATTGTATTTGATTCTAATAGTCATATTTCTTTATGGTGGCAGACAAGAGTGATGTAATTAGTCTATCGGAAAGCATTCCGGAGATATGGAATTTACTGAGCGACAAAGAGCGTGAGATTATTACTATAAACACAAGGATTCTTGAGTTTAAAAAGAATGAGGTGATCTACCGAGAGGAAGAAACCCCACAGGATCTTATGTGCTTGTGTAAAGGCAAGGTGAAGATATATAAAGAAGGAGTAGGAGGGCGTAGTCAGATAATCAGGATGATTAGGCCTACTCAATATTTCGGATACCGTGCTTATTTTGCCAATGAGCCTTATGTTACGGCAGCTTCGGCTTTCGAGTCGGCAACAATCTGTTTCATACCAATGAAAATTATAGAAGAATTAGTCTTGTCGAGTCCTCGATTGGGTATGTTCTTTATCCGCGAATTATCTACCGATCTGGGAATTGCTGACGAACGTGTTGTGAATCTCACTCAAAAACACATTAGAGGTCGTTTAGCCGAATCGCTGATATTTCTTATTGAAAGCTATGGCTTGGAGGAAGACGGTGCTACTATCAGTATTTACCTTTCCCGTGAAGATTTAGCGAGTTTGTCTAATATGACAACGTCTAATGCTATCCGTACTTTATCCACATTCGTGGAAGAGCATATTATTGCACTCGATGGACGAAAAATAAAAGTTATTGACGAAGAAAAACTTCGAAAAATAAGCAAAATCGGATGATTACCCGTCTCGTTCATAGATATCTTGATCATGGTTACAGGGAAGTCGACAGGTTTATAAACAGGCCTTTTGAAACCCAAAGTAAGGTATTAGATTATTTGCTCCGTAACGGAGAGCATACCTTTATTGGTCAAGAGTATGATTTCGTATCAATAAAAACAAAAGATGACTTTCGTAAGAAAGTTCCAGTTTTTCATTACGAAGATCTGCGTCCTTATCTGGACAAAATTATCATAGACAAACAGAATAATATCCTTTGGAATAAGCCGGTTAACTGGTTTGCCATGTCGTCGGGTACTACCGAAGATAAGAGTAAATATATTCCTGTTACCCGTGAGTCGCTCACTAAAGGGCATTATAAATGTGGCGAGCAAATGCTTTCTATTTATGCACAAGCCAATCGTGATGCTAAGTTCTTCTTTGGTAAGACGCTTGTAATGGGAGGTAGCAAACAGATCAATAATATTGGTGATAGTGTCTTCACCGGAGATATATCGGCTATCCTTATTCGCAATTTATACTTTTGGGCGAAGATGAGCCGTACTCCTGAGCATATATCATTGTTGCCCGATTGGGAGATTAAACTACAGGCCTTGACCGACTATGCGATTAAGCACGATATTCGTGCATTTATGGGTGTACCATCATGGTTGCTGGTTCTTCTAAAGAAGATTAAAGCAGATACAGGTCGTGAGTTGACCGATATATGGCCTAATCTCGAAGTGTTTTTTCACGGAGGGGTTAGTTTTACTCCATTCGAGGAGCAATATAAGAAGCTGATCCAGAAACCCGATATGTATTATTGGGAAACCTATAATGCTTCGGAGGGATTCTTTGGAGTTCAGTTTTCTAACGATTCTAAAGACTTGTTGCTTATGCTCGATAATAGCATTTATTATGAGTTTGTGCCGATGAATGAATGGGATTCGCAAAACCCTCATACATTGACTTTGGAAGAAGTTGAAGTTGGGCAGAACTATGCAATTCTTATTTCGACCAATGGTGGTTTATGGCGTTATATGATAGGCGACACGATCGAGTTTACGTCTACTAATCCGTATCTATTTCGAATAACAGGGCGCACGAAGAATTTCATAAATGCTTTCGGTGAAGAGATCATAATAGATAATGCCGAAAAAGCATTGGCTGAAGCATGTAAAGAAACAAATGCGCAAATAGCTGAATACACTGCTGCACCGGTTTATTTTGGTGATGAGAATACAGGAGCGCACGAGTGGCTTATAGAGTTTGCCGAAGAGCCGAATAATCTACATGCTTTTATTCAAGTGTTGGATGAAACCTTGAAAAAAGTAAATTCAGATTATGAAGCAAAACGTTCATATAATTTGTCTCTAGGAACTCCTATCGTGAAAAGTTTACCGAAGGGCACATTTAATGAATGGCTTAAGTTTATAGGCAAGTTAGGTGGGCAGAACAAAGTGCCGCGGCTATCCAATAATCGTGAGTATATTGATAAGCTTTTGGCTTTTATCGATAATAAATAGAAATATGATCTTTGTTATACAAGATGATATTTTACCTTTGACAAAACTTTTAGTGTAAACTGCGCTTCGAAAATATATTGAGTATATAGATATGTTGATAGTTTTATTGGTATGGGTTGCAATTACTAGTGTACTTCACTCATACGGTGCTTTTTTTATTCAGTTATATAACCGTATTTGTAATAAAGACGAGCAATACTCATTGTTGGATACATTCTTATTAGGCATTCCTTTTGTTTTGATTTTGTTATCAGCAGTTTCATTTTTCTTCCCGATAAATGTTATAGTAGTAGTTGTATTCCTCTTGTCTAGCCTTCTCTATAGTGCATTTCTGTGCAAAAAAACTTCTTTGTTTAGGAGAATAAGGGAATACTTTGAGAGTTATAGCCTGTTAGAAAAAATATTTTTATTTTTATTTGTTTTGCCGTTGGTTATTATTGTGGCTTGGGGAGCATCTAATTTCGATCCGGCATGCTACCACTATCAGAGTGTACGATGGATTGAAGAATTTGCCGCTGTGCCCGGGCTTGCAAATCTCGAAGAAAGGATAGGTTTCAACTCTAATTATCTTCTACTGAGTTCTCTTTTTACATTTCGTTTTTTATTGGTTGAACCTATATTTGCCATTCAGGGTTTGTTGAGTGTAGGTGTTTTTCTTTGGGTTTTTCACGAAATGGTAAAGAGTGGATATGAGCTGAGACGTTGTTTTTTACTTTTTCTTTATTTGCTATTCCTTTATTTAGGTTTTATCCATATTGGCGATTCTTCTACGGATATTGTGCCTAATCTAATCGTTTTCTACCTTGTCTCTAAGCTTATACTAGATCCGCAGATACTGAAAGGCAATATCTTATTATATACCGTCGTACTTATTACGTTGGCAACATTTAAACTGTCTATCGCCTTTATCGCATGTATCAGTCTGTTTGTCCTTATTACTCTATATAAGAATAAAGAAATAAAATCTCTTGTTTTTATGCTATGTGCGTCTTCTTTAATATTTGGTCTGTGGATGGCTCATAATGTTATAATCTCGGGATACTTAATTCACCCGATTTATGAAATAGATTTGTTCGATTTTGATTGGAAACTTCCAAGAGAGATTTCAATTATAGAGAGACGTTATATTCATGATGGTGCATTATGGCAATTAAAATATGTGTATCATGGGGCATTAACATTATTTTATGCGCCGTCGACACTTAAAATGCATTACTATTTTACGGCGCTAGTATATGTGCTTGCCGGAATATCGCCAATAGTCTTTCTATTTACTTTTTATAAAAAGGCGTGGAAAGAATCAATACCTCTGGTTTTAATTTATGGGGTATTGATGATATGCTTACTTGGAGGTTTCGTATCGACTCCTGATATAAGATTTGTTTCCGGTATATTGTTTTCTGTAATATTTCTATCTATTGTTCAGGTATTTAATGTGATAGACTGTACTCGTTTTATTAAAAAAAGAATTCTCTTTTTAGCTGTAATGTTATTGCCTTATTTATTTCTTGCAGCATTCTATTTGCAGGGTTTAGCTATACCGGCTTGCAATATGAGGACTGTTTTTAATACGGTTATAAGACCAAGACCCTTGCGTGAGAAAATCTGGTATCCGGAAGAGGTGCTTCAATATGATACTTTTAAATTGAATGATAATGTAGAGATTTATATAATTAAAGAACCTTCCGGCCTAGTTTTTCATAAATTCCCGAGTGTTCCTTATGATAGTGATATTCATCAATTTTGGAGATTCCAAAGTTATAAATCAATAGAGGCAAGAGGCACGAGTTTAAAGGATGGATTCAGAATGAAAAAAGGTCATTACGAATAAATAGCCACATAATATAAATAAGAAAGGATCGCTTTAAACGATCCTTTTCTTATTTTATGATTTGTTGTTTACAACAAGCTGGCGGCTTCTGAGTCAAGAAACCAATATAAATAACCGTGCTTAGGGTTTACCTTGGCTGCAGGATATTTCTCGCTGAACAAGTGTCTCTCTTTAATTATATCTCTTACTTTTTCTGCTTTATTCTTGCCGGTAGCTAAAAAAACTACGTATTGTGCATTATTAACTACCTTCCCCGTTATGCTGACGCGCTCCATGCCACTTTCAGGATGTTTTCCTACAACGCAGCTTTCGGGTCTGTCCCATAGTTCTATCTGGTCAGGGAATATCGATACAGTATGTCCATCATCACCCAAGCCGAGCATAATGATCTCGAAACAAGGAGTATTGTCACGTTGCAGGATTTTCCGTTGCAATATTTTATTATACCACTGTGCCTCTTCTTCAGATTCATTTTCACCATGTATACGGTATATACTCTTCGGTTTGAGTCTAGGTATCTTGTCGAAAAGATGCTCTTTAGTCATCCCGTAGTTATTCATTTTATTTTCTGGTGGAACACATCTTTCATCTCCCCAGAAGAATGATATACGCTCCCACGGAATTGATTCTTTGCAATGTTCTGCCCAATAATCGAATATAACCTTGGGGGTTGACCCTCCCGATAATGATAAGTTGACATGAGGGTAAACCTCTAGTAACTTCATTAAAAACTGACTGAAACCTTCACTTAAAGCCTCTGTGTCTTGAAATACTTTAATTTCTTCTTTTATCATAATTCACAATATATGCCATCATCAGATAGATTTTTACAAGGGTATCTCCACGTTAATTGCTCACCTTCTATAAGGTCGTCGGCACATGCCGGACCCCACGAGCCGGCGGGGTAGCCATAGAGTGGAGCATCAGGATTATTTTCCCAAAAGTCGATAAGTGGTTGTACAAATTTCCATGTAGATTCTAAAGCATCTCCACGAATATACAATGTAGAGTCACCAATCATACAATCGAGTAATAACCTTTCGTATGCTTCCGGTACATACATACCTTCCAGTTGAGTATAGTGGAAATCCATATTTACATTCTTAACCTGATAGCCGCTGCCGGGTACTTTCATTCCTGTTTTTAGAAGGATTCCTTCGTCGGGTTGAATACGGAGTACAAGTATGTTGCCATCATTACAAAACTCTTTATTCTCAATAAATAGATTTTGTGGTGTAGGTTTGAAATGGATAACGATTTCAGAAACGCGTGTCGGTAGCCTTTTTCCACTGCGAATATAAAATGGAACACCTCCCCATCTCCAGTTATCTATAAATAGTTTCATCGCAAAAAACGTATCAGTACGTGATTCTGGATCTACATCTTTTTCTTCACGATAACCTTTTGTGTAATTTCCTTTTATTTTGGAAGAAGTATATTGACCACGAATAACATTGTTAACTAAATCCTCCTTGCTCATTGGGCGTAGCGCCTGAAATACTTTTAGCTTTTCGTTGCGGATAGCGACCGAATCGATCGCCATTGGGGGCTCCATAGCCACAAGGGCTAATAGCTGGAGTAAATGGTTTTGAACCATATCGCGAAGTGCACCCGAATGGTCATAATAGCTACCACGATTCTCGACTCCAATACTTTCTGCAGCCGTAATTTCTATGTGATGGATGTAATTTCTGTTCCAAAGGGGTTCGTATATGCCATTGGCAAAGCGTGTTACCAATACATTCTGAACTGTTTCTTTGCCCAGATAGTGATCTATGCGATAAATCTGATCTTCTTCGTAATCTTTCATTAAAGACGCATTCAGGCTAATTGCCGTTTGAAGGTCAGTACCGAATGGTTTCTCTATAATTATACGCCTGAAATTACCTTCTTCTTTATTTAATCCCTGCTCTGCTAAATAGCGTGGAATCAAAGGATAAAGAGTTGGAGGAGTAGATAGATAAAATATATAATTTCCGGCTGTTTTATCAGTTTTGTCCAATTCAGCCAATCTGTCTTTTAATTTGCTGTATTCTTTTCCATCATCTGTATTTATGGCCAGATAATGAAGCATTTTGCAAAAGCTATCAAGTTCTTCATCAGAAGCGTCTTTTGCAGTTGCAAATTTCTTAACCCCTTCTTTCATTTTTTCACGAAACGAATCATCTGAAAAAGGAGAGCGAGCAACCCCTAGTACTGCAAAGTTAGCAGGTAATGAACCCTGTTTATGTAAATCGAATATTGCAGGAATTAATTTCCTGTATGTCAAATCGCCTGACGCACCAAAAATGACAAGCGCTTGGTCTTGTATCGGTTTTGATTTCATCTTGTATATGGTTGTTTTATATTTATATAACAGACTGACTACTAATTAAGCCATGTAAATGACTCAGATAATTAATTGTCTAAACTCTACGAAGTTACTTATTTTTTCATGATTCCAAGTTGAGTTTGTAGATTATTTTAAGAGGTTGTTGATTGTTAGTGTTGGTTGTCAATAATTTATGAGCGAGAATGTTTTATAAATTATATCTATAAAATGTGATGATTTATTTGATTTGCATATAATGGATGCTTTAAATTAGGACGAAATGAAAAAAAACTAGGCGATTAAACTTAGATGTGTCCTATGTTTTTAGCTAAAATCAAAAGGTAAACTGTGGGAATTTAGGTCGATGGTCTGAACTGTTTGTGGGTGTATGGATGGGTATTTGTTCAAGTATGATGGAATTACTGAACAATGGATTTTAAGAAAAGAGGTTTCAACGGAAGAATTAGATTTAGTTACTATGTGATGAGCGAAAAAAAGAGCTACCCAAATGGATAACTCTTTTTTTATATTGAGATTGAATCTTATTCAGAAACTACTTCAAAAGGTATTTCAACAGAAACCTCTTTGTGAAGTTTCGCGATTGCTTTGTAAGTACCTACTTCTTTAACAGCATCCTTGATAAGGATTGTTTTTCTGTCTACATTGTAACCCAGTTTTTCCAGGGCTTCTGAAATTTGGATATTAGTAACAGAACCAAAGATAGTACCTGTAGAACTTGTTTTTGCTCCTATCGATAGAGATACTCCTTCTAGTTTTGCAGCTAGAGCTTGAGCGTCTTCTTTTATTTTCGCTAGTTTATGAGCACGTTGTTTCAAGTTTTCAGCTAGAACCTTTTTTGCTGATTCAGTAGCTATAACACCTTTACCTTGGGGAAGAAGGTAGTTACGCCCGTAACCATCTTTTACGGTTACGATATCGTCCTTAAATCCTAGATTTAGAACGTCTTCTTTTAGTATAACTTGCATATCTTTTTCCTCCTTTTATTATTTCATTAAGTCTGTTACGTAAGGAAGCAAAGCCAAATGGCGAGCTCTCTTTACAGCTTGAGCGATACGACGTTGGAATTTCAAAGATGTTCCTGTAATACGACGAGGAAGAATTTTTCCTTGTTCGTTCAAGAATTTCTTCAAGAATTCAGGATCTTTGTAATCAATATACTTAATACCATTCTTTTTGAAACGGCAGTATTTCTTTTTTTTGACATCAACTGAAGGCGGAGTCAAATATCTGATTTCTGATTGCTGTGCCATAATTTAATTCTCCTTTACTTCTTCTTTTTTGGTTGATTTTAAACCTCTTCTCTTCACTGCATACTCGTGAGCAAATTTGTCTTGACGGAAAGTCAAGAAACGGATCACGCGTTCGTCGCGACGGAAGTTTGTCTCTAATTTAGCGATCACTGTCGGATCAGCTTCGAATTCTAGCATAGCGTAGAAGCCTGTAGATTTCTTCTGAATTGGATAAGCCAATTTGCGAAGTCCCCAGCTTTCTTCACTAACTATTTTCGCGCCCTCTTCTACTAGAAGAGCCTTGAATTTTTCTACCGCTTCCTTCATCTGAACGTCAGATAAAACGGGAGTCAAAATGAAAACGGTTTCGTAGTTGTTCATAATTAAATCTTAAATAAATATTAAACATATTCTCATTTCCGTAAAAATGAGGGTGCAAAGATAAGTGTTTTATCGGATTTTACAAACTTCAAAGTTAAAAAATATTGACCTGTTATTGTTTTACTATCTATAAATTATATCTTTACACTCAATTAACACCTAGTTATAATAAAATGGAATTAAACGAAGATCAGGACCTAGACCTCATCTTTCCTATCATTAATGGAAAGGTTTCAATGGCGATAAACAGAATGATGTACCGAAACTTTAGAAAAGAAGGGTTGGACATCACGCCCGAGCAATGGACTGTCCTTGCTTTTTTGTGGCGCGAAGATGGGGTAACCCAACAAACATTGTGCAATTCTACATTTAAGGATAAGCCAAGTATGACGAGATTGATAGACAATTTGGTAAAACAAAACTTGGTTTATCGCAATGCTTCTGTCAAAGACCGCAGGTCTAATTATATCTTTTTGACTGACACTGGGAAATCTATAAAAGAGAAAGCTCGAAAAGCGCTATTCGATACAATGAATGCCGCTTTAGCGAGAATTGACGAGGAAGGTTTGCAACAAGTGCGTAGTATATTATCCATCGTTTTTGGTAACATCAGAGAAGCTTTGGACGAAAGATGAGTTCTACTCGTTTATCAATAGGTCCATGTGAATGGGCAGGTGATCACTTGTGCCTCCCAGATATTTATATCCAACATAAGTTCTGAAAGGCTTTTTATTTCCATACTTTACATCATTTTCCAGCAAAAAATCAGCAGAGTAGATTGTCGCAGTTCTGTCTTTAATTCTCACTTTGGTGTCGACATTTAATAAGTTACCACTAACGACAAACTGATCGAGATAATTCCATTTGCCACGATATTTGTAAGTTCCCTGGCTTTTATCATCGATCTTGTGAAGAAACATATTATAGAGTTCTTTCGAGGAAGCGGTTGACTCTATACTCTGTGCTCGCAGCGTTTCAATCATGCTGATATCATTCGGATAATCGTTAAAGTCTCCCATTATAATAATATTGGCTTTTTTACGGATACGGAAAAGACTATCGCTTTTTTGCTTTAATAACTGGGCACAGTTTACTCTGAATGGTCTGGTTTTCTTTATTCCTTCGGTGCGGGATGGGAAATGGCAGACGAATATATCGAGGGTATCTCCACTAATAACTTTTCCTGTGATATGCAATATATCACGTGTTGTTCTGTCTTTTTCATCTAATACAGGAGTGTATGTATTTTTTTTAAGAATCCTTATCTGATCTCGTTGATATAATAATGCTACATTAGAGCCTCGCAAGTCTTTCGATTTGGTTATGATATATTCGTATTTCTCTTTTTTTAGATTAGCTTTTTGGGTAAGATCATGTAATACAGAGTCATTTTCCACTTCGCAAAGTCCAACTAAAGCTGGTGCAATACCATTGCCTACCGATGTTATGACTTTACTTATATCATTCAGTTTCTTCCAATATCTATAACTTGTCCAGTGGAGGTTTCCCGCAGGTGTAAGGTCATCATCATTTGTTTTAGGATTATCCTTTATATCATACAAATTCTCCACATTGTAAAACATGACACGAAATTTATTCTGTGCCTGTATTTCAATTAGACAAAAGAAAATTAGATAAAAGAGTATTCCGAATTTTATCATTTTAGTTTGCAACCCATTCATAGCAGCCTATATCGGGATTTGAATCACTAAGGCGCGATCTGCCAATTAAATCGAAAGGAGCTTTTATAGAGAATGTCTTATCTGCTTTATTAATCGCAGGAGATGATGGTTCTAATTGAAAATCAAATACGTAATTACCTTCATAATTCAGATTCCTGAATAGGGGGTCTTCATTCCATATTGTATTAGCAAATTGTGGATCAATTGTTTGTGGTGACTTGACCAAGCAATTTGTAAATTGATAGACGAAAGGTACGGTATTTGTGCCACTTAGATTGATCTCGTTGCTTACCGAGCCATAAATAATCGAGTTGATTATATCGCATTGACTAAGAGGTAATGCTTTGGATAGCCCGAGAGTATTTTTTATTATTAAAGCTTCTTTCTGTCTAGGCGACCATGCGTAATAATTGGCAATAGTGCAATGTAGAAAACTATATTTCCCTCCGTTTAATTCTAAAGCAGCTCCTTTCGAATTGACGAATAAACAGTTTTGTGCATCTATGTCGCAGTTGATAGCAAGCACACCATTTTCCGAATTATTCTGGACAACCGTATTTATCAAAGAGGCTTTTTTGATAGTAGGCTGAGATTCTAAAAAAATCATTCCATTAGTTGCATTTCGAGTATTGAAATTTTTTAGGTAATTATTGTAGCTGCTTGAAGAAAAGTATATACCATCCCATTGTCCTGAAACATTATTGTACGAAATATCTCCTTCTATATTATCGAAGCGGTCTCCTCTCAATACGATAGGTTGGTTTGTAGTTCCTTGTGCATTTAATGTCCCATGAATAATTAAAGAGGCATTGCGACGAAAAAAGAATTTAGTACCTTCCTTCACATTCAGTGTTACACCCTCTTTTACTACTAACGAATCATAAATCAAGAACGGCTTTTTGTTGGTAAGTGTCGTATCCGTTGCGATTGTTTTGCCTTTCCAGATATAGACATCTTGTCCGATAGCTTCGAGATGAACATATTGCGTATTTCCATTTGTGACAAAACGGATAGAATCTTTGATTATGGTCTGGCTGTTTGTTTTCGGATTTACAGTCACTTCAACAAATGCAAAAAGACTGTCGTTTCTCAGAATTGGTACATCCGAAAAACTAGTGCCTCTTTGCCCGTCTATATTTATTCTGAAACCACTAACTGATGCATTAACCAATTCTATAGATTGAATAGTCAACGAATTATTATTCCTGTTAAATATTTTAAACTGTCTGGTCGTTGAGCCAATAGACGAAAAAACAGTATCGAATTGTACTGAACTCGTCGAAAATTCTAATTTGAGTTTTGAATCGGATGAAAAATTATCATTGTCATCGCATGCCCAAAAATAAGAACAGCAAATAGTTATTAGAATAATATAAAATAGTTTTCTCACAAATTATTTAGTTTTTTAGCTGCACACACCATCAATAGAACACGATTGTCCGCTAATGATATCACCTCTTTCGTTAGAAACACCATTCTGTTCCCATTCATCATACGATTTTTTCAATACCTTTAAATATTCTTCGGAGGCAATAGAGCCTTGAACAATATGTTTATTATTGAATAGATAGAACGGAATATATTCCAAATTTAGCTCATTTTCGCTATACTCAATATCTTTCTTTATATCATTAATGTATTTATCGCTATCAAGCATCTTTATTATCTGGTCTTGACTTAGTCCTACTTCCACGCCTAGCTCTATAAGAACCGATCTGTCGCTTATATCTTCGCTATCCACAAAGTACGCTTTGAAAAGCACCTCTTCGGCTTCTGTCGCTAACCCCGATTCTTTGGCTAGTTTTATCAGTCGCAGGGCATCGGATGTATTTGCAACAACAAGCTGGTCAAAGTTATAATCTAGACCCACTTCTTTCGCTAGCTTAATAAGTTCGATATGATCTTCCTTTATTGCGGCTTCAGTCGTATTATGGGTTTCGGCAAAGTATTGATAAAATGTCTTGTCTAAAGCCTTTTTGGGAAGCTCCGGATTTAGTTCGTAGCTATGCCATACAAGTTCTACTTTGTCCTTATGAGGAAATTGAGCCAGAGCTTTTTCTAATTTGCGTTTTCCTATATAACAATATGGACAAGCTATGTCTGACCATATTTCTATCTTCATTTTATCCATAATTATTCTTATTTGTATGATTTTAGTTTTCTGATTGATGCTGTGTTGTTTAGATCGAATAAAGTAACAAAGGTAACACTTTTATGTTGTTTTTTGATTGTCACTTAGTGTTACTTAAGATTATTTATTTTCATTGAGTATGTAACCCTTATTATAGATAAAACCCGAAGTATTTATACTATAAGAGGCCCCTGCTTTCGTATAAAACGCTTTCAAAGACTAAAAGATCCTTGTTTTGCAGAAATTAACCTTTTAATAGCGATGCAGTAGACGGCCTTTGTTTATTCGAATTATTATTAAATATATAGTGCAAAATCTACAATTATTTTACATCTCATTTATCTATATATATAGAAAACTAATGAATAAGAATAAATGAGAGTAGTACAAACACTATGGAATGGAAATAAAGACATTTTGAATGATGATTTTGGCTGGGTAAGCTCACAATATCATTTAATGTCGTGGGCTTTGAGTTGCTTAAGTCTGAAAGAAAACTATGAAAAAGTTGTCTTATACACAGATTATGCCGGCTATAATATTCTGGGTAAACTTTTAAAATTGCCTTATTCCGAGATCATTATTCAATACGACAATCTTTCTTGTCCTGAACACCATTGGGCATACCCTAAGTTACTAACGTATTCTCTTCAGAAAAAGCCATTTATACACATCGATGGGGATGTTTATTTACCTAAAAGGCTGGGAGTAAAAATGGAAACAGATGGGCTAATTGCACAGAACAGAGAAATAGGTACCGATTACTATAAGAATATGATGGATGGAATCTTACAAGAAGATATAATTATTCCTGACTTTTTGAAAGAAGTGCTAAAAAAAGATTCCATTCCATCCTACAATGCCGGAATAATCGGAGGAAACGATATTCAGTTTATACAAAAATATTGTCGGACTGCTTTCGACTTTATAGAAGGTAATCGATTAAACGACATTAATCGTAAAAATGTCAATGTCAATTATAACATTCTTTTCGAGCAGATATTATTTTATGCTCTTTCAGAAAAATCGAACAAGGCTGTTACAACTGTGCTTAACCATAGTGTACAAGATAATGGATATACTTATCATGAATTTTGTGATTTTTATTCTTATGATAAATATAGTCTGATGCATATTATTGGTGGGCACAAAAGGAATGCGAAGATTTGCGAATTACTCGGCCGGACTCTATTGAATAAATATCCGGAATATTATGAGAGAATTACAGACCTGTTCCCGGCACATAATAAACGACTTCAGCCCAAAGAAACAAGACAATTGATTTTACCCAATCTGACAAAACCGATGGGAATAACTTCTTACCAAGATTATTTAAACAATTTATCTATAAAATGGAAGGATATCCCAGATAGTTATTTATTCGATTTAGATAAGCAATCGTGCAACTATTTTGAGTTTTTAAATAAATCGAAGGGCGATAGACTTCTTGTCGTAATCAAGAGCAATCCACATTTATCTATATACGAAATTGGGGATGATTGGACATCAGAAACAAAACTACTAATAAAGGAAAAAATAAATAAGAATTATGCTTCATCTCATTTTGACATAGCATGTATTCCGTGCTTATCCACTGATGGGTTAAAAGAAGTCCTTATAAATGATTTGGCATATAATATTCTGATTCTTCTGAAGATCAGTAAAACTTTTGAATGCTTATTTGAGGAATTGCAGCAATGTTTTTATCCTGAAATTGAAAAAGATAAAAGTCTTATTTATAATGTTATGGTAGCAGAATTAGAATATCTATTTTATAACAAACTGATTATTTGTTCGTATCCGAATTGATAAATGACTTATTAATAAATAGCAATACCATCATATCTAAAAAGTTAACCGCATATGGATATAAAAAATATAATAGAGCTTTTTTTAGGACAGTTAAAAATAAAATACACAAAAAGCTATTTGAATAAACTTTATGATGAACATCCATACAAAAACACGCTTTTCGGTATTTCAGATATTTTATCGAAGTATAATCTGAAAACAACAGGACTTCAGATAAACACAGATGAAAATATGGGTGAACTTAATACTCCTTTTATAACAGGTATCAATAATAAATTTGCTGTTGTATCTAAAATCACCAATGATAATGTTCAATATTTAGGGGAAAATGATCGTAAAACAATCCCGATTAATGATTTCTTAAATCGCTGGAATGGCACCATACTGATCGCCGAACAGAACAATGAGTCAATAGAACCAAACTACTCACAACACAAGAGGGTAGAGACATTCAATTTCCTACGTAATAAAGTACTTCTGATCTCCATTGTTTTATTATCGATATTGGGGATTATATCTGGCCAGTCGTACTCCGATATTGGATTCTTAATGTTGCTGTCAATAAATGCAGGAGGGGCTTATGTCGGTTATTTACTTTTACAAAAACAAATGCATATCTCTAACAATCATGCAGATAAAATTTGCTCATTACTAAAACATGGGTGTAATAGTATTTTAGATTCATCTGCTGCCAGAATTATGGGAGTTATCGGTTGGAGCGAAATTGGATTCGGCTACTTTCTTTCCAATCTATGTGTTTTGCTTTTTTTCTCCTCTTTTAATCCTTATTTAGCTTTAATTAATTGCTGTGCCCTCCCTTATAGTTTATGGAGTATTTGGTATCAGAAATTTATTGCTAAAGAATGGTGCCTTCTATGTCTTATTGTACAAGCTCTCCTCTGGCTGTCATTCATTATAAATCTGGTATTTGATTACATATATGTTCCCCAGTTATCCTTTTTTGCAATTTTTATTGTTGGATGTCTTTTTATTATGCCATCGGCCATAATTAATATACTGCTACCCTATTTTATAGATAAGAAGCAATTGAAAGCAGTACAACTAAGATATAGTAGTATAAAAATGGATGCAGGAGTATTCGAATCCAAGTTAAAAGTACAACCGTATTATGAAGTAAATAGAGACATATCTCAAATTTTATGGGGTAATAAGGATGCTGAAACGCTTGTAACCCTTGTTACCAATCCTCATTGTGGATCTTGTGCAGCTATACATCAGCAATTAGATAATTTATTAGACAGAGTAGGGGATAAAATATGTGTTCAGTATATACTCACGTCTTTTTCAGAAGAATTAGAGTCCAGTGCAACTTTTCTTACGGCTGTTTATCTGTCTGATGAAATAAAGCCCGATGAGAAAAGAGAAATCTTCAATCGATGGTTTAGCCATGGAAAAAATAATAGACAAGATTTTTTTGATAGATATGATTTTGATATCACGAGTCAAACTGTCTTAGACGAAATAGAGAGTCATCGAAGATGGTGTAAAACTGTCTCTTTGAAGGGTACGCCTACTATAATCATGAATGGTCATGAATTACCCGAAGGATACAATATAGATGATGTCGCCTATTATACAGATTTAGCTACAAATAAATAAAAATAAACCTTTTGTTAAGTTGTAAACAAAAGAAGCAGCTGCAAACAATTGAACCTACAACACAATAATTAAACATTAAAAGAAATGGAAAAATTAAAAAAAATCAAAGTCTTAAATGAGCAAGAGCTAAAAACATCAATGGCGGCCTCTAGTGCGGCCGATAATTTGAAGTCGGGGTCATTCTATGGAGTTTCTTGCCCTACTGGCGATTATGTTGGATGTCAGTATAATAACTATTATACAATACATAGTTCCCTAGTCGAAGGAACGCTTAAGCCTGTAGGTGTTACATGTGATAGCGGCAGTGGAGTATACTGTCCTGGATATTCAGGTTCAGGCTCAGGTTCAGGCTCAGGCTCGGGTTCTGGTTCTGGTTCTGGTTCTGGTTCTGGTTCAGGCTCAGGCTCAGGCTCAGGTTCAGGTTCGGGCTCAGGCTCTGGTCTAAAGAACTGTAGTGAAATCGCTCTATTTGGATCAGGAGCAAAGAGTGTCTCACTACGTCCTTATTCCTATCACATTAATTTAAATATGAGAGACGACTTTCCCAACGAAGAACCGCAAAATTGGGGGCTGTGCTTTGCAGCTTGTGTTCAGCAAATGCATCTAAAATTGGGTATCTATGGAGATAGGCCAGATTCTTTCCTGAGGAAATTTATGGAAATTGTTAAAACAAGCGATAGCTATGAACATAGAAAACGATATGGCTTTACCCCTTACGAGCAAGAGAAAATCCTGTCATATTATTTCGAAGCGAACAAATCTTATGAGTGTTTGCACCCTCTATCTTTTTTATTTAATGATAGATGTCTTTTTGCCATGCTAAAAGATTCAAGTGGTGCAAGTAGCCGTCAGGTCCTTGTTGCGGGATATGATGAAACTCGCCCTTCCGAGAAATATGAGTTAACTCTTACTTATTGGGATCCGGCAGATACCAAAAATCTTAAAACAGCTTTAATTCAGAATTTCGATGAATTTTATTTCATTGGAGTTGCGAAAAAGAGATAACAAAAAGCTGATTACACAAACTCTAGTTTGGTAACAACTATTTAAATTTTAAAAAAGCGGGTTGATGTTTCGAGATCAATCCGCTTTTTATTTTATTTCTTTGCAGGTATATTTTTCAAAACCTCAAGCAAGAAATCCCACCACTTAGCAACCGATGGTATATTAATCTGTTCAGCCGGCGAATGTGCATCCGTTATAGTCGGGCCACATGATATCATATCCAGATGAGGATATTTCTCAAGGAACAACCCACACTCCAGCCCTGCATGAATTGCTTTAATCTCGGGTTCTTTATTATAAAGTTTTTTATACGTTTCTTTTGCAATATTCAGAATCTTAGAATCCGGATTTGGTTTCCATCCTGGATATCCGTCAGAATGTGTTACCTCTGCTTTAGCCTGTGTAAATATTGCATTTACCATATTGGCAGCATTTTCTTTCTGCGATTCGGTAGAACTACGTTGGCTTGTTCCTACAACAATCGTATTGCTGGCTTTCATTTTGATAGAAGCCAGGTTAGTGGATGTCTCTACCAATCCCGGTATATCGAAGCTCATGCCTAATACTCCATGAGGGCAACCATAGATAGCATTCAATAGATTATTTGTCGTATTCTTATCGATGAGTGATGTAGGGGTGTCGGTCGATTCAACTGTTATTCTAAAATTCGGATCCACAGCCTTCAGTTCAGCTTCTATTTGTGGAGCGAGAATATTCAGGTCGATAATAATGTTCTCTTTCTTATTGTAGGGAACACCTGCTATCGCATAAGCTTCGCGCGCAATGGCATTATGAAGATTTCCTCCGCCAATCTCTGCAAGAAGAAGATCGTATTTTCTGTTCAAATCCCAAAGGTAGCGATTGAGTATCTTGTTAGCGTTGCCTAATCCTTTGTGTATCTCGGCGCCGGAATGTCCTCCGTTGAGCCCTTTTACTTGTACCTTGAACCAGAAGAAATTAACAGGAGTCGATTCCGATTTATATGTGAAAGTCGCTATCGTTCCTTTCCCTCCGGCACAACCGATATAAATCTGCCCCTCTTCTTCTGTATCCAGATTAATGAGAATATCTCCGGTAAGAAAGTCTTTGCCTAAAGCATAAGCACCTGTCAATCCGGTTTCTTCGTCTACCGTAAACAGGCATTCTAGTTTACCGTGTTCTATATCATCCGATGCTAAAATCGTTAAAGCTGCTGCTACACCCATGCCGTTATCTGCACCTAAAGTCGTTCCTTTAGCTTTCAGCCAGTCACCGTCTATATAGGTTTCGATGGGGTCTTTGTCGAAATCATGTACAGTATCGGTATTCTTTTCGCATACCATATCCACGTGTCCTTGCAGAATTACGATCGGTAGGTTTTCTTTTCCTTTTGTTGCTTCTTTGGTGATAAGGACATTGCCTGTATCATCTTTTTTTACACTTAAGTTATGTTTTTTTGCAAAGTCAAGTAAATAAGTAATTATTTTTTCTTCTTTCTTTGATGGACGGGGTATTTGAGTGATTTCATGGAAATAATTCCAGATAGAAGCGGGCTTTAAATCTTTTATGTTCATCTTTTTTATATTTGATAATACTTTTTCACAATCTTAATAACATATAAAAATATACAGATAAAGGATAAAAAGCAATATTTTTACAACTTTTAAAGGTTTATTTGTAGCGTACTTTTAACATTATGATATATCTTTGCCGGGTCGTTCTAAAATAAAACTTGTATATTTAGAGCCTAGGAGTAAGATTAACTAATTTTTTATAGATAAATAATGAAGAATATTTCTTATGTGATTAATGGTGTTTTGGCTGTTGCTATTATCATTTTATTTGTACTGTTCTTTACTAACAAGGGTAATTCAAATGAAGAAGATAAAACTCCTTTGGCTTTCGAGCCGGGAGACTCTACTGTAACATTGCCTATAGCATACGTAAACGTAGACTCATTACTTGCTAACTACGAATTTGCAAAAGTGTCGGGAGAGCGATTGATGAACAAATTTAAAAGTTCGAATAACACAGTAGCTCAAAAACAACGACAGTTGGAAACTGAAGCTACCGATTTCCAACGTAAGGTTCAGAGTAATGCATTCCTAAGTCAGGAGCGTGCTCAAGCAGAATCGCAACGTATCCAAAAATTAAATGCAGACTTGCAACAAATGGCTCAACGCTTAGAAAATGAGTTAGCGCAAGAAGAGCAAAAAATTAATGAGCAGTTAGCTGATTCGGTACGTGTTTGTTTAGTAGAATATAACAAAAAAGCAAATTATCAGATTATTTTCAGTAATAAAGGTTTGGATAATATTCTTACTGCAAAAGACAAATACGATATAACTCAAGATATATTGAAGTTATTGAACAGCCGCTATAAAGCAGAAGCAGCTAAATAAAAAGCATAAGAGAAATAGTATAGATAGGGTGGTCCGATGGGATCACCCTATTTTTTTTGTTTTTTTCTCGATTGTAGATTATGAAATTTGAAGTGGAAATGTATCTATAGTTTTAGAAATACATTTTTAAACAAACATAATACTTAACTATCATGAAAAAAATGATCACCTTCTTACTTGTCGTCATGGCTTTTGTTGAGCTGAGCTATGCCCAAAAGGGTATTAGAGTAAGACCTATGCCTGTAATAGATGTTTTTGCATTAAGGCCGAACGAATCTCCTGTTCGCATTTCGGAAGTAAAGGTAGATGTCAAGGTTGTCGGAACTATGGCTGTGACTACTGTTGATATGGTATTTTACAATCCGAATAATCGCATTCTGGAAGGAGAACTACAGTTCCCTTTGGGCGACGGGCAATCTGTTTCGCGCTTTGCTTTAGATATTAATGGGAAGTTACGCGAAGGTGTAGTTGTAGATAAGGCTAAGGGGCAGGAAGCTTTCGAATCGGTGATCCGTCAGAAAATAGACCCGGGATTACTCGAAAAAACACAGGGGAACAATTTTCGTACTCGTGTATATCCATTACCTGCAAAAGGGACACGTAGAGTTGTAATTGCTTACGAGCAAGAGTTGATCGAAAATAATGGTAGCTTTTGCTTTCATTTGCCTGTGGAGTATGGTAATGTGTTAGATCGCTTCGACTTGAATCTTACAGCTTTTGCAACAAACAGTCAACCTGTGATAGATGAAACTCCTTGGGGCAAATTTTCGTTCGATAGAGCAGGGGATGCTTATGTCGCTTCTTATAGTAGTATAAATTATGATGCTAAGGGTCAGCTTGTTTTTTCTATTCCTAGCAAGAATAATCAGACCCAGTTTGTTGAGCAAGGAAAATTGAGTGGTGATTTTTATTTTTATACGAATGTTAAGCCGGAAATCAAACAAAAAAATCGCGAAAAAATAAATATTCCTGCCACGATTGCATTATATTGGGATGCATCTGCATCTATGGAAAATAGGGATTTAAATAAAGAATTTCAATTTTTGGATAAATATTTCGAGGGAGCAAATGATAAAATAGTATTCTTATATTCTTTCAATCTTAATGTGATAAAGTCTCAAACGTATATCATTAAAGAAGGGAACTGGTCTGAGCTCAGAAAAGTATTGGAAAATATAAAATATGATGGAGCCACCCAATATGGTACTTTGAATCTGAAAAACTCTAATAGGTCGATGCCTAGACCATCAGCATCGTCTACACAATCGATGAAAAGACTAAAATCGTGGAATGAACCTGATGAAATATTGTTCTTTTCGGATGGATTGACAAATTTCGGCGAATCGGAGCCTGAATTAGGGGGCATCCCAGTGAATACAATAACTTCTCTATTGTCAGCGGATCATGCTATATTGAAATATATGGCATCAGCTACGGGTGGTAAGTTCATAAATCTTATGCAAGAAACGGTGGACGAAGCAGTGTCGAGAATGCATACACAAGAGCTTCAATTCCTTTATGCTGATTATGATAAAGGTGAGATTTCTGACATAACGCCTTCTGTGCCACAAACTGTAAATTTATCAAGTATTTTTTCTCTGGCTGGTAAGCTTAAAACCAAATCGGCGACTATTACGTTACACTTTGGAGTAGAAGATGAAATATTATATTCTAAAACAATAACGATGAGTAAATCTGATGCTGGTGATTACAATAATATTGTGGAGCGTGTCTGGGCAGAAAAAAGAATTGCAGAATTAGATATTCGTTATGATAAAAATAAGCGAGAAATAGAAACCTTGGGCAAACAGTTCAATATTGTAACCCGTAATACTTCTCTTATCGTTTTGGATAGGGTAGAAGATTACGTGCAATATGAAATAACTCCTCCTGAAGAACTGCTCGCTGAGTATACAAAACAAATCAACTATATAAAAAAGAATAAAAGTAATTATGTACAAGAGCACATAGAATCTGTAGCGCAGATGTTTGATGCCCGTAAAGCTTGGTGGAATAAGTCATTTCCTAAAACGTGTTCGAAGCAATCTCAAAATAGGAAAGGTTCTGAACCTCACTTTGTACCACCTGTTATTTATGAGGATAATATGGTTATGTCAGATATGGATATAGCGAGTTCAGATGAAGAAGACATGGTACTTAGAGAAGAAATTAATATTAGTAGAATGGCGGTGTCTAGTATGTCTGGTAGTTCTATATCAGGTGTTGCTATCGAAAGTTTATCAGAAAATAAGGTGATGGATAGAGAGATAAAATTGAAGCCTTCTACTTCAATACAACAAGTAAAACAAGCGAAGATTGAATTGAAAGTCTGGAGTCCGGATACACCATATATGAAAATTCTAAAAGCTAAATCAGATGCTGAACTTTATCGGGTTTATCTGGACATAAAAGAAGGTTATAAAACTACACCATCTTTCTACCTTGATGTGGCGGCTCTATTCGAAGAGAGGGGATTAAAGCAAGAGGCTCTGATTGTATTATCCAATCTGGCTGAACTAGAGGTTGAGAATTATCGTTTACTTCGTGTTTTGGCTAATAGACTAAATCAACTTGGTCACACTGATTATGCAATTGCATTTTTTGATAAGATTTTAGAACTCCGCCCAAATGAAGCACAGTCATATCGTGATTTAGGACAAGCCTATGCAGCCAATGGTGATTACCAAAAGGCAGTAGATATAATGTGCAAATTGGTACAACGTTCTTGGGATGGTCGCTTCCCGGGCATCGAAGTTATCGCTGTCGAAGAGATAAATAAGGTGATCATAGAGGCAAAAAATAAGAAAGTGAAATTAGACTTGTCAGCAATAGATAGTCGTTTAATTTATGAGATGCCTGTGGATATTCGTATTGTTCTCAATTGGGATACCGACAACAGTGATATGGATCTCTGGGTAACAGATCCTTGTGGTGAGCAGTGCTTTTATGATAATCCAAACACACGAGTTGGAGGCTATATCTCCAGTGACTTCACGGGAGGGTATGGTCCCGAGGAATTCATGATAAAAGAGGCCATACCGGGTAAGTATAAAATTCAGGCGCATTATTTTGGTTCAAGAGAACAAACGCTGGTTGGCCCGACAACGGTTTATCTGGATATTTATACCTATTACTCTACAGGAAGAGAGAAAAAGGAAACGATAACATTACGATTGACTCAAGATGAGGCTACTGTAGATATTGGCGAAATTATTTTTGATGGGAGATAAGTAAGCTGTTTTTTAGAAAGGATAGGCGGAAAGTAGAAAAAACTTCCGCCTATTTTTGTTTGTTTCTGTATAGTATTTATCTTTGTTCAAATTATAGATGATATGAATAAATACGGACTTATTGGTTATCCGTTAAAACATTCTTTTTCCCAACGCTTTTTTACAGAAAAGTTTGCTAAAGAAAATATTGAAGCAGCGTATTTGAATTTCGAAATACCACAGTTGCTTTTATTTCCCGATATTATAAAATCTCATCCTGACCTAAAAGGACTGAATGTGACCATTCCTTACAAGGAGGATGTTATGCAATTTCTTGATGAATTAGACATTGAGGCCGAAGCTATAGGTGCTGTAAATGTTATTAAGTTCGATAGGAGCAAGGGCGGTGTGAAATTAATTGGCTATAATTCTGATATAATCGGTTTTCAAAACTCGATATTTCCTTTGATTAAACCAGCTATTCATAGAAAAGCATTAGTATTAGGTACTGGGGGGGCTTCTAAAGCTGTAGTGCGTGCCTTGCAAAATCTAAATATACAACCAGTATATGTTTCACGTACTAAAAAAGAAGGTGCGTTCATATATCAAGATCTGAGTGAAAAAATACTGACTGAGTATACTGTAATAATTAATGCTTCGCCATTAGGCACATTTCCTAATGTGAATGAGGCTCCTGATATTCCTTATCAATATATATCAACAAATCATCTGGTATATGATTTAGTGTATAATCCCGAAGAAACTAAATTCTTAAAATTAGCTAAAGAAAATGGGGCTATAATCAAAAACGGAGCTGAGATGTTAGAATTACAGGCACTTGCTGCATGGGAAATATGGAATAGATAAGACGAAAATAAATTAAACACGAAATACCATTATGGAAATAATAAATCTATCAGAACAAAATACCATTCTTAATCGCTTTGTGAGCGAGTTGCGGGATGTAAACATTCAGGGCGACAGCCTCCGTTTCAGACGGAATGTAGAGCGTATCGGCGAAATCATGGCATACGAAATAAGTAAAAAGCTGTCTTATACTCAAATAGAAACACAAACACCATTGGGTGTATCTACGACCAATGTCCCTACAGACCAGATTGTAATTGGTACAATATTGAGAGCAGGTCTCGTATATCATAGTGGATTCTTGAATTGTTTCGACAAAGCTGAAAATGCTTTTGTTTCGGCATACCGTAAATACAGAGAAAATCATCAAAGTTTTCATGTACATATAGAATATATTGCTTCTCCTAAGATTGAGGGAAAGGTGTTGATTCTTACCGATCCTATGCTGGCAACGGGTGGCAGTATGGATTTATCATATCAGGCATTGTTGACAAAAGGTCAACCTAAGCACATTCATGTGGCTACTATTATAGCAAGCCAGCAGGCAATCGACTACTGTAAACAAACTTTCCCGGATGCTAAAACGACTATCTGGGCTGCGGCAATCGATCCGGAGTTGAATGACTTGGCTTATATTGTCCCAGGATTGGGTGATGCCGGCGATTTGGCGTATGGTGAAAAAGAATAATACTTGTCTCTGAATAAATCATAATAAAAAGAGTCGGATGAAATTTCAGCCGACTCTTTTTATTATGATTACCTAAGCAATTACTTATTTCTAGTGGAAAACAGCCAAGCTGTTTCATATTTCGGATTTTCTTTACGGAAATTCTCTAAGAAACTTTCAGCCGTTTTTTTATCATCAAAACTTTTAGCAGATATTCTGTATCTATCCGCAGACTGGATTATTTTTGCATGGGGAAAGTCTGAATTCTGTATTTTTTTCAGAAGGCTGTTAGCTCTTGCAGTATTATCCTCTCCGCCAATAATAATGTGATATTTACGAGATGGTACTGTTTTTTCTGCATGAATATCTTCTTCCTCTAAATTAGCCTTATTCGTTGTTGAAACAAGACTCGCTGTCGATTCAGTTTTAGAGGCTTGAATGTTAGCTGACGAACGAAATGATTTTGTTAGCGACTGAACAAAACTAGCTTCTTGCTTATTTGTATTACTACTATCGATTATGCTTGTGGATGGGGCAATAAATAATAGTACTGTAGCTGCGATAGCAGCAGTGGTACCTAACGCATGCTTTAATCTCGATGCATTTTTTCTTTTACCTTCCGAATTATAAATACCCGCCAGAGGGTAAAGTTCTGTATGTGTTAAACCCCAAAGCTGAGGATGAATAATTACAGGATTCGTTATGAAGATAATATTATTATAATCGTCTAATTCTAGCCGTCCTACTTTACCACACTCAAAAATCCTTTCGGTTAAGAGAGTTTTTCTAATAGTAAATACTTCCTCTTTTACTTTTTTTGTTGCTATATTATATGATATGCACTCATTTCTATGTATATGCGAGATGAGTATGCCGTCATCATGACCTAGTTCTTTGTTGAAACTTATGGTATAAGTGGGAGGGAGGATCTTATTATTAGTGTATTTTGCAGGCTCTATATTTGTAATAAAGCCGCCAAAATCGGGTATAATTACACAATTATGCCTTGGAAGTAGAAAGTTTATATATTTAAATATTATAGATTCCATTATACAAAGATAATGCAATAGTTGAAAATCAAAAGTCTATTTTAATATAAAATTATCTTACGTAATCCTTGGTTTAAGCTAAAAGTTATCTAACTTTGTAGCGCTAAAATAACTAGTGGTTTTTGATCATAAATAATGTTTGAATTATTTTTTCGCTGGTTAGTATGATATATTACTATATAAATGAGAGGCAATTGCCTAAAACAAACCTATTAGTCGATATGCACATAATAAAAAAAATATGAAGTTTGTATTGAAAAAGTTTTATTGGATACTCTTTGTATCTATGTTGTTAACTTCTTGTAATTCGTATAAAACAATCCCTTATCTTACAGAGGCAGAGTTAATCTCTTCTGAAGAATTTGCTAAAGTAGCGAAGAATTATGAAGCTATAATTATGCCAAATGATATTCTGAGTATCACCGTAAATACTCCGACTAATGCGGCTTCAATGGACTTTAATTTGCCCCTTGTTCCTCAGGAAGCGAATGACCTAGTGCAGTCTAGGGTTTCTTCCGCTACGGGTGGATATGGCAGTCTTCAAAACTATATTGTAGATAAAGACGGCTGTATTGATTTCCCTGTTTTAGGCAGATTGAAAATCGGTGGACTTACAAAGCTAGAAGCGCAACAAAAAATATATTCTATGATTTACCCTCAGTATATAAAAGAAAAACCAATTGTGAATATCCGATTTTTAAATTACAAGGTTGCTGTGTTTGGAGAAGTTGCAAGGCCTGGTGTTTATTCTTTTACAAATGAACAAGTTACTATCTTGGAAGCTTTAGCCACAGCTGGTGATTTGACTATTTATGGAAGGCGAGACAATGTAATGCTGATAAGAGAGGATGCAAATGGATTTCGTAGTGTGAAACGGATTGATCTTCAGAATAAGGATGTTCTTTTGGAAAATGACATATACTATCTTCAACAAAATGATAAATTGTATATTGAGCCAAATAAAGCCCGAGCAAGAAATTCTCAAATTGGTTCAGTTGAAACCTTGACTGCTACAGCATTGATCTCAGGGTTGTCACTAATAATTACAATTGTCTCAGTTTTATCACGATAAGCTTTTTAATAAATATGCGTAAACAAAATATGGCTGGAAATGATCAAGAATCTCAGTCTGAAGCCAAAGATGAAATTAATTTGAGAGTATTAGTATTTAAGTACTTACAATATTGGAGGTGGTTTTTAATTTCAGTTATTCTGTCTTGTATTGTTGGGGTGCTTTTTTATTGTATTTCTGACCAAAGATACGAAGTCTCAGTATCAATTTTGCTTAAGGAGGACAAGCCTGGGGCAACTGGTTCAGGAAGAGGTGCATTGGGAGGGCTAGAGAGCCTGGGATTATTGAGTACAACTAGCAATATTGACAATGAAATTGCTATATTGTCTTCCCCTAATTTAATGCGACAAGTTGTCTATTCATTAGAACTTTATACTTCTTATTTTGAAGATGGCTTTTTTAGAAATAATGAGGTGTATACAGATTGTCCATATTATGTTTCGATAGATAGTGTTAGCCCTAAAAATATAAAGGGGCGTGTAGAGATTACATTGAAAAAAGTGGCTCAAGGAGTAGAAGTAGAAGGGAAATATATTTACAAAAAAAACAAAATAAATATAGAAAGTTCAGTCATACAGCTACCAGGTTATGTTGATTTACCATCGGGTTTGGGACGTCTTTCAATTTTTTTTAGACAGGGCGTTTCCGAAGAAAAGCTTAGTGATAGATATCATGTTCACATAAAGAACCCCCAAAAAGAAGCTTACGCTTTAACTGAAGCCTTGTCTATAAGTTCAACGACAAAAAGATCTTCAGTTTTATCTCTTGATATAAACTCATTGAATGCCAATAAGGGAGCTAGTATTTTGAAGGAAATGGTTAAAACTTATAACACTAATAATATTGATGATAATAATGAAGTTGCTTTAAATACATCATTATTTGTAGATGAACGATTGAAAGGGATATCTGCAGAACTAAGTAATATTGAAGATGATGTTGTTGATTATAAAGAAAAACAATCAATAACGGATTTAGGGGCAGAAGCTCGTCTATACGTTGAGAATGCATCCTCTTTGAATCAAAAACAAAATGAACTTGGAACTCAATTGAAGACAGTGGAGTTGGTAGAAGATTTCATTCTTCAAGATAAAAATAACTATAAACTGATACCGAATCTAGGTATTTCCGATCCAGGGTTAGTTGGTGTTATCTCGAATTACAATTCTTTATTGTTATCATATCATAAGTTAGAACGTAGTGTAAGCGAAGATAACCCGTCTTTCAATAGAGCATTGGATGATTTAACGAATACACGATCTAGTATCTTAGCAGCATTGTCTAATATTAAGAAGTCTTTGAATATCTCAATACAGGAGGCAGAGAAGCAGTCAGCAAAAATTGCAACTCGAGTAAACTCAGTACCATCACAAGAGCGAGGTTTACTTGAGATAATGAGGCAACAACAGATAAAACAATCTCTTTATCTTTATTTAATGAAAGTCAAAGAAGAGACAAATGTATCTATGGCATCATACTCAGATAAAGCCAAGATTATCATTGATCCCATAATTCCAGAGCAACCAGTATCACCTAAAAGGAGTCTTATCTTTTTCTGTTTCTTCTTAATTGGTATTTTTATACCAGTCATTATTATTTATATGAGAGACAAAATGCAAGTAAATATTGCAGATCGTCAGGAATTAGAGCGACTATCAGAAGTATCAGTTATTGGCGAGATAATGGCAAAAGGCTCGAAAGAAGATATTTTAGTTATTAAGGCTAATAGGACGAGCCCAATAATTGAGTTATTTAGGACATTACGAAATAATATGCAATTTATATTAGGATCATCGGAGAGGAAAGTGATGTTAGTAACATCAACTATTCCTGGTGAGGGCAAAACCTTTATAAGCATAAATCTAGCTGCCTCATTTGCATTGCTTGATAAAAAGGTTTTACTCATAGGCTTGGATATTAGGAATCCTAAGTTGTCCGAGGATATGACATTTCGTAAAGGATTAGGAGTTACATCTTATCTGTCTGGGGCTACAGCCGATTGGAAGTCATTGTTAGTATCAATGGATGGTTTCCCAACTTTAGATATTCTTCAAGCAGGTGTTATTCCTCCTAATCCTAATGAATTATTAATGAAACCAGCAATGAAACAGCTATTTGATGAGGCTAAAAAGCATTATGATTTAATTATAATAGATTCAGCTCCTATTGGTGTTGTTTCAGATACTTTCTTAATGGCACCCTACGCTGATACAACTGTTTATGTTACGCGAGAGAATGTGACACCTAAGCAAGCTGTCAGTTTTATAAATGAAATTTATCGTGATAAAAAACTGCCTAATATTTATTTAGTTATGAATGGCGTTGAGTTGGCAAAAAATAAAGGTCGTTATGGTTATGGATATACCTATGGTTATGGAGTAAATATAGAAGAATGAGACTTTTTAGGAGAGTATGCAAATAGCAACAAAAGTAGCTTTTAATACAGGTATCCTCTATGGGAAGATGTTATTGACTGTAGGGATTTCCTTATATGCTACACGTCTTGTCTTGAATTCCTTAGGTGCGGCTGATTATGGAATATACACTTTAGTTGCAGGAGTTATAGCCATGTTATCTTTTTTAAATACAGCTATGGCTACCTCGACGCAAAGGTATCTGTCTTTTAATCAGGGGGTTGGCGATTTGAAAATGCAAAAAATAGTTTTCGCCAATAGTCTTTTGTTACATATTTTAATAGCTTTTTTTGTTGTTATTATTTTAGAAATTATAGGTCTTTTTCTTTTCGATGGCTTTTTGAATATCCCAATTGAGAGGATATCTACAGCAAGGAAAATATATCATTTCATGTCTGCAACTGTTTTTTTTACAATGATTTCACCTCCATTTATAGCATCATTAAATGCTCATGAAAACATGCTTTGGATAGCCATTATAAATATTGTAGAGGTTCTTTTAAAATTGGGAATAGCTTTAGCTCTCTTTAGATATGAAGGTGATAAATTGTTTTTCTATGGTACATCGATAGCAGTTACGAGTATTATTTGTTTGATTTTATATGCACTATATTGCATTAAAAGATATGAAGAATGTTCATTATTATTATGGACATCTTTTAGCGCTGCTATGATGAGGAAATTAACATCTTTTGCCGGATGGAATCTTTTTGGTGCCTTGTGCGGTATAGCTCGAACACAAGGTTTAGCTGTCGTATTGAATCTATTTTTAGGCACTGTAATTAATGCTGCTTATGGTATTGCAAATCAAGTAGCAGGACAGATGAATTTTTTCTCGGCAGCACTCCTTCAAGCGTTAAATCCTCAAATAATGAAAAGTGAAGGTTTAGGTAATCGAAATAGAATGCTTCGATTCTCTATGATGGCCAGTAAATTTGGCTTTTTTTTGATGGCTCTTGTAACAATACCATCTATATTTGAGATGTCTACAATATTGAAACTGTGGCTGAAAGATGTACCTGATAATACTGTTGTTTTTTGTAATCTGATGCTTATCGGTATAATGGTAAATCAATTAACGATAGGCTTACAGTCAGCAATACAAGCTATAGGTAAAATTGAAATGTATCAAGTTGTTGTTGGGTCTATAATCTTATTAAATCTGCCAGTCGCTTATTTTTTGCTAAAATTTAAATTTCCTTCGTACTCTATCCTTGTAGCATTTATCTTTCTCGAATTACTAGCTTGCTCTTTCCGTTTGTATTTTTTGAAGAGATTGGGAGGATTATCTGTTAAGGAATATGTAAATCGGGTTTTTTTTAGAGAAATATTACCAGTTATTTTTTCTGTGGCCTTTTGTATTATAAGTTTGAATATATTTGATTTTTCTTTTAGATTTGCGTTTACTATGTTGGGATCTATGATAATATTTTCTATCAGTATTTATATTTTTGGATTAGAGAGAGATGAAAGACAATATATTGATAAATTTATAGGTAAGACTGTAAATAAAATGTTTAAAAATAATAATTAATGAAACAAATTATAAAGGGGATATTACCAAAAATTATTTCTGATCGAATAACCTTATTTTTAGCATATAAACATGATTTTGAAAGGTTCTATAAATATTCGGCAACCCAAAAAATGGATAATCGAATAAAACTACTAGGAAAAATAATAAAAGATTATCATGTTATAGAGAAAGGTTTAACAATGCCTACTCCTAGGCTTGGATTTGGACAGGATAAAGTTGTAATTTTAATAGCTAACTGTTTGTTATATTTGTCAAAATATGATAATGATGAAGCTCAGTTAAAGCATGCCATATCTGTCCTTTTAGAATATAAAGAAATACATGATAAAGATAATCATCAATTAAAGACGGCAACTCTTAAATCTATAAATCAAATCGTTCTATTCTCTAAGCAGATGAATATTACTCAAACAAAGCAGAAAAAAGTAACGAAAGAGGAGTATTTTCAGTCTATAGGTAATCCTTTTCTAGAGTTTTCGAACTCTAGAAAAAGTATTCGGAATTATTCTTCAATGCCATTGTCCGTAGAAAAATTGTTAAATGTAATAGAATTAACAAGAAATACTCCATCAGCTTGTAATAGGCAGGCATATAGAGTGTATATTTATACTAAAAAGGAACAAATAGAAAAGATATTTACAATTCAAAACGGGAACAGAGGCTTTGGCCATTTAGCGGATAAACTGATTGTTATCACTGCTGAACTTGGCGTATTTGCAGATCCTATGGAAAGAAATCAGGCTTATATAGATGGTGGAATTTATTCTATGAATTTATTGTACTCTCTACATTTTCATCGTATAGGAGCTTGTATTCTTAATTGCAGTAATACACCAAGGACAGATAGGGAGCTTCAAGAAGTATGTGAAACCAAGAAATCAGAAGTTTTTATTTCTATGGTAGCTTGTGGGTATCCTCCTAATGAATTCTCTTATGCTTTATCTGAAAGATTACTTCTTAACAATATATGCACTGTTAAATAATTGAAAAAGATAGGCGCAAATTTTTGATGGCATTCTATTAATGAAATTATAATGAAAATAGGAATATTAACACTACCCATATCAACTAATTATGGAGGAATACTTCAGGCTTATGCATTGCAAATGGTCTTGAAAAAAATGGGTCATGACACTTGGTTAATTAATCGAAGACGTACTCCAATATCCTCTCGCTATTATATTATAGAGAAAAGTAAGCAATGCATTAAAAAGTGTTTATTCGGTAGCGGTTGGCCTGTTTTATCAGAGAAAGAGCGAATTTTGCAAGAACAAATGACAAGCCAATATACTCGCCCTTTTATTGAAAAAAATATTCAACCTCAAACGATAGTATATGATACATCAGATAAATTAAGGATGGTAACTGATTATAAATTTGATGCTTATGTAGTTGGTAGCGATCAGGTTTGGCGTCCAGAATACACATCTTGTATTTATGATTTTTTTTTGGGTTTCTTGAGAGAAACAGAATCAGCTAAAAGAATATCATATGCAGCTTCTTTTGGCTTGGAAACATGGGCTTTTACGCCAAAGCAAACGAAAAAATGCAAATGTTTATCAAAACTATTTACAGCAATATCAGTAAGAGAGGCTGCTGCTGTTAGCATGTGTGAAAAATATTTTGGAGTAAATGCTGTTCATGTTTTGGATCCAACCATGCTCCTGTCGGATAAAGATTATCTTCAGTTGCTTAGTTGTATCGAAACTAAATCAGATAGCGGAGGGTTATTATCTTATATTTTGGATAGAACAGAGTTGAAAAATAGCGTTGTAGAAAAAATTTCAAATACTTTTGGCTACCAATCATTCGAAGTGAATTCTAGAACAGAGGATGTTTATGCTACACTAGAGGATCGGATTGCTCCTCCTGTAGAGAACTGGATAAGAGGTTTTTTTAATGCAAAATATGTTATTACGGACTCTTTTCACGCCTGTGTATTTGCTATTTTATTTAATAAGCCTTTTATTGTATATGGAAATAGAGATAGGGGTATGGTGCGTTTTACCTCCTTATTATCTAAGTTCAACTTGGAGGATCGATTAATCACTTCATTAGGTGAGTTGACTGAAGACAAGATAACTCGGCATATAGAATGGAGTGAGGTAAATGATATTTTGAATAAAGAGCGCGCTTTTTCACTATCTTTTTTATCTCAATCTTTGACTAATTAAATTATATTCCTCCCATTTTATATTAAAAATATTTTATACATATATGAAAATAGTAGTATTTAAGGGTGGTCTTGGAAACCAGATTTTTGAGTATGCTTTCTGTCAATATCTGAAAACTTTGATTAATGAGAAAATATATGTATATTATGTTCCAGAGAAAAAAGCGATTCAGAGGCGGTTTGAAATTATGGACTTTTTTGATGCAAAAATCAATAAGGCTCATTTAATTATAAAATTAGTATATTGGTTAATTAAAGTCATAAAGTATATGTATAAGGATTCAGATCTTATCTCAACAGACGATAGTTATAATATAAATTCAATCTGTTTTGATGGCTGGTGGCAAGATAAGAAATATTATGAGAATATAAATTCTTGGATACAATTTAAAAACTTGCCATTGAATGATAAAAATATTGAAACTATGAATGCTATTAAAAATACAGAATCAGTATCTATTCACATACGGCGAGGAGATTATTTATTCTCCCAGTTCGCTGATATATACACTAATATATGTACTCCTGATTATTATAGGAATGCAATATCTATGGTTAAACAAAAGTATAAGAATCCGCATTTTTTTGTTTTCTCTGATGATATGGATTGGGTTAAAGAAAATTTCGAGTTAGAAAATGCTACCTATATTTCATGGAATGTAGGTATAGATAGCCATTGGGATATGTATTTGATGAGCTATTGTAAAGTAAATATAATTGCAAACAGTAGTTTTAGTTACTGGGGCGCTTATTTAAATAAATCAAATGAATTAACTGTTTATCCCCAAAAATGGTATAATTCAGGCTATGAGCCCCCATCAATCTTTCCTGAAAAATGGTATGGGATTTGATTTTAGATTTTTTTTTAATTTGAACTACTCCTTGTTCTTATTTTACTAATTCTGTATAATTATTATGTGGAAAAATAATAGTATATCTTTAATTTTTATAGTTCTTATTTGTACTAGTTTCTGGGGGTTATTTGGTCATAGCAAAATTATATTGACTATTCCATTTTTTTATTTTATAGCAGATTCGTTTCTGAAGAAGAGTTATTTTAAATGGAATTTGTTAATTGTTTTCTTATTTTTGCTGATTAGTACGTATTCCGCTTACATAAATAGAGGACAGAGTTTTTATGACTCAATAAGATGTGCTGAGTTTGGGAATGTATTTTACATTGCAATGTATTTTTATTTACTCTATATGTGCTTTTCTATTGAGAAAGTTGAACGTTCAATTTTTATACTAGCAACCCTTTTTTCTATATGCTATGTTTTTCAATACATGGTATATCCTAGAGAGATATTTGTCTTCTTGAATTCTAATGAGGATGAGCATCGATTTCGTTTAGTGGGGCAGGCTGTTGCATCTTTAGGCTATTTTTTCTCGATAAATAAATACCTTGTAGATAAAAATAAAAAATATATTCCGCTGATAATACTTTGTTTTATAGTTATTGTTATGCTAGGTTTTCGTACTATGTTAATTGCCTCTATATTTGTTACATTTATACTTGTAGTTCGCATATACGGTTTTTCAAGAAAAATAATTGTCCCGTTTCTAGCTATGATACTAATTTTAGTTGTGGTAGTTCAAATTCCATTTATTCAGGATGTTATAGCTCGGATGTTTGAAAGACAACAGACAGACTCTTTTGAGGATAGTGATTATATACGCATCCTTCAACTTGATTACTATATGAATAATCATTTCAAGAATATTTGGGAGTTCATCTTTGGCTCAGGTATTCCGTATCCATCTTCGGATTATGGTTATTATATGTATTCATTTCACCAAAGAGATCAATATGGTTACATAACAGGGACATCTATTACTGGTTGGTTCGATTGGGGACTAATAGGTTTGAGTTGGGTTGCAGGTATCCCAACAGTTTTAGCAATGATTGCTTATGCTATACGGGCATATTTCTTAAAAGTATTTTCCCAGTACTATTATATTGGATGTTGGTTCCTATATCTTTTGCTGGTATCACCTTTAACCATCGAATTTTTTAGAGAAGGAGCATTTGTATTTCATGGAATAGCCTTGTATATTGTAGAAAAAGCTCATCTAGAATATAAAAGGGATTCGATTCTAAGTCGAAAAAACGGTTGAAGCAGATAAAAGAGAAAAATATGGTTCAATATAAAATATCAGTTATTATTCCCGTCTATAATGTTGAGACTTTATTGTCTGAATGTGTGAATAGTGTTTTATCTCAGAGTCTTAGAGATTTTGAGTTAATCTTAGTAAATGATGGTAGCACTGATCGATCTGGAGATATTTGTGATAGCTATTTGTTGATAGATTCTCGTATCAGAGTATTTCATAAAGTTAACGGGGGGGTAAGTTCTGCTCGGAATTTAGGATTGGATAATAGTCGAGGGGAGTATATTTGCTTTATTGACTCCGATGATTGGGTTTTCCCTGACTATTTGTTAGAATTGTATAATGATGCTTGTCGTGTTGGAAAACTGAATCTGGTATTCCATAACTACGAAATAGCCGTTCCAGGATATACGTATTCTGAATACCAAGGGGATATGTGTGTGTGCGTGTCCGAGGGACAAAATATGATCAATTATTTTATTGAGAATAAATTGATGAAATTATCTGGTCCAATATCGAAACTTTTCAATAAAAAAGTTATTGATGAAAATAAGATTCGTTTTCCTCAAAATGTTCATATGGGTGAAGATGCTATTTTTATAATCTATTACCTATGCAATGTTGATACATTAATATTTTCCAGGAAATGTAATTATTTGGTTTATAGAAGAGAGAATTCATTAGGGCAAACGTATAATAATTTTGAATCTGAATGGTTAGGCTATTTGCTATGGAGAGATGCATTTGTTTCTTTTTTAGAAAAGTATAGCACTTCCTTATTCGATACCAATCAAATATTGTGGGAAAATATAGAGAGTGCTTTTATGAGAAGTGTTCAGTGTGTTTTTAGAGCTCATCCTAAAATATCACTTCGAGAACAAGTTAATTGTTTGATGAAAATATGGCCTGAAGATTGGACTATGATGGAGCAATTCTATAGACCTGTAATGCTGCGTAGAAAATTTAATAAATATCTATTAAATAAAAGATATTTTACTCTATATTGTGTAATAGGAAATATTTTTGATTACTTTGCCAGAAAGTAATGCCTTCTGCTTTTATATTCTTTTTAAATTAAATATTAATGATAGCATGAGTGTACCTGAGATTTCAGTTATAATGCCTGTTTATAATGGAGAGTCTTTTGTCGAGAAGGCTATAAGTAGTATTTTGAATCAAAGTTATACTAATTTTGAACTAATTATCATCAACGATGGCAGTACGGACTCTAGTGAGCAGATCATTTTATCATTTAAAGATACTCGTATTGTTTATCTGAAAAATGAAGTGAATTTGAAGCTAATAAAATCTTTAAACAAGGGAATTGTTTTTGCAAAAGGTCGATATATTGCCCGAATGGATGCTGATGATATTTCTTTGCCAGATAGATTCGAAAAGCAGATCGAGGTATTCAAAACCTATACAGGGATTGGCATTGTTAATATACAATCTTATCTATTATCGGAAGATGGAAGTCTGTACCGTAAACTGGGAAGTGCTATTACAATAAATTTTGAGGCAATCAAAAACACCATTGTTTTTCAAAATATGATTGTACATCCAGGGGTTATGGTTGATGCTGAGTTAATGAAAAGGTACAAATATAAAGATGATGAATCTGTCGAACACATAGAGGATTTCGATCTGTGGAATCGGATGTTGGCAGATGGGCACATCTGCTTTACAATAAATGAACATTTACTATATTATCGGGATAATAATCAAAGTATAAATCATATTCACAGAAAACTTCAACTGGAGCGGATGTACTATTTAGTTGACAATCTACTTCACCGAAATCATGGGTTTAAGATTGACGAAAATGTGTTAATGTTTATATTAGGTAAATTAGACATAGGCAGTTATAAGTATTTAGATAAAGCGAATGATTTTTTACAATCTTATTGCCTTAAAATTAAGACGGGGGGGGTAATGTCAGAAGATGGCTATAAGGATATGGTATTTTGGAAAAGGAATCTTATATTTGTATCTGCGATTAGAGCTCTGTCTTTTGTCGGAATATTAAATAAAGTTGGCATATTTTTCTTCTTGTTATCTAAATTAGGATGGATGAGAGATAAAAAATGGAGAAACAGACTTAAAGAGATGGCTATTGTTTTTAGGCATAGTTTCATCTAAATTGAATATTTAATTTGCATATATGATAAATACGAAAAGTTGTTTCATCCTGTTTTGTTTTAGGTTAAGTGCTTTTTTCTCACATAATATACTTTTAAGAATAATTGGGTTTCCCATAAGAATTTTTTATAAGCTGATAGTTCAGTGGGTTTTAGGAGTGGATTTGCCAGATGGGACAAAAGTGGGTAAGAATTTTGTTATCTACCATGGGCAAGGTTTTGTAGTGAATTCTAAAACTATAATAGGGGATAATGTTATTGCTAGACATAACACTACAATTGGTAATTCCAAACCAGGAGGAGGATGTCCAATAATAGGGAACAATGTAGAAATAGGAGCAAATGTAGTTATAGTAGGTCCCATTAAAATAGGTAATAACTCTATCGTGGGAGCAGGTTCAGTTGTTGTTCATGATGTGCCTCCATATTCTGTTGTTGTAGGGAATCCTGCAGTTGTAGTAAAAATAAACAAAATATGAATATTTTAATTACAGCTCCAAGTCTTGATGTTTCGAAAAATGTTAGTGGTATAGCTGCTGTTGTTACTACTATTCTTAGTAATAATAAGGATCATTCTTATTATCACTATCTATTGGGACGTCCAGATATAGTTAATGATTTTTTTTGGCTATTTCGATTATTAAATCAATTAGTACTTTTTCCATTCGCTTTAAAGAAGAATAAAATTGATTTAGTACACCAGAATTTACCACTTAATGCGAAAGGTATAAGTCGTGAATATATAATTAATTTATGGTGTAGAGTGGCGAAAATACCAGTTTTTCTTCATGTACACGGAGGGGCTTTCTTAACAGAAGGTACTGTCAATATATTTTATAGAAGAATTATCAAATCTCTATTTAAACATAGTGATAAAGTAATTGTTCTAAGTGATTTAGAAAAAGAATCTCTTGATCGGTTA
Source organism: Dysgonomonas sp. ZJ709 (assembly GCF_011039195.1). Taxonomy (NCBI): domain Bacteria; kingdom Pseudomonadati; phylum Bacteroidota; class Bacteroidia; order Bacteroidales; family Dysgonomonadaceae; genus Dysgonomonas; species Dysgonomonas sp. ZJ709. Next base: position 230,191 of record NZ_JAAKEM010000001.1, read on the forward strand.
TATGATTATAACTCAGCTGTTGTGCTTTGTAATAGTATTGATTCAAAAGTCTATAAAGCGAGTGAAAGATATATTACAGACCAAGTACCGATTATATTATATTTGGGTCGGATACATAGAAGTAAGGGTGTTGAGGATATCGTAAATGCTTTTCGACATTTGAAGGGGAAAATCAGATTTAAATTTTACCTTTGTGGAACTGGTCCATTAAAGCAATATTTTATAGACTCATGTAAAGAAATACTCCAAGCAGATTTTGAGTATTATGGGGTCGTTTCAGGGAAAATGAAAGTTGATTTGATTAAGGAAGCACATGTGTTCTTATTACCCTCTCGTTATGGAGAAGGTTTACCAATGGCTCTTTTGGAAACTATGGCAGCAGGAGTTGTACCTATTGTTACGGATGACGCTTCTATGAAATATGTTATTCAGCATGAAATTAACGGAATTATTGTAAGAAAAGAAAGTCCTTTAGATATATCAGAAAAAATAAATCAGCTTTTCTCTGATGATTCTCTTTACCAGTCAATTTCGGAGAAAGCATCAGAAACTGTAACTAATTATTATGATATATCTGCCTATATAATTCGTTTAAATATATTATATGCTTCTATCTTTGAAGTCAAAGTAAACTAATTGGATTATTATGTTAGAAATAAAAAAGGTAAGTTTGCTTAGTTCGCTAGATGATATATTAACCTCTGATCAAGCTAATATACAAATTAATACGATTAATGCGCATTCCTATAATGTTGCGCGGAAAGATACTTCTTTTGCAGAGGTTTTACTTCATTCAGATTTTTTGCTACCAGATGGCCAGAGCGTTGTTTGGGCGAAAAATATTCTATGTAAAGAAAAATTGTCTCGAATTGCAGGAGATGATTTATTCAGATGGGAAATGGAGAGACTCAATAATATATCAGGTAAATGTTTTTTTCTAGGCAGTTCCTTAGAGATACTTACAAGAATAAAGGAAAAAGCTTCTATCGAATATCCTAATGTTCAGTTAAAGTTTTATTCTCCCCCTTTTAAACCGCTTTTTTCAGTGGAGGATAACAGCAGAATGATTGAGGAAATTAATCAATTCCAGCCGGATGTCCTTTTTGTGGGGATGACCGCTCCTAAACAAGAAAAATGGGTGTACGAGCATAAAAGTAAATTATTCGTCAGCCATATTTGTTCAGTAGGGGCAGTGTTTGATTTTTATATAGGGAATATTGACCGAGCTCCGAAGTGGATGCAGGAAAAAGGACTGGAATGGTTGTTTAGATTGTTTAAGGAGCCTCGTAGAATGTGGCGGAGATATATTATTGGGAATACAAAATTCATATATTATATATTTGTAGAGAAATTTAGTTAATGCTACTAATCTATGGCCGAATCCCTTACTATCCCAACTACTTTCTCCAAGGAGGAAAAATACAAAACTCTCTTACCGCAGTTTAAGGCTTTAATAGGAGGAGAGACAGACGTTATTGCCAATTTTGCCAATATATCTGCTGCTTTAAAACAGGCATTCTATTTTTTTTGGGTTGGATTCTATATCGTAAAAAGAGACGAGCTTGTTCTAGGTCCGTTCCAAGGGACTATTGCATGTACCCGGATTAAATATGGTAAAGGTGTTTGTGGTACGGCGTGGAAAGAAAAACGAGTTGTTATTGTACCTGATGTAAACGAATTTCCTGGACACATCGCATGTGATGCATTGTCTCAGTCCGAAATTGTTATTCCTCTTTTCTATAAAGACGAGGTTATTGCTGTATTGGATGTTGATAGTGAATTACTCGATCACTTCGATCAGATAGATGCTACTTACCTCCAACAAGTAGTTAACTTGTTAGAGGCGAGTTTATCCGAAGCTTAATTCCTTTCTTTTATTTTATTTTTACTTGAATGGGAATAATATTGGAAGCATAAGTATCATTACTATACCCATTACAACCTGTAAAGGTAATCCTACTTTTATATAATCCATAAATGTATATCTACCAGCGCTCATAACCAGTGCGTTCGGTGGTGTTGAGAATGGCGATGCGAAGCACATGCTTGCTGCAACAGCTACTGCAAATAAAAATGGATATGGGCTCACATCCATTCCGATAGCTGCCTGCATTGCAATTGGTGTAAATAATACTGCAGTTGCAGTGTTGCTTATAAACATAGTTAGGAGTGATGTACAGAAGTATATCCCCGCTAGTAGTGCGTAGGGCCCCATGTCTCCTAGTTGATCAATCAAGCCGTTTGAAATCAGTGTGTCGACTCCTGTGTTTTTAAAAGCGGTAGCCATTGGCAACATAGCTCCAATGAGAACAATGCTTTCCCAGTTGATACTGCCGTATGCCTCTTCTACATTCCGTAGGCAGCCTGTTATTACCATGAAAACAGCGGCAAGAAGTATCGCCACGACTGATGGTACTATGTCGAAGACCATGGCCACAACCATTAATGCCATAATAATAGCAGCGATAGGAGCTTTCTGATTGAGAGTTACTTTAGCAGCTTCTTGTAACGGTTGACCCACAAGTACCAGGTCATTTTGGCGATCGCCTAGATTTGCAATGTCAGCCCATGTGCCTTGTATTAGTAGAGCATCACCCGAATGGAGTTTTGCACCCTTTATATCATACATCTGATATTCTTTCTGGCGTTGTATGCCAAGTACATTTACATTATATTCCTCTCTGAAACGAATCTCAGAAATTGTACGATTTATCAGTTTAGAATTGGGCATTATAAATATTTCGGCAATACCTGACTCTTGAAAATCAGAGAATGCTTCTTTATTCTGTTTTCGCTCAAAGTCAAGATTGTTTTCAGATGCAAATCGCTCCAAGCTGGATGCCTCTCCTTGACAGTACAGTATGTCGTCTTTTTGTATAATCGAGTTTGGCCCTGCAATTTCCTCGATGTATTTTTTTCTTAGTTTCGATGAGCCTACTTTTCTTATTATTTTACTTATACTAATATCATAATGTGTAGCAATCTTTAGTTCGGCTAAGCTCTTGTTGAGCAGCGGCGAATTGTTATTAACCTCTACTTTATATGATTGTTGTAGCAGATTGTATTCGCTAGTCAGTTCCTTTAATGATTTGCCCTGATTCTTTTTCGTTTTTGAATCATCATTCTTAGATATAAGTAATTTGCTAAGAAAGAAAAGTACGACAAGTCCTACTGATAGGGCAATAAAGCCGATCGGGGCGAAAGAGAAAAAGCCTAAAGGCTCAAATCCGGCATTAATTATTGCATCTTGTATAACCAGATTGGGAGGTGTACTAATCAATGTAAACATACCCATGCTACTTGCGAAAGCCAAGGGCATTAAATATCGGCGAGGGCTGATGTTGGCACTATTAGCTAGACTCACAATGATAGGCATCATCACAGCCACAGTACCGGTATTACTTACAAAAGCTCCAATACCTGCTGTTACAATCATAACCAGTACAAATAACAAATTCTCGTTACCACCTGCAAGCTGTAGTATTTTACTACTTATCATTTTTGCCAAACCCGTCCTGAATATCCCTGCGCCTACGACAAATAGGCCGATCATCATTATAACCACAGGATTTGAGAATCCGGCTAATGCTTCAGATGGTTGTAATATGCCGAATAAAATAAGGGCAAGTAACGAGCATAATGCTACAAGATCGGAGCGGACTTTGCCTCGCATGAAAAAGAATGAAGCGATAGCAAGAATAGTCAGTGTTATATTGATAGGCGTTAAAAGCGATAGTAGTGACATATCTAATTATATTGTGATGTTATTAATTTGCGGTACAAAGATAACGATTACAGGTATAAACTGTAATCATTTTTATTTAACATTAACAACATAAAAGTCTCAAAATTGTTTTGAAGTAATGTCTTAAAGTTATTGTTGATTGTTCTTAGTGAAAATGTATTTGAAATACATGCCTTTGTCTACTTTGGCAAGCCTTTTGCATTAAATGATATGCCAATATTGACAGAAAATATCAATTGTCTGTCATGTGTGTTCTATTTGGTTGATAACAAGAATGATATTAGATATGAAAGAAGAAAATAACGATTTTAATCAAGAAAAAGAGGAAGAATTAGCTGCTGATAATATGACAATAAATCAGTCGGAAGAGGTTTCTGATGAAAATATTAATGACAATGTGACTGATTGGGAAGCTAAGTATAATCAATTAAATGATTCTTACCTGCGTCTTAATGCTGAATTCGATAATTACAGAAAACGTACATTGAAAGAGAAAGCCGAGCTAATAAAATCGGGTAGCGAACGTGTGCTGTTGGATGTAATAAGTGTTGTCGATGATTTTGACCGCGCATTGGAAAACGTATCCAAGACGGAAGATGTAGATGCTGTAAAAGAAGGAATAGATCTTATTTATGCAAAGTTTCTGAATTTCTTAACAAAGCATGGTGTAAAGGAAGTAGATGCGATCGGACACCCTTTCGATACGGATAAGCATGAAGCGATAACCACTATCCCTGCTCAGGAGGAAGAAGATAAAGATAAGATTGTAGACTGTGTACAGAAAGGATATACACTTGATGATAAGGTGATTCGTTATCCAAAAGTAATTGTAGCAAAATAAACAATAGAAAAAGCTAATGGCAACGAAAAGAGATTACTACGAAATACTGGAAGTAACTAAAACTGCATCCTCAGAAGAAATAAAAAAAGCATACAGGAAAAAGGCTATCCAATTTCATCCTGATAAAAATCCTGATAATAAGGAAGCCGAAGAAAAGTTTAAAGAAGCTGCTGAAGCTTATGAGATATTGAGCGACGAGCAAAAGCGTGCGAAGTATGATCGTTACGGTCATTCTGCACCCGGAGGCTTTGGCGGACACGATGGCGGTTTTTCTATGGATGATATATTCTCTCAATTCGGAGATATATTCGGTGGACATTTTGGTGGAGGCTTCGGTGGTTTTGGCGGACAGCGAGGACCTCGTGCAAACAGAGGTTCGGATTTGCGTGTAAAAGTGAAGCTGACCCTAAAGGAGATTGCATCGGGAGTAGAGAAAAAAATTAAAGTAAAGAAATACGTTTCTTGTTCTTATTGTAGTGGTACAGGTGCAGATAATGGCACAGCATACGAGACATGTTCTACCTGTAAAGGTTCGGGTGTTGTTACCCGTATAATGAATACGATGTTGGGGCAAATGCAGACACAAAGCACATGTCCTAGCTGTAATGGAGAGGGTAAGAATATAACAAAGAAATGTGTTCATTGCTCTGGCGAAGGTATTGTGCGCGAAGACGAAGTGATCACAATAAATATACCGGCAGGTGTTGCTGAAGGTATGCAATTGTCGATGAGTGGTAAGGGAAATGCTGCACGTCATGGAGGTGTTAACGGAGACTTGTTGATTCTGGTGGAAGAAGAGCCGCATGCAGAACTTTTCAGAGATGAAAACGATGTTGTTTATAATCTTCTGTTGACTGTTTCTACGGCTGCTTTAGGTGGTACTGTAGTAGTTCCTACTATCGACGGAAAAGTAAAAGTTACTATTGAGCCGGGTACACAACCGGGAAAAGTACTTCGATTGAAAAATAAAGGATTGCCAAGTATCAATAGATATGGTACTGGTGATTTATTGATCAATATAAGTGTTTATATCCCAGAGAATCTAAGCGATAGTGAGAAGGATACACTTACAGGGTTAGAGAATTCTCCGAATTTTCAACCGAGTAAGTCTGTAAAAGATAAAATATTCAGTCATTTCAGAAAGATGTTCGACTGATCAAAATATAATAGTGAAAAAGCAATCTAATTTTAGATTGCTTTTTTTATGCGCTATCATTTACATATATGCTGTCTTCCTCGAACTAATTATGTTGGCTTTAACAATTATAAGGTCTGCAATATAACTGAATGATTTTCTATCTTTCAATTTAAATTTTATCTTTGGTATTATAAAATGAAGAGATTATGAAAATAAAAGAGATACTTCATGCTATAGAGCAGTTGGCTCCCCTTTCTTTACAGGAAAGTTACGATAATAGTGGAGTTCAGGTGGGAGATACCAATCAGGAAGCAAAAGGTGCGATAGTCTGTATCGATATTACTGAAGCAGTTTTGGATGAGGCTGTTGCTTTAGAATGTAACCTGATAATCTCACATCATCCGTTAGCATTTCGCGCATTTAAATCGTTGACAGGCAAAAATTATATAGAACGTTGTATGATGAAAGCGTGTAAGCATGACATTGTGATCTACGCGGCACATACCAATCTCGATAATGCGATGGGAGGCATAAATTACTATTTGGCTGATATGCTTAACCTGCAAAATGTTAGAATACTTGATCCTCAAAAAGGTAAATTGCTCAAACTCGTTACTTTCGTGCCTCAATCTCATGCCGAAACGGTACGTAATGCATTGTTTAATGCAGGCGCCGGAAATATCGGTAACTATGATTCATGTAGCTATAGTGTGGTAGGTGAGGGTACATTCAGAGCAGGAGAAGGTACGAACCCATTTAGAGGGGAAGTTGGCGAACTGCATTTCGAAGGTGAAATAAGGATTGAAATGATACTTCCTGTTTTTAAGCAATCGGAGGTTTCACGCGCTTTGATAGCGGTGCATCCTTATGAGGAGCCTGCCTATGATTTCTATGCACTTGAGAATACATGGTCGCAAGCCGGCGGTGGAATAGTTGGGACGCTACCCGAGGAAATGGAAGAAGAAGATTTCTTGTATTTCTTAAAGGATACTTTCAAACTGACTACCTTGCAATATTCTCCATATAACAGAAAGCCGGTACGTGATGTGGCTATTTGTAGCGGAAGCGGTTCGTTTCTGATACCCAAAGCAATTTCGTATGGAGCAGATGCACTTATAACTGGTGAGGCTAAATATAATGATTTCTACGATGTTGAAGATAAAATATTGTTAGCGACGATAGGGCACTACGAATCTGAAATTTTCACAAAGAATATATTTTTCGATATTATTTCGAAAAAATACCCTACCTTTGTGGTCTATATGTCAGGAGCAGATGTGAATCCTGTCAACTATTTGTAACTAAGTAGCGATATACTCCTACCCATTGCAAATGATGTAGTAAATAAGTAGTTTGCGCTATTTAATTACTGCATTTTTTATTCGTATTTATTAAATTTATATATAATCATGGCTAAAAAGCAAGAAAAAGAAATTACAGTAGAGGACAAGCTAAAAACGCTATACTCCCTACAACAAAAATTGTCTGAGATAGACTCTATTAAGATTCTTCGTGGTGAATTGCCACTAGAGGTAGCCGATTTGGAAGATGAGATTATCGGATTGGATACTCGTATCAAGAAACATGAGGCAGAATTGAAAGAATCGGAAACTACTGTTTCTCAACAAAAACAAAAAGCTAAGGATTCTGCTTTGAAGATCGAAAAATATAAAGAGCAGTTAGATAACGTACGTAATAATCGTGAGTTCGATCATTTAAGTAAAGAAATCGAATTCGAGACTCTGGAGATTGAGTTATCGGAAAAACGTACGCGCGAATTTGGTCAGGAATCTAAAAATCTTGCTGAACAAATCGAAAAAAGCAAAGCATTCTTAGAGGAACGTAAATTAGACCTTGCTCAAAAGAAAGATGAGTTAGAGGGTATCGTATCTGAAACGAAACAACAAGAAGAAGAACTTCGTGAAGAGGTGAAAAACGTAGAAACTCAAGTTGAGCCTCGTTTACTCCACGCCTTCAAGCGAATTCGTAAAAGTGCACGTAACGGGCTGGCTGTTGTATGTATCGAGCGTGGTGCTTGTGGTGGTTGCTTCAATAAGATTCCACCTCAAAAGCAAATGGATATAAAATTAGGTAAGAAAATTATTGTTTGTGAATACTGTGGACGTATTATGATCGACCCGGAATTAATAGCTCCGGCAGACTAAATATATTTCTTTAATATAGTAACGCCCGTTAGGTTGTTTTTTAACAATCTGACGGGCGTTTTTGTGTCTTTTTACGTGAACTATATGTGTTATGTTTTTGTTTATCATAATGTGACATCGAAAAACAAAATGGAAAACTTTTTGGATATCTTTAAAATTTAATCAATTGATTTATAGATATTTGAAAAATAAAATGGAAAACTTTTTAAATTGTTCATAAATTAATCTTGTAAAATTTGTTTCGTTTTCGATTAATTTCTAACATTGTACATCGAAAGAAAAATAAGACTTTATATTACAATCAAAATATATAATAACAAAAAAATGGCACAAAAGGTTTACACTTTTGATGAGGCATGTACTGCCGCACTGGCATACTTTGATGGCGATGAACTTGCAGCAAAAGTGTGGGTAAATAAGTATGCATTGAAAGATGCAGCCGGCAATATTTACGAGCAATCGCCCGAAGATATGCACTGGAGATTAGCTAATGAAATAGCTAGAGTAGAAGCTAGATATGAAAATGGCTTAACAAACAAAGAATTATACGATTTATTTGATCACTTCAAATATATTATACCTCAGGGAAGTCCGATGACAGGTATCGGAAATAATTTCCAGATAGCATCTTTGTCTAACTGTTTTGTAATAGGGCTGGATGGTCAGGCAGATTCATACGGTGCAATTATTCGTGTCGATGAAGAACAAGTTCAATTGATGAAACGCCGTGGTGGAGTAGGACACGATTTATCACATATCCGACCTAAAGGTTCTCCTGTGAAGAACTCTGCATTGACATCTACAGGGTTGGTTCCATTTATGGAAAGATATTCGAACTCTACACGTGAGGTGGCGCAAGATGGCCGTCGTGGGGCATTGATGTTGAGTGTGTCTATCAAACATCCCGATTCTGAATCTTTTATCGATGCTAAAATGGAGCAGGGTAAAGTAACAGGAGCGAACGTATCCGTGAGAATTGATGACGATTTTATGCAAGCTGTTGTTGATGACACATTATATACACAACAATATCCAATCGATTCTAAAAATCCGACAACAGTTAAAGATATAGAAGCATCTCAACTTTGGAAAAAGATTGTGCATAACGCATGGAGATCGGCTGAACCCGGTGTTCTTTTCTGGGATACAATTATCAGAGAGTCGGTGCCTGACTGTTATGCTGATTTAGGGTTTAAAACCATATCTACAAATCCTTGTGGCGAGATTCCACTTTGTCCTTACGATAGCTGCCGCTTGTTGGCGATCAATTTATATTCATATGTTGTTAATCCGTTCAAGGATGATGCCTATTTCGATTTTGAATTATTCAAAAAACATGTAGCATTAGCTCAGCGAATTATGGATGATATTATCGATCTTGAAACTGAAAAGATCGAACTTATCCTTAAAAAGATAAATGATGATCCTGAGTTGGAAGAAGTAAAATCTACAGAGAGACATCTTTGGGAAAAAATTCGCAAAAAAACACTTCAAGGTCGCCGTACCGGAGTTGGTATAACAGCCGAAGGTGATATGATTGCTGCTATGGGTCTTCGCTATGGAACAGAAGAAGCTACTGCTTTTGCTGAAGAAGTACACCGTACATTGGCTCTTGCTGCTTACCGCTCGTCTGTAGACATGGCTAAAGAGCGTGGAGCATTCGAAATATTTGACATCAAACGTGAGAAAAACAATCCGTTTATCAACCGTTTGGCAGAAGCAGATCCACAATTATATAAAGATATGGAGAAATACGGTCGCCGTAATATTGCGTGTTTGACTGTAGCTCCAACAGGAACAACAAGTTTGATGAGTCAATCATCTTCGGGTATAGAGCCTGTATTTATGCCGGTTTACAAACGCCGTCGTAAGGTGAATCCAAATGATAAAGAGGTTCGTGTCGACTTTATTGATGAAAATGGTGACTCGTGGGAAGAATACATTGTATTCCACCATAAGTTTGTTACATGGATGGAAAGTAAGGGTTATTCTACAACAAAACGTTATACAAACGAAGAAGTGGATAAGATGGTTTCCGAATCTCCTTATTACAAAGCCACATCGAATGATGTAGACTGGTTGCAAAAAGTGAAGATGCAGGGACGTATTCAAAAATGGGTCGATCACTCTATCAGCGTAACTATTAACTTACCGTCTGATGTGTCGGAAGATCTTGTTAATCAACTTTATGTAGAGGCTTGGAAGAGCGGATGTAAAGGTTGTACCGTATATCGTGATGGTTCACGTGCGGGTGTACTTTTGGCTGCTGATGATGAAAAGAAGAAAAAAGCGGAAGAGGATTGCAACTGCTACGAGCGTCCGTTAATCGTTCCTTCTCGTCCTAGAGAATTGAGTGCAGAGGTTATCAAGTTCCAAAATAATAAAGAAAAATGGATTGCATTCATCGGGTTGTTAGATGGTCGTCCTTATGAGATATTTACCGGTCTTGCCGATGATGACGAAGGTCTTATGTTGCCTAAGAATGTAAATCAAGGAGCTATTATTAAGACAACAAACGACGAGGGTGAGCGTTCTTATGACTTCCAGTTTAAAAATAAAAGAGGTTACAAAACGACTATCGAAGGTCTTAATGATAAATTCAATCCTGAGTATTGGAACTATGCTAAATTAATTTCAGGAGTTCTTCGTTACGGTATGCCTATCGATCAGGTTGTTAAGTTGGTACAAACACTAGAGCTAAACAGCGAAACCATTAATACATGGAAGAATGGTGTAGAACGTGCCTTAAAGAAATACCTCCCGAATGAAACGGAAGCTAAAGGTCAGAAATGTCCTGTTTGCGGATTGGAAACGTTGATCTATCAGGAAGGTTGTATGAAGTGTACAAACTGCGGTGCATCTAAATGCGGATGATCGTAATCATTATATAGAATAGAGAAGAAGGAGCAATTGTATTGTTCCTTCTTTTATTTTATCTTTGTTGTTAACGAAAAGAATAATCCTGCTTATGATAACAGTTACTATTGAAGAGAGAGCCTTAATAAACGAAATAATAGCAAAGAATAATACTTGCTATGTCGGTATGATAGACACGGAGGGTATGCCTTATGTGATACCGATGAATTTCGGGTATGCCGACGATATTATATATCTGCACTCCGGACAGGATGGAGGAAGTATAAAGGCGTTGGAGAATAATCCGAATGTATGTATTACATTTTGCTCAAGAGCCCAGCTCACTTATCAGAATGTAGAGGTGGCTTGCAGTTACCGTATGCAGGGGAGTAGTGTAATCTGTAAGGGTAAAGTCATTTTTGAAGAAAACTTTGATGAAAAAGTAAAAGCCCTGAATATAATAATGAAACAATATACAGACAGAGCTTTTACATATTCTGTGCCGGCAGTAAATAATGTACGCATTTGGAAAATAGAGGTTGATAAAATATCAACTAAAATATTTGGTGTTCCACATCCCAACTCGCGTAATTATAAAGAAGGTCCGGTATTCTGATTCTTCTATTCTTCAATATTTTTTCTAACTTTAGTTAGAAAATCAAGCATAGCTTCACTATCCTTATTTTCTATGATATTGAGCAAGCTTTTCAATTCCGCACGAATATTCTCTACTTGTGAGGGTGTATATGGATTGAATAAGATCTCGGTCAGTAGGTAATTATCTTCCGACAACAAGCCTTTAGCAATGTCCATATGACGTTTGAATGTCGTTCCCGGGGCTTCCTGATGTTTCATTACCGATGCAAATACAAGAGTGGATGCAAAAGGGATGGATAGGGAATAAGCGATTGTTTCGTCATGCTCTTCGAAAGAGTATTCAAATACACGAAGATTTAGCCCTCTGTATAAGTTTAGGAAAAACTCCTTGCCTTTGCGACTAGATTCCGAAATTACGATTGCACTTTGTGTACTTAAGTTGCGAAGATCGGCAAATGTAGGTCCAAACATAGGATGGGAAGATGCAAACGGTTGTTCGACACTTGCATAAAATTCTTTCAGTCCTGTTTTTACCGAAGCTATATCGGATATAATACAATCTTTGCTAATATAAGGCAGTATTGCTTTAAAGGCATCAATCGTATATTTTACTGTAGCTGCATTTATCACCAATTCGGGGTTAAATTCTTTGATCTCCTTCGGATCACTCATCCGAACGGTATTGTATATGAATCTCAATCGCTGAGGATCGGTATCAAAGACTGCCAACTCGTGATCGAAGCTAAGCACATCACCAAAGAAGGAACCCATTTTTCCGGCACCAAGTATAAGTATTCTCATTGTCTTCTAAATTAGAGATATTATATCACTTCCCACAACAGGGAAGAAATAACCCCTCCTAAAGAGGGGTTTGAAAAGCTATTATTTGTTTAAAATATCTACTTGTTGTCTTACCGACTCTTCGTGGATAGCTTCCAAAACAACACGCATGAATTCAGGATTCATACCCATGCCGCTAGCCTGAGAAATACGCTTGTTCAAGATCTCATCATAACGTTCAGTTTGAACCACAGTCATGTTATGCTCTTTCTTGAATGTACCTATTTCGCAAGAAATACGCATGCGTTTAGCCATAAGCTCCAATAGTTGGTCGTCCATCTCGTCTATTTGTCGACGAAGGTCTGAAAGGTCTTCTGTTGATTGTTTGCCATCACGAATAACCAGTGCAGAAAGTATTTCTTTCAGTCTGCTAGGAGTTACTTGTTGCGATGCATCACTCCATGCGTTATCAGGATCACAATGTGTTTCGATAATCAGACCATCGAAATTTAGGTCCATAGCCTGTTGTGACAGTGGTTGGATTAAATCGCGTCTACCACCGATGTGACTAGGGTCGCAAATGATTGGAAGATCAGGGTAACGGCGTTTCAATTCGATAGGAATATGCCATTGAGGAAGATTACGGTAGATTTTTTTGTCATAAGAACTGAATCCACGGTGAATAGCACCTAATTTAGTTAAGCCTGCATTGCTAAGGCGCTCTAATGCACCGATCCACAATTCAAGATCAGGATTTACAGGATTTTTTACAAGGACAGGAATATCGACACCTTCCAGTGCATCGGCAATTTCTTGTACAGCAAAAGGGTTTGCAGTTGTACGTGCACCAATCCAAAGAAGATCCACTCCGTATTTCAATGCTTCATAAACATGTTTTTGTGTCGCTACCTCTGTAGAAACATAAAGACCTGTTTCTTGCTTTACTTTTTTTAGCCAAGCAAGTCCCTGACTACCGATACCTTCGAATCCACCCGGTTTAGTACGGGGTTTCCATATACCGGCACGCATAATTTTTATACCATCAGCAGCCAATGCTTTGGCCGCGCTCATTACTTGTTCTTCTGTTTCAGCACTACAAGGTCCTGCAATTACCATCGGACGCTTAGCGTCAACCCCGGGGAGTAAAATTGATTCTAGTTTCATGTCTATTTTATTTTTAATTGATTATTCTTTTATTCTTAATGTCATTATAATGTTATCTATATATCCGCCCAATTTTGTTTTGTAGTAGTACTTTCTCTTCCCTTCCTCTACAAAACCCATTTTTTTGTAAAGTGCAATACCCGCTTCGTTCTCGGCAAATACTTCTAAACAAAGAATCTCTAATTCGGGATTTCTTTTAGCCCAACGAATTGCATTTTCAAAAAGGGCTGTGCCTAAACCTGTATTCTGCCATTCTTTTCGTATAGCAATAGCTAGCTCATTGGTATGACGTAATTTTCTCATTTGTTTACCCAGTAAACCGAAAGTTGCAATTACTATATCATCTGCTGTCGCTATAAGGAGCAGGCTATTGTCGTTATCATAAGATTTAATCCAATTCGTTTCATCCTCAATAGTCGGATTGAACTCCTCTTCATACGAAAGGAGATAGTCGCTATCTCTAAGATAGGATTTTGCAGCAGTAATTAATCCTTCCGCATCCTCTGTCGTAGCTTCCCGTATTGTTACAGATTTGCCATTCTTGAGTGTTATATGTATTGGTTCAAACTTCATATTTTAAATCGGATGTTTATTACACGATCTCTTTTATTCGTTTCAACGCTTCTTTAAGCATTGTTTCGTTGCAACATAATGATATGCGTATATATCTTTCCCCTTTGTCTCCGAAAATAAATCCGGGAGTTAGGAATACTTTCGCATCATACAATATTTTATCGGCTAGTTCTTCGCTTCCTTTATATTGTGCCGGTATTTTTCCCCATAGGAACATTCCCACTTGATTTTTATCAAAAGTACAGCCAAGTGCATCCATTATCTCTTCGGCATACTTGCGGCGAGTACTATATAATTCTATATTCATAGTCTCATGCCATTCTTTCGAATTGTGAAGAGCTGCTACCGCAGCCTCTTGCATCGGTTTGAATTGTCCGCTGTCGATATTGCTCAATACTTTCAGTACCCATTGTATAAATTGGGGATTCGAAGCTAGCATTCCCATACGCCAACCGGGCATATTATGAGATTTACTCATCGAATTTAATTCTATACAGATATCTTTAGCCCCATCTACTTGCAAAATGCTAAGTGGTTTTTGATTTAGAATCAAACTGTACGGATTATCATGTACTATTATAATTCCATGTTTTTTTCCGAAGGCAACAAGTTTTTCAAATAGCTCAATCGTCGCATTTGCGCCTGTTGGCATATTCGGATAGTTTACCCACATTAGTTTAATATTGGATAAATCCATTTTTTCTAATGCATCGAAATCTGGTTGCCAGTTATTATTTTCATCGAGGTCGTAGCTATGGATTTTTGCTCCGATCAGCTTATTTATAGATGTATAAGTCGGATAACCCGGATTGGGAATTAAAACGCCGTCGCCCGGATTTATAAATGCAAGTGAGATATGTAGTATCCCTTCTTTCGACCCGATTAATGGCTGAATTTCATTTGCGGGATTGAGTGATACATTATAGCAATCTTTATACCAGTCGGCAAATGCTTTTCTCAACTCGGGTATGCCTACATGAGGCTGATATCCGTGTGTGTCGCTCTTAGCTGCTGACGAACTTAGTGCATCAATCGTTTCTTTCGATGGTGGAAGATCGGGGCTTCCGATACCTAAACTGATCACATTTTTGCCTGCTGCATTCATCTCAGCAACTTCTTTCAATTTGATTGAGAAGTAGTATTCGTTTACCGAGTTAAGGCGTTCTGCCGGTATAATAGTTTTCATAATCTTTCTTATTTGATAGTTTTACGATTCGCTTTGTCTTCCTTCGGGATAGTCTCCCAAAACTTTCAGTTCACTGATCAGCGGACGGATAGCATCTAACGATTGTCTATAACGTGCCAAATCTGAAAATTTGAGATCTACATAAAACTGATATTCCCACTCGCGACCAATGATCGGCAATGATTGTATCTTAGTCAGATTAATATCGTAGAACGAGAATACCGATAATACTTTCGATAAGCTACCTTCGTTATGAGGAGTTGTAAATACTATAGATGACTTGTTCAATACTTCATCTTTCTGTATTTCTTCGACAACCCATGGATTACCGAAAATAAGAAAGCGAGTAAAATTGTGCTTATTCGTCTCAATTCCCCTCGCCAATATATTCAAGCCATATATTTCTGCAGCTTTCGTGCTACATATTGCTGCACAGCCCAGCGTCTTATTTGCCGCTATATCGCGGGCAGCAAGAGCAGTATCTTCGTGTTCTACTACCTTTACATCGGGCAGAGTATCTAAGAATTCGGTACATTGCATCAGTGCAATCGGATGAGACTGTACTTCTTTGATGTCGTGAATAGTTTGTCCGGGTAAAGCTGCTAAACAATGCGATATGCGTTGTTTGTATTCTCCGGCAATAGGTAATTTGTTGATTTTAAGTAGCTCATAGTTTGGCAATAAACTTCCGGCAATCGTATTCTCTATAGCCATGATGCCTATTGTGTTGGGATCTTTCTTTATTACAGTAAAAATATCCCTGAATGTAATACAAGGCACTATTTCAACTTCTTCCTCGAAAAAATTCTCTGCCGCAATGCCATGATATGCACCTAGACCTCCCTGAATAGCAACTTTCTTCATCTTAATTTTTTCAAAAAAAAATCCCGTCGTTTCGGACAGGATTTTATATATTTCTATTTTGTTATTTCATTTCAAATTTCTCATACAAAATCCTATTTCACTTTTTAAAGTAAAAGTAAAAAAAGAAAAAGTATGTATAAGAAAAGTTCTTCATTCTAAAATATTCTTAGCTTTATTTATGACTACAAATGTAATACTTTTTTGAATAGTGCAAACAAAAATGTTATTTTTTTATCAGTTATATCATTCATATTCTCTTTTTGATGTCATTTATAAAATAAACAGCATCCTTAAATCGTCTGCTTTAATTGATAAACAGCAATTATTCTGTAGGCAATACTTCTTTCTTATTCGATTTAAGTAGTACTTCAAACTCTTCTTTGCTTCCAACGAATGCGTTTAAATCGACAAATGAATCAATTCCCTCGATACGCCCTCTGTTAGTATACTGCCAGAATAACCATTTCCGGCCATCGGGTAAATTGGGAACAGATAGAATATCGCGTATCCATATAGGATTATCCATAAACTTATTTAGAAGATATGTCTTATAAAATTCGTTTGTTGTATATATAATCGCTTTCTGTTGATAGTGATCTTCTATTATCTCCAGATAGTTTGCTATCTCTTGAATAATATCCTCTTTGCGATTTGCTTCCTGACAATTACCACCATACTCAAGGTCGATAATAGGAGGAAGGTCTATACTGTCTTTCGGGACATAATGGATGTAATTACGGGCTTGCTCGTCGCCTTCTTTACAAAAGGTGAAGAAGTGGTAAGCACCAGCAGGTATATTATTCTTTTTAGCCTCTCTCCAATTCTCGTGAAAGAGTGAATCTTTGTGATTTCCTCCTTCCGTAGCTTTGATAAAGGCGAATTGAACAAACCTTCTGTCTAAATCTTTCCATCTGATGATCCCCTGATGATGAGAAACATCAATCCCTTGAACCGGATATTCTTCCAACGAAGGGTAGTTTGCTCTTATGTACCCTTGGTAAAAGGCATAACGTAGTCCTCCGGCGATTAAGATCAGCAAAGCAATTCCGATGACAGAATAGATTATATTTTTTTTCTTCAAACGATATTATAGTTTATGCGATTACTTTTTTGAAGTGTACCATAAATTCTTTGGCTTGCTCCATTGTCAGGCAAAGAGGTGGCAGCAAACGGAATACATGGGTTCCGGTAGATCCTGTAAATACTTTTTCTTCAAATAGTAGTTTGGTACGCATTTCTTTGATCGGTTTATCGAATTCCATACCTATCATTAAGCCTCGACCACGTACTTCTTTTATTTGTGGCAGTTTCTTCAATTCCTGCATTAAGTATTCACCGACGTTATATGCGTTTTCCACTAATTTTTCCTCCTTCATAATATCCAGCACGGCAATAGCTGCTGCACAAGCCAGATGATTTCCTCCAAAGGTAGTACCTAATTGACCATATACAGCCTTAAACATCGGATGAATTAATACACCTGACATAGGAAATCCATTACCGATACCTTTAGCGACAGTGATTAGATCGGCTTCAATACCTGCATATTGGTGCGCGAAAAATTTACCACAACGTCCATATCCCGATTGTATTTCGTCTATAATAAGGATTGTTCCTGTTTCGGTACAAACTTGACGGAGTTCTTTCAAAAAGCTATCGTCAGGTATTTGTATTCCTGCAACACCTTGTATACCTTCAATAATTACTGATGAGTATTCTTTTGTAGCCAGTTCTTTCTTTACAAATTCGATATCGTTGAAGGGTGCAAATACAAAGTTCTTGCTTTCGTTTACCGGAGCCTGATAACTCGGTATGTCCGTTGCCATAACAGTTGCAGAGGTGCGTCCGTGAAATGCTTTGGCAAAAGCCAGAACTTTTTTACGTCCATTATGGAAGGATGCAAGTTTAATTGCATTCTCATTAGCTTCTGCTCCCGAATTTATAAGGAATAAGAAGTAGTCAGGATAACCACATTGTTCACCTAATTTCTGAGCAACTTCTTGCTGTAATTTATTGATTACAGAGTTAGAATAAAAACCTATCTTGTTTAGTTGATCGGTCAGTTTTTCTACATAATAAGGATGTGTATGTCCTACCGAAATAACGGCATGACCACCATACAGATCCAAGTATTTATTTCCTTTGTCGTCGTATACATAACAACCTTCTCCTTTTACGATATTCAGATCGAATAGGGGGAATACGTCAAATAGTTTCATATATTTTATATTTTTTTATTGTCAATTTTTGTATTGCATACCAGGTGCATCCGGTGAGCGTTCTTCAAAATTATTTTTCAAATAAAACTCTTTCTTTTCTTTAGCACAAAAGAGTTGAATGTCGTTGATACCTGCACTCTTTATTTGATCTACGAGGCGATTTAGTATTTCTGTTCCGATTCCTTGTTGCTTATATTCAGGTAAAATTATTAAATCTACAATGAATGCGTGCAAATATCCATCAGAAATAACTCTGCCAAAACCAATCAGATTATTATCTGCGAAAGCAGAAATAATATACCAACTCTTTTCGATAGCATTATACAGTTCTTCTTTTGTTTTTCCTTCTGAATTATTCCACCCTGTGGATTCATATAACGCGAAAAAAGAATTTATCTCGGGAATCTTATTTGAATATTCTATTTTCATTTATCGTCTGTTATACTGTTTATCTGCTCAATCAGCCTCTCTTTATTTATGATATACATTCCAAGTCTCACATCAGATACACCTTCTTTTAGCTTATAAGTATAGGTTGGTACACCATCTGGTTGATCTACTTCAAAATAACAGAACTTTATTTTAGTATTGTCGTCGAGTTCTTTTGCTACTTCAACAATATGGGTCGATACTACAAAGAAAGAGCTTTTTATGCGGGAAAATGCTGATACAATAGCTAAAGTTCCATCGTAAGCATCCTTTACATTTGTTCCTCTGAATAGTTCATCAAAGATAACAAGCATATTTTTATTAGACGATAATTCTGCTGTCACATCTTTTATCCGCATTACTTCTGCATAGAAGTGGCTGTAGCCCGATTTTAAATTATCGGCAATGTTTATTGTCGTACATAATCCCGATAAGACGCTTAGAGTCATTCGACTTGCCGGTACAGGAAATCCTACATGTGCCAGATACACGCAAATACCCAGTGCTTTGAGGAAGGTTGATTTACCTGCCATATTAGGACCCGACACGAATAGAAGGTTCGACGATCCGTCGAAATGAATATCGTTAGGTATCGCATTTTCGACAAAAGGGTGGAACAATCCTTCTATATTAAGGCGATTCTCTGTTTCGGGTAATATTTCGGGATATGATAACTTATATTCGCCTGCTGCTTTAGCTACTGATCGAAAAGCGTCATATTCATAAATAAGGCTTAGGAAAAAACGTATGTGATGTCTGTCTTTATAACGAAAAAGATAGTCTAACCTTGATGTATCATAAGCTTTTATTTTTTTTAAGTTGATGATTTCCTCATATTCGGGTTGTGAAAAAATCTCCAGAACCTTCTCATTGTTTTTCTGTAAAAGGGTCGGGTAACTTTCTGACCGTTGAAATTTAGCTGATAGTTCTAGTGAAAACTGATGGATGGATTTTAATAAATTAACGGTTGAACTTACCCCTTTTTCTATAAGATAATATTCGCTGTTGGGACTTATCTTATCCATTATCTTCCTTTCTATAGCAATAGCTTTAGAAACAATTCGTGTGGGGTATGAACCATTTTTTAAATAAAACTCTGTGAAATCCAGACTGTTTTTATCAACCTCTAATCCTATTGGGAGGTATTTCTGAAAATATGCAATTGCGGCTTTCCTCTCTGTGAGTTCAGTAAGGTCAGTAACCGGAGAAGACAAGAAGCTTCTAAGTCTCTCTTTCCCTCCTAAGCATTGAGTGAAATTGAAAAGAGCAAACACAGATTGTCCATTCTGAGCAGTGTCGAAAATGTCCAGATCTTTAAATGTTTGATTATCAATTTTGAATTTCATTTATGTGATTTTGTATTTTTTATTTATAAAATAAGTAATAATATTCTCCAGAGAGAAATATACTATCATTAATATTAAAGAGATTATTGATATAGCACTTGATAACTTTAGAGGAAAAACAGGTAAATTACAATCCAAATAAATAGGAATATATCTTAATATCGTTAGAATGATAGTGCATATTAAGAAAGCCAATACATATTTGTAATATATGCAGTAATAATTACTTGTTAACCATCTTTTATAAAAGTTTTTTTCTTCTCCAATATTGAAAAGTAATTTAAATTTCTCGTTTGATTTCTTATATTGTTTTAGCCTTCCTAATATTACACCTTCCCAACGCAATACTCGTATTTTAATTTCTTGATATTTATAATATTCTTTATCCAGTTTAGCCAATAAACCGGGTAATTGTTTACAAATATAAGAAGCATCTTTATACATTTCTTTATCGTCTAGAATCCTTATGTATATAATTTTTATATTAATAAAGCTAGCTATCATGGAGTTACTGGTAATGCTATCTACCCTTTCAAAGAAATCGAAGTTTCGATTATAGAACTCATAAATTTTATTATCTTTTTCTTCTTGAAGAATATCCAAAACGATTAGTTTATCGAATTCTTCAATAATTCTATTTTTAGGGGGTTTGGTTGGTTTTATATTGCTCATTTAAAGAGTTGTACTAAAATGCTGCCGATTTCAACTTTAGACCTACTGTTTCGTCCAATCCGAAAATTAGATTCATATTGTGTACAGCTTGTCCCGAAGCGCCTTTTATTAAGTTATCGATACATGACAGGATCAGTAGTTTATTGCCATGTTTTTCCAAATGCAATACACACTTATTGGTGTTTACTACTTGCTTCAAATCTATATTTTTGTCTGAAATAATCACAAAAGGGCTATCTTTATAAAAATCCAGATACAATTTTTCAGCTTCTTCCAATGTTCCATCGAACTTGAGATAGGTAGTAACAAATATGCCACGGGTAAAATTGCCGCGTACAGGTATAAAGCTAATATCTTCTCTAAAACTATTTTGTAACTGAGTCAAAGAATCTTTTATCTCAGTCAGATGCTGATGCCCAAAAGCCTTGTAGACCGATATATTATTCTCTCTCCAGCTAAAATGGGATGTTGCTGAAGGTTTTACTCCAGCCCCGGTCGATCCTGTTATAGCATTTACATGTATTTCGGTATTAAGCAATTTTGCTTTTGCTAAGGGCAATAAACCTAATTGAATAGCTGTAGCAAAGCATCCCGGATTAGCAATGCGGGATGCTTTTTTTATTTCATCTTTATTTAGTTCGGGAAGACCATAAACAAAATCATTACCTTCTGCTTTATGGCGATAGTCTGTCGATAAATCGATAATTTTTAAATCTTGAGGTATATCATTCGCCTCTAAAAATTTCTTTGTGTCGCCATGTGCCGAACAAGAAAATAAGACATTTATTTTATCGTAAGGCAATTGGTCTGTGAATGTCAAATCGGTTTCACCTAACAATCCGCCATGTACATCCGTTAATTTATTTCCTGCATTGCTGGTGCTGTTCACAAATACTAGTTCTACTTGCGGATGATTGAGTAATATACGGATCAGTTCGCCTGCCGTATATCCCGCACCGCCTATTATTCCTGCTTTTATCATTGTATTTTATTATCGTGTTTCTTTTTATAGAGTAAACCTTTTCAGATTTTCCATAAAGCTATATTTTTATCTCTGCTGTCTATAAAATATCAATTACTTTCCGTTTTTCTTCTGCACACTATGAAAAATCTTAGTAGGTACGCCGTATATTTTAGTGAATCCTTTAGCGTCGTCAGCAGTCCATGCCTTATTCACTTCACCATATTCGCCAAAATCAGCTTTCATCAAATCGAAATCGCTTTCCACACCAACTAATGTATAGTGATAAGGTTTCAATTCGATAATTACACGACCTGTAACATTATCCTGAGAGCTTTCCATCATCGCTTCAATATCACGCATCACAGGCTCAAGATATTGAGCTTCGTGTAGGAACATACCATACCAGTTTGCTGTTTGGTCTTTCCAATATTGTTGCCATTTGCTCAATGTATGTTTTTCAAGCATTTTGTGTGCATTGATAATCACCATAGGAGCAGCAGCTTCGAAGCCAACACGTCCTTTGATACCGATGATCGTATCGCCGATATGCATATCACGACCGATAGCATAAGCGGACGTGATCTCTTCGATCTTTTGAATGGCTTTTACTTTGTCTGTATATTTTTCTCCATTTACAGCATCTATCTCACCTTTTTCGAAGTCGATGGTAAGGAACTCCGAACCATTCTTTTTCAACTGAGAAGGGTAAGCACTTTCAGGAAGAGTTTGGTTAGACTTCAACGTTTCTTTTCCACCGATACTTGTTCCCCAAAGACCTTTGTTGATAGAATATTCCATTTTAGTGAAATCGGCTTCGTAGCCGTGTTCTTTCAGATAGTTGATCTCATATTCACGAGTCAATATCATATCACGAGTAGGTGTGATTATTTCGATACCCGGAGCAAGCACGTCGAAAGTCAGATCGAAACGAACCTGATCGTTACCTGCACCTGTACTGCCATGTGCCACAGCATCAGCGCCTATTTCTTTTGCATAATTGATAATCGCAATTGCTTGAAAAATACGTTCCGAACTTACCGAGATAGGATATGTGCCATTACGAAGTACATTACCGAATATCATATATCTGATACTTTTCTCATAATATTCTTGTGTAATATCTAATGCAACATGTTTGGCAGCACCTAGTCTATACGCTTTTTCTTCTACCACTTTCAACTCTTCGGGTGTGAATCCGCCAGTGTTGGCAATTGCAGTATATACTTCGTAACCTAAATCTTCTGATAAGTATTTTGCACAGAATGATGTGTCTAATCCTCCACTAAATGCTAAAACGACTTTCTTTTTCATTTCAATTGCTTCTTTAAATCTTTGATTATATCTTTTATTTCTTTTTTATCTTTTTGTTTTTCAGGGTCGAAAAGCATAGCTGTGCAAATGCAATATTTGCGTTCTGTTCTTGTAAGCACATCGTAGTTTATGCAACCCTGACATCCTCTCCAGAATGACTCGTCATCTGTCAACTGAGCGAAACTGACAGGTACATAGCCCAGTTCTGTATTTATTTTCATAACGGCAGCTCCCGATGTCAATCCGAAAACTTTTGCCTGAGGATACATAGCACGAGCGAGCGAAAAAGCATGACGCTTAATTCGTTTAGCTAATCCGTGTTGTCTGAATTTATCAACAACAATAAGTCCCGAGTTAGCAACATATTGTTTGTTTCCCCAGGATTCGATGTAACAGAATCCTGCAAATTCGTCTCCGGCTAAAGCTATTATCGCTTTACCTTCTTTTATCTTCAATTCGACATATTCCGGCGAACGCTTAGCAATCCCTGTTCCACGCACTTTTGCTGCAGCCTCTATTGTGTCGAGTATGGTTTGCACATACCCAACATGGCTTTCATTAGCAATTATTACTTTTATATCCGGTGTATCCATTTCTTGTTTCTGAAAAATAAATTGTTTTATAAGTTTATAAACACTGTGCTACCTATTTGATAGGTATAAATTGTGATAAGGATTTAATTACTTCTTCTCGTTCGATGCCTTCACGTGGTACGAGTAATATAGTATCGTCGCCCGCGATTGTTCCTATTATGCATTCAGAGGCTTTTCTATCTATCTCGCCAGCAATTGCCATTGCATATCCGGGACGTGTTTTTACAACTGCCAAAGAGCCCGAAAATTCGATACTAACAAATTTGAAGGAGGAGAAAGATACTTCAATCTCTTCTTGTAGCGAAGGTATACTTTCCGAAAAACGATAGGCATAGCTTCCTTTCGGGGTAGGTACTTTTATTATTTTAAGTTCCTTAATATCGCGAGAAAGTGTGGCTTGAGTTAACTCAAATCCTTTCTCTGTTAATATATTGAGAAGCATATCTTGGCTGATAATGTCGTTATTACGAATTACTTCCGTTATTATTTTATGTCTGTATTGTTTTGTCATGTATGTATAAATATACAATTATGATGCAAAAATATACATAATATTGTATATTCTAGCATTTAGAAGATGCTTTTTTACAAAAAATAAGGTTACCTGATGAGATAACCTTATTTTATATAAATGATAAATTGTAAAATCTATTTTGTTCCCGTCACAGGATCACGTCCAAATCGTTTTGAAGTTTAGTATTATTGGATGCAGGGCCTATCATAATATTGAATATACCGCTTTCTACTACCGGTTTCAAATCTTTACCAATCAGTTCGAAATCTTTAGAAGTTAGTCTAAATGTAACTATTCTCGATTCTCCGGCTTTAAGGTGCATACGATCGAAACTTCTTAGTTGCTTCACAGGGCGTACGGTCGATGCCACTTTGTCACGTAGATATAACTGAGCAACCTCGTCACCATCGTATTTACCTGTATTCTTCACAGTAAAGCTTACTAGATAATCAAGACTTCCATTTTTCTCAATCGTTAAACTACTGTAGTCGAATGTGGAATAACTCAATCCATATCCGAATGAATAAAGCGGTTTTGCCGACATTTCCACATAATCGTGACCTGCCGGATTGCGCATATTATAATACACAGGTAATTGCCCCACCGAACGAGGAACCGAGATAGGTAGACGACCTGCCGGATTGTAGTCGCCAACCAATACATCAGCAATGGCGTTTCCTCCATCTTGCCCCGGATACCAAGCACTTAGTAAAGCATCGGCATTTTCGCTAGCCCAGTTCATATTCAATGGACGACCTTGTATATAAACTACAACCACAGGAGTACCTGTTGCTTTAACGGCTTTCAGTAATTCCAGTTGTTTTCCCATGAGGTCGAGAGTCGCTCTATCATAGCCTTCGCCGCTTTCCATATCGCTCACACTATTCTTATCAGCTACTGCTGCACCGGTATCGATATACTTAGTCTTGAAATCGCGTGCACTCGATCCGCCTACTACTACTATTGCCACATCGGCTTTTTTTGCAGCAGTTACAGCCACATCTATATTTATATCGGTAGTGTCTCTGATGGCACACCCTTTCACATATTCTATTTGCGAAGATGTAAGTTTTGCCTTTAAACCATCGAGAACAGTAACGATATTACTTCTTTCTTGTGGTGCTGTATAATCTCCCAATTGATTGTAAATGTTATCGGCATTAGGCCCTATTACAGCTACTTTTTTTATGTTCTTGTTTAAAGGAAGAGTATTATTCTTGTTTTCCAGTAGAACAATAGCTTCGCGGGCAACTTGCCTTGCCAAAGAAATATTTTCTTTTGTTCTTACATTTGCCTTTGCTGTTTTTTCACTTACATACGGATTTTCGAATAATCCCATTTTGAATTTCAAACGTAATAATCTGCATACGGCAGTGTCAATCACCGATTGCTTTACCTCACCTTTTTTTACGGCATCTATCAGATTCACATAAGCATTGCCTCCTAGGTCGCAATCCAATCCCGCAACAACTGTTTGTTTAGCTGCATCAGCTACTGATTCTGCAACATGATGGCTACCTTTAAGACCTTCTATACTTCCCAGATCGGAAACTACAAAACCTCTAAAGCCCCACTCGTCGCGAAGAATATCATTTAATAAATATTCGTTCGACGAACAAGGAATACCATCTACCGAATTGTAAGCAGTCATAACGGACAATGCTCCTGTACGAACAGCTTTCTCGAAAGGGGGAAGGAAATTCTCTTTCAGATCTCTCATTCCCACACTATTGCTACTGCCATTATGTCCACCTTCGGGTACACCATAAGCAACGAAATGCTTAAGGGTCGAAATCAGGCTAAACTCTTTTGTCAGATCGCCACTACCCAAACCTTTCACAAAGGCCTCTCCCATGCTGGCAATCAAAATAGGGTCCTCGCCATAAGCTTCCTCTGTTCTCGACCAACGAGGTTCTCTTGCTAAGTCCAATACAGGGCCATAACCGATGTGCGCTCCTTGCATGCGGGCTTCTTTCGATATGGTTGCGCTCATTTGTTCGATAAGTTTAGGATTCCATGTTGCTGCTTGTCCTATGGCTGTCGGAAATACAGTCGTACCTATCGCCATGTGTCCGTGCGGACATTCTTCTGCTAAGAAAATAGGGATACCTAAGCGTGTGTTTTCTATCATATAACGCTGAAGCGCATTACATGCTTCTGCCGATAAGGCAGGATTTAATCCTGTCTCTAACGTTTTTTGTGTCCATGGATCGGCACGAAGGGTAGCCCAAAGCATACCGATATGCCTCTCCTTTACTATATTTTCAAATTTCTTCGATTGAGATACTTTATTACCTTGTTTCTCATACATTTCCCAACCAAGAGGGCATAATAATTGTCCGACTTTCTCTTCCAATGTCATTTGGCGGAGAAGGTCTTGTGTACGTTCCTCGACACTTAATTTCGGATTTTTGTATCCGTTTTTTTGTGCTTGAATTGACTGAGTAATTATCATTGAAATGATAATAGCAAAACAATAGGAGTAAATGTGTTTCATGTTTAGTTATAATCAGTTTATATAATATATTTTACTTCTTTGAAGGCGAACTTACGTTCCACGCCTTCCATCGTTTCCAATACAAGAATACCGGAGGGTTCTATGTCTTTTATCTTCGCAAGGAAATCCATTACGCCGTCGTGATATAAGTGGTAACCTTTGCTTCGGAAGAGAGAGTCCTTGTATTGTTGAACTATCGGATTGAAATTGCCTTCTTTTACATCCCTGTAATGAAGTTGAATCTGGTTTGCTAACTCTGTCAGTATTTCTTTTAAATCATAGCTGTTGCCTGTTATCTTTTTTAGGGATACAGGATTTGGCACTTCGGTAATAAATCGCTCTTGATTTATATTTATGCCGATACCGATAACAGACTGGTTGATTTTGTTTTCTAATAAGGCGTTTCCTATCAGAATACCGCAAATTTTCTTCTCTTTCCAATAGATATCATTCGGCCATTTAA
This sequence comes from Dysgonomonas sp. ZJ709, assembly GCF_011039195.1. Classification (NCBI taxonomy): domain Bacteria; kingdom Pseudomonadati; phylum Bacteroidota; class Bacteroidia; order Bacteroidales; family Dysgonomonadaceae; genus Dysgonomonas; species Dysgonomonas sp. ZJ709. The sequence goes on from NZ_JAAKEM010000001.1 coordinate 257,108, forward strand.
TCGTAATATTATCAGCATATTTACTTAATGTATCTTTGAGAGCTAATGATATGAATTGCGATATGATAAACTGCTCGTTTGCATTTATCATTGTCGGATAAAGTACAATACTGAAAAGCAGATTTTTTCCATGTTCAGATTCCCAGTTATTACCACGCTGCCCTTTTCCGGCTGACTGGTAATCGCTGTGTATAATAGTTCCCTCTTCTACATTTTGTTTCAATAACAAATCTTTAAGATAAGTATTAGTCGAAAAAGTCTCTTCTAAATGAATAACAGGAGGCATAAATTATCGGATTAACTGTTATGGTATTCTTCTTGTTTCTTTTTAGGCAGTTTTTTGATAACTTCATCTACAGAATGATGAATGAGTTCTTTTGTCAATTCATCAGGCACACCGCTATCTAAAAAAATAGATATCCAGTATTTTTTATTGAAATGAAAAGCGGGGGTGATTCCACTGTGATGTTCCCTTAAATCTACAGCCCTTTCCGGATCGCATTTCAAGATAATATTAAAATCATTATTCCTAGGTTCGAGAGGCAAACATGCAAACATTTTCTCCATAACCTTGAAAACAAGTGTGGTATCATCAAAAGGGAGACATTCGGAAGCTCCTTTAATCGAGAGGCAATATTCTCTAAGTTGTTCAATATTCATATCTTATCAATTAACAGGTGATAAAAAAGCATCGTCAATATGATCTATTTCAAAAGATTTCCCTGTCGGAGTAATTGCTATTACATCGAATCGGGCAGGCAGATCGATGTCAAATTCATTCAGATAAAAATCAGCTGCTTCTACAATACGTTTTATTTTCCCTTTCGAAACGGCATCTTCGGGATTACCCCATTGATTCGAACTTCGGGTTTTCACTTCTACAAAAACGATAAACTCATCATTTTGAGCTATAATATCTATCTCATACTTATCATAAGCCCAATTGCGCTTAATTATCTTATAACCGTTCTGCTGAAGATAATATACGGCGGCATCTTCGCCTTTTTTACCGAGTTCGTTATGTTCAGCCATGGTATCAGATAAGTGTAAGTTTCTTAGTTTCCTTATTGTAAATGGGTACTAAATTCACTGTATCTAAAGTAAGGCAGTAATCAACAGAGTCTTGTAGATTATTCGCCTCCAATCTCTTTATATGTTCTGATTTATTTATGTATGCACGAATATCAGGTTTAGCCTCTTTCCACATAGACAGAGCGACTTGCGTCGCATCTGATGCAGACAGATAGCTTCCTTTCTTTATCAGGAGTTCGGCTAAAGCACCGCCATATAAACTATCTTCCAAGTTGAATCGGTTATTCCATCCAGCACAGAGTACTATCACATCCTTCTGCTTTTCGATACAAAAATCGACAATTGCATTGATATTAGAAAAAGCACCAACTGCCAACGAATAACAATCAGCAGCTATATTTATAGCTTGCGTGCCATTCGTGGTTGTAAATACAACATCTTTATCTTTTACCTTTTCCGCTGTATAGTCGAATGGAGAATTACCAAAGTCGGCAAAGCCGCAACGCTTCACATTCCGTTCAGCTCCTACCAGATAACCTTTAGCTTTGTAAGCTTGTGCTTCTTCGATAGAGGCTACAGGGATAATACTTTTTACTCCATTCTGGAATGCAGCACACATTGTGGTCGAGGCTCTAAAGATATCGACTACAATTACTATCTTATCGTTATTCTCAGCATAATAAGGATAGAGTGCAGGCGAAAAACAAACTTCTACTTTCATCTTATAATGCAGCTTTTATTCTTGATAGTTTAATTAATAGACCTTCTAATTGGTCGAGAGGAAGCATATTTGCTCCATCAGATAGGGCATGAGCAGTATCGAAATGTGTTTCTATAAACAGGCCGTCTATACCCGTTGCAATACCGGCTTTACACATTGTTTCTATCAACTGTGGTTGTCCACCTGTCACACCCGACGATTGATTTGGTTTTTGCAAACAGTGGGTCGCATCCAACACTACCGGAAATCCGAATTCTTTCATTTCGGGTATTCCTCTGAAATCTACAACTAAATCCGAATATCCGAAGGTCGTACCTCTATCTGTTATGACTACATTGTTATTACCTGAATCCACAACTTTTTGAGCTGCAAATTTCATTCCACCCGGTGCAAGGAACTGCCCTTTCTTTATGTTTACAATCTTACCTGTTTTTGCCGCAGCAATCAATAGATCAGTCTGGCGACAAAGGAATGCAGGGATTTGCAGCACATCCACATATTCGGCAGCCATAGCTGCTTCGTGTGTTTCGTGAATGTCTGTTACCGTAGGTATGCCAAATGTTTCGTTTACTTTGCGGAGTATTTTCAAAGCTTTTTCATCACCGATCCCGGTAAATGAGTCTACGCGCGAACGATTAGCTTTTTTATATGATCCTTTAAAAACATAAGGAATATTTAGCTTTGATGTGATTGAAATAATTTTTTCGGCAATACGTAATGCCATTTCTTCTCCTTCTATAACACAGGGCCCTGCAAGAAGAAAGAAGTTATCTGTTTTCAAATATGAATTATCCATGTAAAATAGAGTAAATAAGTACTGTAAATAAATTATTATTTCTTTTTAAAGTGACAACTAACTTAGTTGATAATATCTTAAGAAACCTGCTTTAAAAAGATTCCCGAATATACTAAAAAACTCTTAGATGTGGGATAGAAAAAAATTAAAATAAGGGAATCATTGATATTCTGACAGTTGGATTAAATATCATTTTTTGTTTGCATTTCAAGATCAAAATGCCCGTATTTATTGTTATATGATAAATTGCGAGAGTTATAATTAATACAACTTAATGAAATTATATTATGGGGAGAAGTAAAAAGAAAAACTTCGTTTTAGATACAAATGTTATTCTTCACGATTTCAGATGCTTGGATAATTTCGAGGAAAATGATATATACATTCCTATCATTGTACTCGAAGAGTTAGATAAATTTAAAAAGGGGAACGAACAGATAAATTATAATGCTCGCGAATTTCTTCGTCAATTGGATGCTATAACAGACGACGACCTTTTTTCGAAAGGTGCTGCAATGGGCAATGGTATGGGTAAACTTTATGTGGAGACAGGAATGAAATCTCAGCCGAAAGTTTCAGCCATATTCCCTGAAATGATACCCGATCACCGGATATTGGCAACTCTGATGGATATTTCAGAACGAGACCCGAAAACGAAGACTATTCTTGTAACAAAGGATATTAATCTGCGAATGAAGGCACGTGCAATAGGATTGCTTACCGAAGATTACATTAACGATAAGGTTCCTGATGTATTTCTGTTCGAAAAAGAGCATAAAACATTTAAAGATATGGATTCGTCTGTTATCGATAGACTTTATACGCAGGCAGAAGGTATTGATATCTCGGAGTTTGATCTGGATAGCCCTGTGAATCCCAATGAATGTTTTATTATGAAGAATGGCAAAAAGAGCGCCTTAGCTCGTTTCAATCCATTTACCAATAAAATAAAGAAGATAGAGAAGCAGGTTGCTTATGGTATTCAGCCACGTAATGCCGAACAGGCTTTTGCTCTAGAGGTTCTGTTAGACCCGAATGTAAAGTTGGTGGCACTTACGGGGAAAGCCGGTACGGGAAAAACCCTGCTTGCTTTGGCTGCGGCATTGAAACAGCATGAGAATTACGAACAAATATTGCTGGCACGCCCTATCGTAGCATTGGGGAATAAGGAATTGGGTTTTCTGCCCGGAGACGAGAAGCAAAAGATAGCACCTTATATGCAACCGTTGTTTGATAACTTGTTGGTCATAAGAAATAGCTTATCATACGGAAGTGCAGAGGCACGTAGTATAGAAGAAATGCAAAAGAATAAAAAACTAGAGATAGAGGCCTTGGCATATATACGAGGACGAAGCCTTTCGGAAATGGTCTGTATTATAGATGAGGCACAGAATCTGACTCCACACGAGATAAAGACGATCATAACACGGGCAGGAGAGGGAACAAAGATGATATTTGCAGGAGACCTTCAACAAATTGATTCGCCTTATCTTGATGCTCAGTCGAATGGTTTGGCTTACGTAATAGATAAAATGACAGGGCAGGATTTATTTGCCCACGTCAATCTGCTGAAAGGAGAGCGAAGCCGATTGTCCGAGCTGGCTAGTACTTTACTTTAAAAGTATAGAAAATAATATAGGGGAGAGGTTGTACTTTTTGTACAATCTCTCTTTTGTTTAAGCCATTTTGTTTATATTTTAAAATGTTAACATCATTTGGGGATTTAATACTTTTTTCTTGACAATATAAGCATCCTAGATAGCGTTAAAGCCTTAACCAATTAAAACAACACATCTTATGAAAAAAATCTTGTTAGTAGTTATTATGAGTATCGGTTTTGGCTGTATACTGTCTGTGAATGCTCAGGAAGATTCACGATTTACTTTTGGAGTGAAAACCGGAGTCAATCTATCCAACTCGAGTTTATCTATTGCTGATCCCAGAGTCGGATTTAACATCGGAGGAACTGTCGATTATGAATTGTCAAAAGGCTTTTTCTTATCATCGGGACTCGAATTTACGACTAAAGGAGCTAAGTTTAGCGAGCGTTATTTTGCTACTGAAATATCAGAATCAAGTAATATTGTGATTGGTGATAAAGAAAGTAATTTCAATCTGATGTACCTTCAGGTACCTTTGACTATCGGTTACAAGATTCCACTGGCAAAATCTCTATCATTAAATCTGAATGCCGGTGGTTATGCTGCTTATGGTATTACATCACGAAATAAAATTTCGTTGACTACACCAGTTGAAACTGATGGTTATTTATATACATCTCATAATGAATATAAATCGACAGGTTATGACAAAACAGGTCTTGATCGTTGGGACTTTGGTTTGCTTGGAGGGATTGGATTGCAATATAAGAAAATTGTACTTAATGTGAATTATGAATTTGGTCTTCGCAATCTACAAAAAGGTCCGACATCGTATGTCGTTACTTATGACCAATATGGAAGTCCAACAGGAACTATGAATAATGACAAATGGAAGACTCGCAATTTAAGTTTTTCAGTAGGGTATAAGTTTTGAAAAATGGGGTAAGAGATGAAACAAAAAGGGTCGCATTTGCGACCCTTTTTTTATATTACATATTCATCCGATTACCAGATGTCAGCACGTTTTTCTTTTGGAATATACAATGCATCTTTGTCTGTTATATTGAATGCATCATACCAAGCATTAATATGAGGCAATGTTCCGTTTACACGCCATTTTCCTAGCGAGTGCGGATCCATTTTGGTAAGTCTAAGCGCTTCTTCATCGCGGATATTACCAGCCCAAACACCTGCATAAGAAAGGAAGAATCTTTGTTGAGGTGTAAAGCCGTCTATTTCCTCTCCTTTTTGAGCTTGTTCTGTTTTAGAAAAAGCATTGTATGATATTTGGATTCCACCAAAGTCTCCGATATTTTCTCCTAATGTAAACTCGCCATTAGCAAATACACCCGGTAAAACTTCTATTTGGTTAAAATGATTGACAAGCACTTCTGCTCTACTTTTAAATTCTTTTGAGTCATCGGCTGTCCACCAATCTAGCAAATTACCATTCTTATCGTATTTAGCACCTTGGTCGTCAAATCCATGCGACATTTCGTGACCGATAACTACGCCGATAGCTCCGTAATTAACAGCATCATCAGCGTCCAGATAGAAGAACGGAGGTTGAAGAATACCAGCAGGAAAGCATATTTCATTTGTAGTAGGGTTATAATATGCGTTCACCATTTGAGGAGGCATATGCCATTCTGATTTATCTACCGGTTTATTGATTTTGTTAATCAGTTCGTTGTAGCTGAACTCGCTTGCACGAACAATATTTTCCCAATAGCTGTCTTTCTTGATCTCAAGCGTTGAATAATCTTTCCATTTGTCAGGATAGCCGATTTTTACAGTAAATGCATTTAGCTTTTCTTTCGCTTTTTCCTTTGTTACATCACTCATCCAGGCTAGGCTCTGTATACGTTCTCCAAGAGTAACCTGAAGATTGTCTACTAGTTTTAGCATTCTTTCTTTCGCTTCAGCCGGAAAGTATTTTGCAACATACATTTGTCCTACAGCTTCACTCAGCGATCCGTCTACGGTTCTTACAGTACGTTTCCAGCGAGGTTGTTGCGCCTGACGGCCACTCATTTGTTTTCCGAAGAACTCAAAGTTTGCATCTACGAAATTATCACTTAAATAGTTTGCTGATGCATTGATCACACACCACGAAAGATATGCTTTTGTCTCATCGATAGGGCTTGTTTGTATCAGTTTAACGGCAGAAGCTACCGGGGTAATCTGAGACACATTGAGATCTTCAAATCCTTTTGCATTTGCTGCATTGAAGAATGTTGCCCAGTCGAATTTAGCAACTTTGGCATCCAGTTCTTCTACTTTCATTTTATGATAGTTCAGTTCAGGTTTTCTGGTGTCTTCTTTCTTGAAGTGCGCCTTTGCCAAAGCTGTTTCAATTTTAAGAACAGCATCGGCTGCTTTTAGTGCATCGGCTTCTGCACAACCGGCATTCATAAATTGAACCTTAATCAGATTGTGGTATCCGCTGCGAAGTGCTACAGATGTAGAATCTTGTTCAATGTAGTATTCGCGGTCGCCCAGACCTAGTCCGCTTTGATATAAGTGAACAATATTCATGGAACTATTCTTATCGTCAGCACCAACATACATTCCGAAGAATGGAGTTTCTGCATATTGTCTGATTTTTCCGACTAATTTGATAATGTCGGTAGTATTGGCTGCTTTATTTATTTCTTCCAATTGGCTTTTGATAGGACTAGCACCATCGGCATTCAGTTTTACGCTATCCATACCCATAGCATAAAGATCACCGATTTTTTGACCAATAGAGCCTTGTTCATGTGTAGTCTTTCCCAACTCCTCAATCAGTCCCCTTACTTGTTCTTGATTTCGCTCTGCAAGTTTATCGAAAGAGCCATAACGAGAATATTCGGCAGGCATAGGATTTGCTTTAGACCATCCGCCTGTGGCAAACATATAAAAATCGTTACCCGGAGCAACTGTTGTGTCCAGATTACTCATGTCGAAATTTGCACTTTCGGCAACCTCTTGATTTTTAGATTTATCACTACACATTGACGATGTGAACGCAATTGCAGCGATAGGTAAGAAATAATAAATCTTTTTCATCGTTCTTTTATTTTAATTTTCTTCTACAAAATATTGGATCTGATTGACCCAAACAGTATATCCTTCCTCATTCAGATGCAGGCCATCGGTTGTGTATCGAGCATCTAATTGTCTCTTTTTAATTAAGAATGAAGGGTAGATGTTAATGAAAACCAGATTTTCTTTTTTACTTAATTTATGGAGTTCTTTATTTAGTTTTTCTATTGTCTTCTCTTTCTTTTTTAGTCGCGAATAAATTCCAACCTCATTATTGATAGGCAGTACGCTTTGAAGATAGATTTGAGTGTCGGGGCTACCTTCCTTTATCATTACAATCATTGTACTGATGTTGTTTATAATCTTTTTATTCGATCTGCTCAGCGATATGTCATTAATACCGGCCATTATAAAAAGCTTCTTTGGTTTAGCCGCAATAATTTCGTCTATTCTGGCTAACATACCTTCTGTATTATCACCTGCTATTCCTCTGTTTACAGGTTGTTGATTAGGGAAATACTCATCCCATTTTCCGGCTTGAGTAAGACTATTGCCAAGAAATATAATTTGCCCCTCTGTTAAGGGATGTTGTTTGAAATATGCCATTCGATCGATATAAGTCTGACTTTCCTGAATATTCTCCTGAATCTCTTGTCCCATTACGTACACAGAGAAAAATAGTAGCAACGTCGCAAATTTTATTCTCATAGTCGCAGGATTTAAGTGTTAGTGATACTTTCTAACTCCATAGTCAATTCTTCCCATTTAAGCATATCCTGCTGAAGCTCTTTGTTTAACAGTCCATGTTTTTCAAAAAGGGACGTATTAGCTGAATCTTCAGGAGTAGCCAGTCTGACTTCAAGGTCGGCGATCTCTTTCTCTTTCTTTTCGATGGAGTGTTCCATCTCTTTTATTTGTTTCTCAACTCGTTTTATTTGGCGGCTTAATTCTTTGCGCTCCTCGTAGGACAGTTTATTTGTCGGTTCTGTTTTCTCAGATTCTTCTGTTTCAACGCTTTTACTCTCATTCCGGCTCACCTGAGTCTCTAATTCCTGTAAAGAATCCATTTTCTTCTTTTCAAGAAACTCATATATACCATACAAATGTTCTTTCACTTGCTGGTTGCCAAACTCGTACACTTTATCTACTAAGCCATTAAGAAAATCTCTATCATGGGATACAAGAATTACTGTTCCGTCAAATTCTTTCAATGCCTCTTTTAGTACATCCTTCGATCTCATGTCGAGGTGATTAGTAGGCTCATCGAGAATAAGTAGATTGACAGGCTCCAACAATAAACGAATCATAGCCAAACGGCTGCGTTCTCCTCCCGAAAGGACTTTTACTTTCTTATCGGAAGCTTCTCCTCCGAACATAAATGCTCCGAGTATATCACGTATTTTAGTACGAATATCACCTGTTGCTACATAATCAATCGTTTCGAATACGGTTTTGTTCTCATCTAATAGTTGAGCCTGATTTTGAGCGAAATAGCCTATTTTTACGTTGTGCCCCAATTCCAATTTACCTTCGAAATCGATCTCACCCATTATACATTTGACAAGGGTAGATTTACCTTCACCGTTTTTACCGACAAAAGCTACTTTATCTCCGCGATTGATAGTCAATGTAACGTTCTTAAAGATAAGATGATCTCCATAGCTTTTTTCTACATCCTCCGCTATTACGGGATATGAGCCCGAACGGGGTGCAGGAGGGAATTTCAGACTAAGCATGGCTGTATCTTCGTCGTCGACTTCTATGCGGTCTATCTTATCAAGATGTTTTATCCGTGATTGTACTTGTACCGATTTGGTCGCTTTGTAGCGGAATCGCTCTATAAACTCTTCGGTTTTTTGTATTTGTTTTTGCTGATTTTCGAAAGCACGCATTTGTTGTTCGCGATATTCTTTACGAAGTTCAACGTATCTGGAGTAAGGTACTCTATAATCGTATATCCGTCCTAGTGATATTTCGATGGTGCGTTGTGTCACAGCATCTAGAAAAGCACGGTCATGCGAAACGAGTAAAACGGCATTCGCCCGTGTAGAGAGGAATGTTTCGAGCCATTGTATAGATTCTATGTCTAAGTGATTGGTAGGCTCATCGAGTAATAATACATCCGGACGTTGGAGCAATAGTTTTGCCAATTCGATTCGCATACGCCATCCTCCACTGAATTCGGACGTAGCACGATTAAAGTCTGAACGGGTGAAGCCGAGTCCGAGCAAAGCTTTTTCTATTTCAGCCTGAAAATTGTTTCCGCCCGACATTAGAAACTGCTCGTTCAGATGAGCAGAACGGTCTATAAAATCGTGATATATTTGTGATTCGTAGTCCGTTCTTTCAGCCAGTTGTTTATTTACATACTCGAGTTCGGTTTCCAGCTTATGGATATGGTCGAAGGCCAAAGCGGCTTCTTCCAGAACTGTATTACCTTCGTTCAATGTCATGTGCTGAGGCAGATAACCGATAGTTATATCCTTAGGTGATGAGACATTGCCGTTTGTAGGTTGCTGCAATCCCGCAAATATTTTGAGCATGGTAGATTTTCCTGCTCCGTTTTTTCCAACGAGGGCAATTCTATCTTTTTTGTTTACAACAAACGAAACACCATCAAAGAGGGTAAAACCTCCAAATTCGACTGTAAGACCTTCTACTGAAATCACAATTAAAATATGTTTAAAATCAGCACAAAAGTAGAGAATTTAACTGAAATACAGTGACGTTTTGTTATTTTCTTCAATAGCAGTCTGTTCCTTATGTTGCTTATTCTATGATAATATCATATCTGGTAAGTAATCCTTTGATTCCATCCGCCGAAAATCGTGCTTTTTTAATTTTGTTGCTTTCCGGATGAATCGAGTAATTATGAGATGTACTGAAGTCTGCTTTTTCAAGATTTGTCCGCTCAAAGGTAGCTCCCTCAAGATCACATTTATAGAAGGTCGTACCTGTCAGATTCGTTTCTACAAAATCGACATCCTTCATATTGCAATTCTTGAAAACGATATCTTTTAATTTGAGCTTAAAGAACGAAGAGAAATTTAGTATGCAATTATCGAATTTGAGTGCTAAAGAAAATTGATTGCAATGATCGAACCGTAAGCCCATGAGTTTACAATTTTTGAATGTCACGCCCCGAAAAGCTGTATTGCCAAGTTTTGCCATACTCAGATCGCAATTATCGAATGTGCAATTCGTAAAAGCGATCTCCAATAGATTTGCATTTAATAAATTACAATTAATGAAGCTACAACCGTCGTAATCTCCTTCTTCTAAAAGATTGGTAGTAAAATCGACTCCTTTAAATTCTTCGTCCTCAGTGAAAATTCTGCTCATAATACGTGTGGTAAAATTATAATTTAAGTAAAACAAATAAGTGTCAATTAGCAATACCCTTTCAGCATGCTGTAAAAATAAAGGGGTTTTAGCCCATAAACTTTCAGCAACCATGCAGCATACTGTTCTTTGGAAGTGTCTAATAGCGTGAATGGGAACGATGTGTCAGGGTCTTTATTGTAATCAAATTCACATAGAAGTACATTTCCATATCCAGTGATAATAGGACATGCGGCATATCCGTTATATTTCTCTTCGGGTGTTTTGCCTTCCATAAGCGAAACGAGATTTTTAGCTGCAATAGGCACTTGTTTTCTGATTGCAGCAGATGTTTTACTTGTAGGTATTCCAGCGCAGTCTCCTAAGGATACAATATTCGGGTATGTTTTGTGGACTAGTGTTTCTTTATCTACCATCACCCAACTCTCCGCAGCAAGTTTGCCTTCTGTCCAGCCTAATCCTGAATCGCGGACGAAGTCGGGAGCAGACATCGGTGGTGTGAAGTGTAGAAAATCATATCCTTCGGTGGATGGAGTCGTGATAAGCTCCTCTCCGACAGTTTCTCTTTTTTCAAAATATACTTGTTTGGTAGCAGTATCAATCCCCTTTACACGAACATTCAGATTGATATTGACATCACGCTCGTTGTATATTTCCAGCAGACGAGGTGTATAATAGGCTACATCATAAAGTTCGGGATCGGCTGTGTAATAATTTAAAGTAACATTGTCACGTGTACCTTGCTTCTGTATATAATCTTCCGTTAATAGGCATATCTTTTTTGGCGCTCCACCACATTTGTGCTTTGTATAAGTATCCGTGAAAATACCTTTACCTCCGGTTTTTGAAAATTCCTGCATGGCAACCCATGTTTTTTGAGCACCTACAAAGTCATATATGCAATGGGCATTTCCTTCACCCAATGTGGCTTGGGTAATACCTTCTACTTTCTCCCAATTTATTTGTAATCCCGGTGTTAAAACCAGAAAATCATAATCTACGTTTCCATTTTCAGCTGTTGTGATTGTATTCTTTACAGGGTCTATTGCTTTTACTGTGTCTTTCAGCCATGTGATGTCGCTAGGTACACAATCTTCCTGCGATTTCCATACATCATCTGCTTTATAAACCCCCGAAGCTACAAGTGTAAAGCCCGGTTGATAGTACTGCTTGTCGCTGGGGTCGATCAGGGTAATATTCGGTTCGTCGAGCCACCTGTTCAATAACGCAGCCATACTAATGCCGGCAGCGCCTCCGCCTACTATTACAATCTTGCCTTTGGCGTTGCTCGAAAATTTATTGAGCTGATAAGCTCCAATGCCTGTTACCACTCCGGCAGCAGCTGCAATTTTGAGGAATTTTCTACGATTGATTTTTTTGTTACTTAATTTGTTTAATTTGTTCAGATTTTCATCTGATGTGTTGTTTTCCATGCTTAGATATATTGAAATTTATTTTTCCAGTAGGATGATATTCATTGTTACATTTTTGAATGGTCTGTCGCTCTGATTTGTTTCTACATTCTGAATTTTGTCTACAACATCTAGACCTTCTATCACTTCTCCATATACAGTGTAGCCTCCATCCAATCGTGGTACTCCTCCAACAGTTTTGTATGCTTCTTTTTGTTCGGCGGTAAATAATGCTTCCGATTTTCTTGCGTTAGCCTCTTCTTCGGCTTGAGCCTGAAGTTTAGTTCTGAACTCTGTCAACGCATTTCGGTCGCCTTGCCGATATAATTCTTTGACGGTATCCGTATTTGCGGCTTGAAGTCCTTTTAATATTTCTTGTTTCAGTTTTTCGAAACGCTGTCTCTCCAAAGCTTCAAGTTCATTGTCGGTATAAGTCTTTCCCATCACGATATAGAATTGAGAGGCCGATGAGCCTTTTTCGGGATTTACATCATCTCCTGTACGAGCCGCCGCCAAAACACCGCGTTTGTGAAATATTTCAGGTGTTCTGAATTCAGCATCTACCATATAGCCCAGATCTCCATTCCCAAGAAATGCGGTATCTGATGCTAGACGAGAATCGGGATCGCCACCTTGTATCATAAAGTCTTTTATAACCCGATGAAATAACAAGTCTTTGAAGAAACCTTCATCGATCAGCTTTAAAAAGTTATCCCTATGTTTAGGTGTTTCGTTAAAAAGTTTGATCTTTATATTTCCATAATTGGTTTCGATCAATACAATCGGTTCTTTTTCTTGCGATTTCATATTCATTGCTGTTGCTAAAACGATGATAAATAATAATATTTTTTTCATATTGATATATGTACTTTATTGACTGACGATACTGATTTGCATTTTAATATCCTGCATAGGGCGATCATTGTCATTTACTTTTATACTTTGTATTTTATCTACGACATCTATTCCTTCAATCACCTCTCCAAATACAGTGTACATTCCATCTAGATGAGGTGCACCACCTATTGTTTTATAGATTTCTTTTTGCTGGTCGTTAAATAGTATTTTCGATTCTGTGGCTTTTGCATCCTTTTCGGCTTGTGCAGATAATTCTTCTCCTAATGTGTATAGACCGTCCTGATCTTTTTTGTCATAGAGGAGTTTAATCTTATCTATATTCTGAACTTGCAGCTGATCGAAAATATCTTTCTTAAGCTTTTCAAGACGTTTGTCTTCGATGTCTTTTATTTCGGACTCGTTGAAGTGTGCACCTGTTACAATGTAAAACTGATAAGCGTCAGATAACTTCTCAGGATTCTTATCATCGCCCCAACGGGCTGCACCCAAAGCTCCTCGTTTATGGAAATAACGAGGGTACACACTATCTATCTCGGAAGGTATGCCGGCTAAAGTAGAATCGGTTTTTATTGTTCCGCCTTGTATCATAAAATCTTTGATTATCCTATGAAAAAGAACATCATTGTAACTGCCTTCGTTAATCAATTTTATAAAATTGTCACGATGGAGTGGTGTTTCATTGTAGAGTTTAATTTTGATATTGCCATAGTTAGTCTTGACTAAAACAATCGTTTCTTTTTCTTGTGATGTGCCCTTGCAAGAGGTAATAATCAGTATTAGTAATAATAAAGAATAAAGATTTTTAATGTATTTATGTTTCATGATATCTCGAATTTCGGAGTCGCAAGATACGAAATAGACTTGTATCTTCCATTTCCCTTACTCCTTAATTTTTTCTTGCGATGGTAAGAACTGTTTCCCTATATATAATAACAAGTTGTAGTTCTTGATGATCTGGCTTTGTATTATCTTAAAAATATATTAGATTTGCATTGTTATAAGAATGAGTAAATTTTATTACCCGAATAAACTTTATTTATTAATCTCACATACTAATTTAATAAAGTGCAGACTTTAAAATAGAGGAATGATAAAATATAAAAGAATACTTCTCAAACTAAGTGGCGAGTCGTTAATGGGCGAACAGCAATATGGTATTGATGTTAATCGGTTAAATACTTACGCTACTCAGATAAAAGCGATTGCTGATATGGGAATCCAGATAAGCATAGTAATCGGAGGAGGTAATATATTCAGAGGGCTAAGCGGTGCCTCGAAAGGTTATGATCGTGTAAAAGGTGACCAGATGGGTATGCTGGCAACGGTGATCAATAGTCTTGGTCTAAGTTCGGCATTCAATGCCATAGGGCAGAAATCTCGTGTACTCACTGCTATCCGTATGGAACCCATCGGTGAAATATATAGTAAATGGAAGGCAATAGAAGCGATGGAGAATGGAGAAATTGCTATCTTGTCGTGCGGAACAGGGAATCCTTTTTTTACAACGGATACAGGTTCTTCACTTAGAGGAATCGAAATAGAAGCCGATGTTATGCTAAAAGGCACCCGTGTAGATGGAATCTATACAGCCGATCCTGAAAAAGATCCGACAGCTACCAAGTTTGATAAAATATCTTATGATGAGGTATTGAACAGAGGATTGAAAGTGATGGATTTAACAGCAACGGTGATGTGCAAAGAAAATAATCTGCCTATTGTTGTTTTTGATATGGACACAGAAGGCAATCTTGAAAAAGTAATGCGAGGTGAGAATATCGGTACTTATGTACATGCCTGATCTTATAACTAGGGAATAAATCAGAAATCAAATATAAATAAACATTATAAAGCTATTTTTATGGCAGTAGATATAAAAGAAATAGAAAAGAAAGCGGAAGCTAAAATGGCTTCTTCGATAGAATTTTTGGATGAATCTTTGGCGCATATTCGTGCGGGAAAGGCAAATCCCAGAATTCTTGATGGTATTAAACTGGATTATTATGGAAGCCTAACGCCTCTTAGTGGTGTTGCTTCTATCAGCACACCCGATGCGAGAACAATTATTGTTCAACCATGGGAGAAGAATATGATGCGCGATATTGAAAAAGCAATCATGGACTCGGATATTGGTATTACTCCCGATAATAACGGTGAAGTTATTCGCTTAAGTATTCCTCCGTTGACAGAAGAACGTCGTAAATTGTTAGTAAAGCAATCGAAGCAAGAAGCAGAAGATGCGAAGATCAGCGTGCGTAATGCCCGCCGTGATGCTATCGATGCAATCAAGAAATCGGTTAAAGACGGCCTTCCTGAAGATGTAGCGAAAGATGGCGAGAACGAAATGCAAAAACTTCATGACAGATATATTAAGAAGATCGATGAAGTATTCGCAGCAAAAGAAAAAGAAATATTAACTGTATAACACCTGTATGTTCCAATATTCAAGTATGTTGATTGTGTGTTTTTGCAATCGATCGGCATATTTGGATATTGGTTCATTGATTTATGAAGAATGGCTTAGTAATAAAAAATACAGGTAGTTGGTATCTGGTTCGTACTGATGACGGACAGGATATCGAATGCAAAATAAAAGGAAACTTCCGCCTCAAAAGCATACGAAGTACAAATCCTATATCAATCGGAGATAGAGTGACTATTATACTTAATAATGAGGGTACCGGTCTTATCTCTGAAATTGAAGACAGAAAGAATTATATCGTCCGCCGATCATCGAATCTTTCGAAACAATCACATATAATCGCAGCAAATCTCGATTTGTGTTTCTTGATTGTAACAATTAATCATCCGGTAACATCTACGGTTTTCATCGATCGCTTTTTGGCTTCGGCCGAGGCATACCGTGTGCCTGTAAATCTTATATTTAACAAGATCGATATATATACAGAAGAAGAAATAGAATATTTGGATGCCCTTATTGATATGTATCAGTATATAGGTTATCAGAGTGCTAAAATATCTGTGCTCGAAAATATCGGATTGGAAGATTTACAAGAAACAATAAAAGGAAAGATAACACTGTTCTCCGGGCATTCGGGGGTCGGGAAGTCGACACTTATAAATGCATTGGTTCCTGATATGAACTTGAAAACCGGAGCAATTTCAGATTATCACAACACAGGAATGCACACAACTACATTTTCTGAAATGATAGAGCTACCGCAGGGTGGTTTTATAATAGATACTCCCGGTATCAAGGGTTTTGGAACAGTTGATATGGAAAAGGAGCAGATTTCACATTATTTCCCTGATATATTTAAATTTTCGACAGATTGTCGGTTCAACAACTGTATTCATATGAATGAACCCGGTTGCGCTGTTCGCAATGCTGTGGAAAAACATTATATCAGCGAAAGCCGTTATAAGTCTTATTTAAGCATGATGGAAGAAGAGGCTGATGGGAAATACAGAAAATAAATTGCAAATAAGATTTGATTTCAGATCATTTGTTGTTTTCTTGATCATATTTGCCATAGAGATTGTTATCGCTTTGTTCGTCGATGATAAAATCATACGCCCTTATGGAGGGGATATATTAGTTGTTATATTAATATATTACTTTGTAAAGTCTTTTATTCGGATCAAATCGTTATATTTGGTAATTGGCGTTTTGTTATTTGCCTATGCTGTCGAGATAGGACAATATTTTCGATTAGTTGAAGTTTTAGGCATGCAAAATAATAAAGTAATGAGAGTAGTTATAGGCTCTACTTTTACGTGGGGTGATATTTTTTCTTATACTTTAGGGGCTGCTATTTGTTATTTTATAGACCGTAAACAAACTGATCTAAAATAGAACAATGATTCAACAACGAAAAAAAGATTATCTACAGCGCATTATTGAAGAGTTTTTTGCAAAATTGCAAGAAATGGATAATAATACAGAAAGATTAAGCCTCCCGGAAAGAAGGATTATCTTAGAGGGTTGTTATAAATTTTTCGCTGATAATTTTGAGGTTACAAAAATAGACACGGCTGAGGAATTGGCTGAAAAAATTGATAGTGTAGAGTTGTTTGAGCAATATGCTAAGTTATTGTTAAACGAGTATGAGATAACAGATAATAAAGATAAAGCACTATTGTTGAAAGCTCTCTCGATTGTAGAAACGTTAGAAAATACAGATACTACCTACTCATGGGAGCGCACCGTCCTGCGTGAGGATGTTCTGCGCTTGCTGGAAGAAACAAACTGATCAATAACGAAGATTTGATTTTGCACTCTATCCAAGGGGTATTTTGTAGAAATATTTTTTATGGAAGCAACAAGTAATCTGATCCTTGTTTTTCAAATCCTATATGTTGTTACAGCATTAGGGACGATGATTGTAGTCATCTCAGAAAACAGGAACCCACTGAAGACGATTTCGTGGGTGTTGGTGTTATTGCTTTTGCCATTAGTCGGGCTTATTATATATTACTTCTTTGGTGAAGATAGCCGCAAACAACGCCTTATTTCGCGAAAAATACATAATGAACTCAGTCGCAATGCAATTGAGCATCAAGACTCTCATGAAAAGATAGTTCCTCCAAAAGAACATAAGCCATTGATTAACCTGCTCGATCGGGTAGGTGAAGATCCATTATATGAAGGAAATGAGGTTACATTCTATTCGGATGGAAACGAGAAATTCGAGGCCCTTTTCGAAGAGATGGAAAAGGCTCAGAATCATATTCATATCCAATATTACATTTTCATGGACGACAATATTGGACACAAAGTAAAAGATCTTTTGATAAGAAAAGCAGCAGAAGGTGTGAAGGTACGTCTTTTATATGATGACGTAGGTTCATGGAAAGCAAAGCGCAAATTCTTTAAGGAAATGCAGACTCAAGGAGTTGAGGTGCAATCGTTCTTGAAGGTTGCTTTCAAACTGCTGACAAGCCGTGTTAATTACCGGAACCATCGTAAGATTGTGGTTATAGATGGTAGAGTAGGCTTTGTTGGGGGGATGAATGTTGCGGATAGGTATGTCGATGGAGTTAGTTATGGCGTATGGCGGGATAGTCATATTAAGATAGAGGGCAAAGCGGTTGTCGGATTACAGATATCCTTTCTTATAGACTGGTATTCGTCGCGCAGGGAGCTTCTTTCCTCTAAAGATTATTTTCCACCGCTGGAAAATAAAGGGGATAATCTTATCCAACTTGTCACGAGTGGGCCTGTCGGTCAATTTAAGGATATACACTTAGGTATACTTCAGGCAATAGCAAATGCTAAAGACAGCATATTTATGCAGACGCCCTATTTTGTGCCTACAGATTCGCTAATGTTATCGATTCAGATGGCCGCCATGCGAGGTGTAGATGTGCGTTTGATGCTCCCCCGCCGCTCAGATACTACATTCGTACAGATAGCTACAATGTCTTTTCTGAAAGAGATGCTTGACGCAAAGGTGAGCGTTTATTTCTTTGAAGCAGGCTTTTTACATTCGAAGTTAATGGTTATAGATAATTCGTTGACCATAACAGGGTCGGCTAATATGGATGTTCGTAGCTTTGAGCATAATTTCGAAATAGATGCTTTTATATATAGTGAAGAGACGTGCCAAATGGCAAAAGATATTTTTTATAAAGATATGAGGCAGTCTACACTACTATCGATAGAAGAATGGGAGAGCCGTTCGCGTGCAAAGAAATTTAAAGAATCGGTAATTCGAATGTTTTCGCCGTTGTTGTGAGGATAATATGTCTTAATAAGATGTATGACAAAATGGATTTTAATTTCAATCAGTTGTAAGAGAAATAAAATGAGAAAAATAATAGTCTTTGGGTTTCTTATTGTTGTTACCCTATGTGGTATAAAAGCTCAACAGGTAAATATAACGCTGCCGCAGGATGCTAATAAAGAATATGTATTCATATTGAATAAAGGCATAAATCAGGATACAATACAATCAGGACGATTGAATTTTGCAGGAAATGCAATTGTAAATATACCTCCAAAGGATAAAGGATATATAGGATCAGGAGCTCTTATTGTAAAGGATACTCCAGCCTTGAATATGATTGTCGACCAAGAAAGCTTTTCAGTGCATCAGGATGCTGATAATAAATATATTTTTAAGAACTCGAGAGAAAACGAATATCTCTATTCTTTTATTCAAGATAAAGAAAAGCCGGCTGAGGATACGAGTCTGTATGCAGATTATCTCATAAAACTTATTCGTTATATGCGTGATCTTAATCAGGTTACGACCGGTCATGGCGGGCTTATGGAAAAAACATCTGTTCGTCTTTATGCCTTAGATAAATTGGATGTAGATCGCTTATATACAAGTGGCCTGTGGTATAATATTATTGATGGAATTACTCGGTTGACAGCCGATCAGGAGATTTTAGGTCAGGATATGGTTCAAATACTGAAGCGCATAAAATCTGATGAGGTATTTGAACATTTAGCCGAGAATTTGGTGACTATAACAGAACAATATGGCTGGGATGACGCTTTCGATATTATTGTACCTTATGTACAAGAGTCGGGTCGCATCGAAACACCACGAGACAGAATGTATGCAGCATTCACAATGGCTAAGGTTCGTAAAGGGATGTCTGCTCCACCTGTTGCTGGATTGGCAAAATTAGCCGATGGTGAGGGATTTGATAAAACCTTATTAGTCTTTTATCAGCCAGATTGTCATAACTGCGAAGAACAATTAGAGTTGTTAATTAAGGATTATAGTCGGTTTAAAGAACAGAATATAAGAATTGTATCAATTTCTTCTGATCATAATAAGGAGACTTTTGTATTAGATTGTGAAAAATTTCCATGGTCTGATAAATTATGTGATTTCAGAGGATTTGCAGGGGTTAATTATTTGAACTATGGTGTATTAGGGACTCCTACGTTTTTTTTATTAGATAAAAATTATGTTGTTTTAGGGCGTTATGCTCGTGTAAATGATATCTTGTTTTAAGGGAAAAATAAGAAAAATAGGGCGTTTTGGGCTAAAATAAAGATATATTTGTTTGTCTTTGTTAAAAAATATATATCTTTGTACTCTCTATACTTGTTTCTCTTTTGAAGAGGTGTCAAGCGAAAAAGGGCTTTGGTAGCCTAAGAGGTTTGTTTTTATATAAAAAAAGAAAATGGGAAAAGTTGCACTCATCACAGGCGTTACAGGTCAAGATGGAGCTTATCTTTCAGAATATTTAATAAAGAAAGGTTATACTGTTCATGGAATTAAGCGTAGGTCATCTATGCTTAATACTGATCGTATAGATCATTTGTATCAGGATCCTCATGATGAGAATCGGAATATGATTCTTCACTATGGTGATATGACTGATAGTATGAATCTGACTCGCATAATTGGTGATGTGCAGCCCGACGAAATATATAATCTTGCGGCGATGAGCCATGTTAAGGTTAGTTTTGATACGCCGGAATATACTGCTAACGCTGATGGTATAGGTACTTTGCGGTTGCTGGAGGCTGTTCGTTTGTTGAATTTAACTGAAAAGTCTAGGATATATCAGGCTTCAACATCTGAGTTGTATGGTCTGGTTCAGGAAATTCCTCAAAAAGAAACAACGCCATTTTATCCTCGTAGCCCATATGCTGTCGCAAAGTTGTACGCATATTGGATAACAGTGAATTATCGTGAAGCATATGGGATGCATGCCAGTAATGGTATCCTATTTAATCATGAATCTCCTCTTCGAGGGGAAACTTTTGTAACTAGAAAAGTGACGCGCGCTGTATCTCGTATCGTGTTGGGGCTTCAGAAAAAAGTATTCATGGGTAATTTATCCAGTAAAAGGGATTGGGGTCATGCTAAAGATTATGTAAAAGCAATGTATCTCATTCTTCAGCAAGATACTCCCGATGACTATGTAATATCGACAGGAGTGACTACGACCATACGTGATTTTATAAAAATGTCATTTGCGGAGGCTGGTATCACTGTTGAGTTTAAAGGTGAAGGGGAAAAAGAAGAAGGTTTTATATCTGCAGTTAATGAAGACGTTTTTTCGAAAGTTGTTGGTGCAGAACATTTAGATATATTTAAGAAGAGAATAGGTGAGTCTGTAGTTGGTATTGATTCAGCTTATTTCCGTCCAACAGAAGTTGATATTTTGATTGGAGATAATACAAAAGCTCGCACAAGATTAGGATGGGAACCTACATATGATCTTAAATCCCTTTGTCAGGATATGATGTTGCATGATATTGATTTGATGAAGAAGGAAGAATATTTGAAAAACGGTGGGTATAAGATTTTGAACTATTTTGAATAGAGATTCAATGATAGATAAGAATGCTAAAATATATATTGCGGGTCATAGAGGCTTAGTCGGTTCAGCAATTCTTAAAAGTTTACAAACGAAAGGCTACACGAACTTTGTTTTGAAAACGCATCAAGAATTAGATTTGACGAATCAGGCAGATGTCACTAATTTCTTTGAAAAGGAAAAACCTGAATATGTTATATTAGCCGCCGCTAAGGTTGGTGGTATTGTAGCAAACAATACTTATCGGGCGCAGTTTATATATGAAAATATGATGATCCAGAATAACGTGATACATCAGTCTTATATAAATGGTGTAAAAAAGTTAGTGTTTTTAGGGAGTACTTGTATTTATCCCAAAGAAGCACCGCAGCCGATGAGCGAAGATGCTTTGTTGACATCACCGTTGGAATATACAAATGAACCCTATGCTATTGCTAAAATTGCAGGTATTAAGATGTGCGAGAGCTATAATCTTCAATATGGGACTAATTATATAGCAATAATGCCTACAAACTTGTATGGTCCAAATGATAATTTTAACTTGGAGACCTCCCATGTTTTACCAGCGATGTTGCGTAAAATTCATTTGGGTAAGTGTCTTGAGCAAGATGATTGGAATACAATTTTAAAAGACTTATCTTTAAGACCTATAGAAGGTATTTCTGATAAATCGTCAAAAGAGGAAATTTTAGCTATTTTAGCTAAATATGGTATCGGGAGAGATGCTAATAATATTGTTGAAATAGAGCTTTGGGGAACAGGAAAACCAATGCGCGAGTTCCTTTGGAGCGAAGATATGGCTGATGCAACCGTTTTTATTATGGAGACTGTAAACTTTTTAGACTTAACAAATGTTATAAAAGGGAAAGAAATTCGTAATACACATGTGAATGTGGGTACAGGAGTTGAAATATCAATAGCGGATGTTGCCAATCTTATCAAAAAACTGGTAGGGTTCTCTGGTAATTTGTGTTTTAATACAGATAAACCGGATGGTACTATGAGAAAGTTGACTGATGTGTCAAAGTTAAATTCTTTGGGGTGGAAACATACTGTTAACGTGACTGAAGGCTTGACAACAATGTATATGTGGTATAATGAATATATTAGAGAATAAGAATAGAAGAATGTTTAATTATAATTTAAAACAATTATTATGAAAAAAGTAAGTTTACTTTTAGTTTTAGTTTTTGCGGCTATTACTGTTTCTGCTCAAGATAGCGGATTCAGTACTAAAGCTGGACGCAAGGCTACTTTTGCACGCAATGGTTTCTTTGACAACTGGTTCGTAGGAGCTGGTGCTGGAGCAAACATGTATTTTGCAAAGCCTGATGGTGATGCAAGTTTCTTTGACCGTCCAACTCTTACAGCTAACCTTCAATTAGGTAAATGGTATAATCCTTATTTAGGAGTACGTGCCAAAGGTACTTATGGTAAGATTCATACATTTGATAACAATGCAAAAATTATGAATACCCAAAAAGCTCTTACAGGAGAAGTTGATGTAATGGTTAATTTGATGAACTATTTTGGTAAATATAACGAAAAACGCCTATATAGCCTTATTCCTTATGTGGGTATTGGTGCTGCTTATGGTGGTGGTTATAGTTTGATGAATCCAGGTGCTACTGCAGCAGAGCCTTATGATAACCAAAAAAGTTTAACTTTCAATGGTGGTTTAATTAATAACTTTAGAATTACAGACAAACTATCTCTTGCTATTGAGCTTTCTGCTGTAATTTTGAAAGATGACTTCGATAGAAGAATTGGTGGTGATTGGAGTTATGACCTATTAGGTAATGCTTCTGCTAACTTGATTTACAAACTTGGTTCTAAAACTGACTTCTCTGAAGCTCTACTAATGGATCAAGGTCTTATTGATGACTTAAACAGCCAAATCAACAGACTACGTCAAGAAAATGCTAAACTATCTGTTCCAAAAGAATGTCCTAAATGTCCAGATCCAGTTACTAAAGTTGTTGAAGTTAACAAGGGTACAGGTGCATTTATTTCTAACGTGGTATTCTTCCGTATCGGTAGTGCAGTTATCGACAGAAACCAAGAAATCAGTATTTTCAATACAGCTAAATATCTACAAGACAATCCTAGCGCTAAAGTTAAGATCGTAGGTTATGCAGATAAGAAAACTGGTACTCCTTCTATCAATGAAAAACTTTCTGAAAAACGTGCTAAAAACGTAGCAAATGCGTTGATCAAGAAATACAACATCGATAGCAACCGTGTAACTATTGAGTGGAAAGGTGATACAGAGCAACCATATGCTGAAAACGCATGGAACCGTGTTGCAATCTTCTTCGCTGAGTAATTTCAATTGCGATATAATTGAAAAGAGAGTGGATAATCCACTCTCTTTTTTGTTTTTACTAGAGGTCTATCCTTAGAGTGTGATCGGTTTGAGCCATATCATAAGGTAAATACTGTATAGGCCTTTGTCGTTTTACAATGCATCTGAGCGTGAAATTACAGGGTAAAGGTATATTGTTGAAGTATTTATAAACCTCGTGATCACACATAAAAAAAGCCCATAGTTATAACTATGGGCTTTTTTTATGTGTGTATAAGGATTCCTTATTTATTCAGCGCTTATTACTTCTTCTTCTTCTGAAACTTCATCTTCCTTTTCAAAATCTATACTGGCATTAGTTAGGATATTGTACCAGCCAATTATTTTCTTAATATCCGTTGGATATACACGGTCTCTGTCAAAATTAGGAAGTACTTCTTCAAAATATTTTTTCAATTCTTCAGGCTTAGCACTTGTATTGATAGATGCCTTAGCATTGTTTTCTTTTTGTTTGATAGTAACCAATATATCTTTTAGTGGGGCTTCAGCTTCGTTTGTATAAATAGAGATGTCTCCTAATGAAACAACTTTGTCGCGAGCATGAATCGGTATCTTCTTGCTGTCAACCAAAGATTCTACTATAACCATATTCTTTCCACTCGAAATTAGTTTGTATAAGCCTGGTTTGCCCGATACGGATAAGATTGTCTTTAGCATGATAATAATCAAATTTTGTTTAAATTCTATTTAAGTCTTATTTCAGTTAAACGACAAAAATAACATGATTGACCTAAATAATGCTATTTTACCATAGATAAATTGAATTTAATTCCTTAAAAGATTTAAATTGTCGCCTAATGAGCTGATGATCTGAATTAAAATATTTTCTTATATATGTGGCAATAAGGAGTACTTCCTTTATGTTCATAATATTGCTGATGATAGTCCTCGGCTTTCCAGAAAGTAGAAGCCGGTTTTAGCTTTGTAGCTACTTTATAACCTTTATTCTCTAATATTTTGATGTACTTCTCCGCTATTGCTTTCTGCTCTGCATCCGAATAGAAAATGCAAGAGAGATACTGCGGACCAATATCAGGGCCTTGCCCATTTGTTTGGGTAAAGTCATGTGTCTCGAAGAACAGCTTAACTAAATCCTCATAAGAAGCCTGAGTCGAATTGTAGTCTACCTGTGTAGTTTCCAAATGTCCGCTATTCTTTTGGCATACTTGCTCGTAAGTCGGATGATCAACATGTCCGCCCATAAAGCCAACAGCAGTATGCGTTACCCCTTTTGCTTTCATGAAATAGTATTCGGTACCCCAGAAGCATCCTGATGCAAAATACGCTACATCCAGATCTGGTATGAATTTCAACGATATAGAGTTTACACAATGGCGGGTATCTTTAGGAGTGAATCTTTCGTGTAAGAATACATGACCTAGATGAGCGCCACAATTGGCACATACAATTTCGGTTCGCATGCCATCTGCATCGGGTATACGTTTTACAGCTCCTGTAATCTCGTCATCGAAAGAAGGCCATCCGCAATCTGAATCGAACTTATCTGTCGAGCGATAGAGCGGGGCATCGCATCTTTTGCAAACATAGATTCCACTGCGTTTGTTGTTTACATACTCTCCCGTAAAAGGTCGTTCCGTTCCTTTGTGAAGAATTACGCGTTCTTCTTCTGCTGTTAATTTATTGTATTTCATATTGTCTAAGTTAGTATTATTTTTATTTTGAGCGCATGATATACCTATCATGAACATATATATGTAAAATAGAACATGTACTCTTTTCATGATGCAACTGTTATAATGTTAAGCAAATGTATTCCTTATGAACAGATGTTAGCAACTTTTGTTTCGCAAATTTTGTTAAGGATTATATTTTGAATAACTTTCCATTAGATTTATAAAGTAGGTCGTAGGTCTTAATCAAATTAATTATATGGAATATATCTTCGCCGCAATAATATTAATACTGAGTATTGTTGCCATTATTGTGTTGCAAAAGAATAGCAAACAAAGGGAACTGGATTTAAAGAATGAAATGGCTAAGCATATTTCTGAGAAAGAAGCTTTGCTACAAAGCCAGTTAGATTATATCCGGGAGATTGCTCAACTGAAAGCAAACCTGCAATCGAAAGAGGAACTGTTACAAACCCAACAGGAAGAGCTTTTTAATACCCGTAATCAACTCAATAAGGATTTCCAAGTGTTGGCCAATCAGATATTGGAGGAGAAGACACAGCGCTTTACAATAGCCAATAGGGATAATATGGAGGCAATATTAAAACCTCTGAACGAGAAACTGATCGAGTTCAAAACAAAAGTAGAAGAAACTTACGATAAAGAGTCAAAGCAGCGATTCTCGTTAGAAGAGCGTATAAGGGAGCTTGTAGTTCTTAATAACCAGATCAGCGAAGATGCAAATAACCTAACCAAAGCTCTTAAAGGAAATAATAAGGTACAGGGCAACTGGGGCGAAATGATTCTGGAATCAATCCTCGAAAAGTCGGGATTGAAGAAAGGAGAAGAATACTTCGCCCAGGAATTCCTGACTGATGACAATGGGCTTCGCGTTCAAAATGATCAACATAAATATATGCAGCCGGATATAGTTGTAGTCTATCCGGGAGGACGCAAAATAATTATAGACTCCAAGGTTTCGTTAAATGCTTATGTTAAATATGTAGAGTCCGAAACTGATCATGAAAAGCTCATTGCCGAAAAAGAGCATATTTTATCTATCAAACAACATATAGATGAATTAAGCCAAAAGTCGTATCAGGATTATGCAGAGTCTTTAGACTTTGTTATGATGTTCGTACCTACCGAACCTGCATATATACTAGCTATGCAGCTTGATTCCAATCTATGGGATTATGCCTATCGTAAACGTATCCTGTTGATTAGCCCGACTAACTTAATAGCATCTCTCAAAGTTGTCTCCGATCTTTGGAAGCGAGAGTACCAAAGCCGTAATGCTCAGGAGATAGCTAAAAGGGGGGCGGTACTATACGACAAATTTGCTGGCTTTGTAGACACGCTTCAAGATGTCGGTAAAAATATAGAACGCTCTCAAAAGGCTTATGATAAGGCTTTTGGGCAGCTAAAGGATGGGAATGGAAACCTTATTCGTCAAGCGGAAATGCTCAAAGAATTAGGTGTAAAAGCTCAAAAAGAGTTACCAAATAGTGATACATAATTAAATTATGTTAATAATGCATGAAAAAAGTAGAAACATGTTGTATAACATAAAAATTAGCTTATCTTTGTACTGTGTTTTTCATGGTATTAGATTTAAGGTTAACAATGAAGATTGGTTGTCGTGATGACAACCTTTTCTTTTTTATATATGTTCCCATATAATCTCGGTCTTAGATAATTTCTTTGTTCTTCCCTTATGATTCTTAGAATAAGCTCTATCAATGCATTTTTCAATTCAAAAAGTAACAAAAGTAACACTTTTACACAGTTTCTATATGTTACTTTAGGTTCATCAAGTTCCATTTTGTAACCGATCACGAAATATTCTCAAACTCTCAGCCGTTTTTTCATTATTTGCGACAAAAGTTAATTGCTTAGGCTGTTCTTTAGTCTCTCCTTTTTTATCCATCTTCTCATCATATCGTTTCAGAATAAGCTTGATAGATCGGGTATCAGGCGCATATTCCTTTTCTTTGACAACTACATTTTTTACTATTAGCTGAGACGGGTCATCTTTATCAGGGATGTAAGTCGTCTTTTTCTCGGTCAGCGTATAGCCTTCTATTTTTCGCTGCAATGCCTTTCGTGCACCCATCATCAGCTTCTCATCCCGACGATCCATAGCCTCATCGAGTTGACGAGCGAACTCAGGCTTGAAGTTTTTCCATTCGTAAAACGATTTTCTGCTGATTGATAATATTTTGCAGACTTCGGATATAGTATAGTTGTTATCTTCGATAAGGGTTATAATCTTTGCTGCTAGTTTTTCGCTGTACTTTGCCATAATCAATCGGTTTTCTTTTTTGATTATAGATAAATATGTTTCAAGTCTGTTCATAAGAGAAAAATAGTTATTTCGGGTTCTGTTATACAAAACAAACCCATCTTGTATTATGTTATATATATTTATGTATCTAAAATATAAGCAAGTTGGCTAAGCATTGTTTGAATTGTAATAACATAGTAAAAGGAAATTATTGTGCTAATTGTGGACAATCTCTTAATGAGACAAAAATAGGCTGGAAAAGCCTTTTCGATGAATTACAGTTTAGCATTCTACATATAAATAAGGGGATTGTTTTCACAATAAAAGAATTGCTCATAAGACCAGGAAGTACTATAAACGGGTATTTGGGAGGAAGAAGGGTCGACTATTCTAAACCATTCGCTTATCTGTTTATTTTAGCAACGATTTATAGTCTTGTTATACATTTTTTTAATGTATATCCTGAGTCAGAAATGCATCCGAATAATAATTCGTTGTTCGATAGTAATGCTTTATATAGTTGGTATTACGGTCATTATGCCATAAGCCTATTGCTGATAATTCCCTTCTATGCGGTATCATCCTATCTTATATATAGAAAAAGAGGTTATGATTATATTGAGCATCTAGTGATTCATTCTTACATTAGTGGTACTAAGGTTTTTATCCTGCTGCTTTTGTATCCTTTGTTCTATTATTCTCATTCAGTATACGTTTATCATATGATGAATGTTTTCACATTCATCTATATTCTATGGGCCTTGATTCGGGTATTCAGATATCCATCCTTTTTCAAAACTCTGTTTAAGGCTATTTGGTGTATTGCTCTTACATTAATATTTGCCACATTTGTAGCGGTTGTTGTTGTGGAAATATTGAAATCTGCCCATTAAATATATCGGTGTCCTTATTACAAACTATTATATTCTGCCTGTTTCATTTTAGGTAATTTCTTTATTACCTCACTTACCGAAATATCTACCAGTTCTTTAATCACTGAATCGGGTACGTCGCTTTGGAGGTTGACCGCATTCCAAGTAAAACTGTTTCCTGCATGCTGACCGTGTGTAATACCTTCGTAGCGTTCCCGTAATTCCATTGATCTACTCGGTTCGCACTTCATGCTGACACGAAACTCACCGTCTTTGGGTTCTATATTCAGATAGGCAAACATTTTTTCCATCACCTTGAAGACAAGAATCCGTTTATCGAAAAAAGGGAAACTACCGGATGCTCCTTTTATCGACAAACAATAATCGCTGAATTCTTCGATATTCATAATCTGAAAAATTAGATTAATTCCAGCTGTCTTTTTGCTTTCTTGCAATTCTAAAAATAAAGAGTGGTGCTATGGGACGAGCTTATCGTTTATTTTATTTCTTTTTGTAAATTCTTACGTAATCGACCTGCATTTCGCAAGGTAGAGCTGAATTGTCTATTTCGCCGCCCCAATTTCCTCCGATAGCAAGATTTAGAATGAGGTAATACGGTTTGTCAAAAGGCCATCCTTCATTCGTTGAAATCCTGCCGTCCTCACCTTTGTATGATTCGTAAAATAGCTTATCGTCTATATAAAACTTGATGTATTGATCCGTCCAATCAATAGCATATTTGTGGAAAGTATCGGCCACATTATCTACTTTTTCGAAATGAGTAACTTGAGTTCCTTTTATATGATTGTATAGCTCGGAATGCAATGATGTATGGACTATATTCGGATCTTTTCCCACTTGCTCCATAATATCTATTTCGCCACATAGAGGCCAGTCTTCAGAACCGTCCTGTATGCTTTCGGGAAGCATCCAGATAGCAGGCCATGTACCTTTGCCGGCAGGTAGTTTTGCCATAACCTCGACCCTTCCGTATTGAATCCCGATCTTATTGTATGTCGTTAGTTTAGCCGATGTGTAATCCGAATCTTCGTGCTGCTTCTTTACGGCTCTGATATGTAATTTTCCATCTTCTACATACGAATTTTCAAGAGACTCTTGTAAATAATACTGTTTTTCATTATTACCCCATCCGTGTCCGCCGACTTCGTAACTCCATTTGTCGGAGTTGGGTAGGCTCTTTCCTGACGAGTCGAATTCATCACTCCATATAAGTTCCATTTCACTGTTGGAAGGCGATAAATCACTTATAGATTTATTATTTACATTTTCTTGCGCCTTCATACTGTGCGCTATCAGACCGCCCCCGATAAGGAAGGTTAGAAATATAAGTTGTGCATTTTTCATCATGGTTAAGATTTTTTAAATTATCAATTATTTCTTTTAGGTTAACTCTTCTTTTCTGAAAATACTGAAATTCACACTGCCGTATACTCGCTGATCATCGAATAAAGGCAATTCAGAGAAATTATAATCTTTCGAATGTTCCAGTATAAATATTCCTCCGGCTTTGATTAGGTCTTTTTCGAAAATAAGTTTAGGAACATCTGCGAAGTTTTTCAGATCGTAGGGAGGATCGGCAAATATAAGATCGAACTGTTGAGTAGCATGTTGCAGGTATTTGAATACATCCATCTTAAACAGGGTGAGTTCCGTAGCTTTCAATTCAGCCTTTGTCTTTTCGATAAAGCTGCAATGAGCAGGAAGTTTTTCTACACATATCACCTTAGGGCATCCCCTCGAAACCAGTTCGAAACTGATACCACCCGTACCTCCGAAAAGATCTAAGGCTGTGGTTTCTTCCCAATCGATCTCGTTATTGAGTACATTGAACAGATTTTCTTTTGCAAAATCGGTTGTAGGACGAGCCTTGAAGCTTTTAGGAGGGCTGAATCTGCGCCCTTTGTATTTCCCGCTGATTATTCTCATAATGATAGTGTTATTAAGTCGAGAGGCGCTTTCAGAGCATCCTCATTCCATAAATAAACCTCGCGAGGTGTATCTACAGGATTTATATTTTTGATGTACTCTTGTAACATATGTTTTATTTCTTCTTCGGGAGATCCGGCAATATATAATTGGTCGGTTAGCTGGTCGAATTCGCACTGTTCCCACAGCTTAAGGATAAAATAAACCAGATTGCTCGCAGGTTCATTTTCGTATGTCAGGCAATGAGTGAATTTTGAATTTTTAAAGCATATAATATCCAGCAGGTTGTTATGGAAATTCAGGAACATCTTGGAAGTGAGGCTTACCGATTTGCCCTTATCTCCAAACAAGTCTACTAACAAGCTTGTATGATGCGTGTATTTCGGATTGAATAAGCTACGCGACAGAAATTCATAGATATCTTCATCTATCTTGAACTGATTTACACAACTGTATTTTTCATTTTTATTCGATAATATACGTTCAGCTTTATCCGTATGAGTACGATTGTAAAGATCGATTTTTTCGTGTTCGCCGAAGTAGGCAGACGGGACAAAATCATATTCGGGAGAAACAATGATAACATTCGTTTCCAGAAATTCCTGCGTAAGAAAATTGAAGTCGAAAATAATTCGCTGAATATTATTCAACAGTGTTATTTCGGTCGAAAATGTAGTATCCCGAAGACAAAAGCTTTTTCCGTAATTAGGTTCCGAGATAGAGAACATAAATCTGTTCGGTTCTATCCGGATAGATAAGATATATTTTTCTGATTGTCCGAGGTCTATATTTTCGGGTATAAACATAATTGTTGTTTTATATCTACAAATGTAGAAAAAGATATTTTTATAAGCTACTTTTGATATTCATTTCAATATCCCATGTTAGTATGCTGAACGATTTTTTCCTTGACAAGATTAAAGATAATTTTCCTTTCGAGCCAACCGAAGAGCAGGGACAGGCTTTGACGAAAATTGTCGGGTTCTTATTCTTGCAAAAGGAAGAAACTTTATTCCTGCTTAAAGGTTATGCCGGAACAGGTAAGTCTTCGTTACTAGGTGCTTTGGTCAAAACAATGACCGAGTTCAAACAGAAAACCGTTTTATTAGCCCCCACTGGCCGCGCGGCGAAAGTTTTTTCGGCTTACGCAAGCCATCCTGCGTTTACTATCCATAAAAAAATATACAGACAAAAGAAGTTTTCGGCCGAAACCGGCTATTTCGCCTTGATGGATAACCTGCATAAAGATACACTATTTATTGTTGACGAGGCTTCTATGATAAGCAATAACGGATTGGATTCGTCCGTTTTCGGTACAGGGCGACTTTTGGACGATCTTATTCACTATGTATATTCGGGCGAAAACTGCCGTTTGCTCTTGATCGGCGATTCGGCGCAGTTACCCCCAGTAATGGAGGAGGAGAGTCCAGCCTTGCAATTAGCCGTATTAGAGGGCTATGGTTTGGAGATTATGCACTCGATGCTGTCGCAGATCGTGCGGCAAGCCGAAAGCTCGGGAATACTCTACAATGCAACGAATATAAGGAATATATTGAGGAAGGGTAAGACCGAAGCGTTTCCAAAATTAAAACTTAAAGGCTTTTCGGATATTATCCGTATATCGGGCGAAGAGTTGATAGATGAAATATCGGCGGCTTACGATCGTGATGGAATAGAAAACACAATGATTATCTCCCGATCTAACAAACGCTCGAATATATATAATCAAGGGGTGCGCAATCGTATTTTATACCGTGAAGAAGAGATCTCATCTGGCGATCTGCTGATGATAAACAAGAATAATTATTTCTGGACAGAGAATGTAGAGGGTATAGAGTTCCTTGCAAATGGCGAAATTGTAGAAGTATTACGTGTTCGCCGCGAACAGGAACTATACGGCTTTCGCTTCTGTGATGTTTTGGTCAGAAGTCTAGATTACGATATGGAAATCGAAGTAAAGATACTGATGGATACACTTTCTTCCGATACGGCGGCATTATCACGTGAGCGGTCGCAAGAATTGTTTCTGAATATACTCGAAGACTATTCCGATATATCGACCAAGGCGGGCAAGATGAAGAAACTGAAAGTCGATCCTTTCTTTAATGCTTTGCAGGTTAAGTTTGCTTATGCCGTCACTTGCCACAAAGCGCAGGGCGGTGAGTGGAACAATGTCTTTCTCGATTTAGGCTATATTGCAGAAGAACATCTCGGTGTAAATTTTTATCGCTGGCTGTATACGGCGATTACACGAGCCAGCGATAAGTTATATCTGATAAATTTGGCAGACGATTTCTTATGAACCGAGTCCGTTTGCTCTAAGATAATCTTTGATTCCGAACTTCTTTCTCATCTCCTGTTTGTTCAAATCCTTTACATCTGTATTTATTATCAGATTTTGTTTTCCGATCACAAACTTATCTATAAAGGTATTGATCTCATTCAGGTTTTCCGACATAGGCGTATTTGCTATCTCGTGAGCAGCATTCTCAACGCTGTAGAAGTAATAAGGATATTTTTCTTTGCTTAGCTTTTCAGCAATATGCTTCGAGCCATAAAAGCCGAATTTAGTAAATATAATTGTCAGTTTATTATAGGGCACATTACTATCGGCATCGCCATGAAACATAAGCATAGGAGCTGGTTTCTCCTGCCATTTCAAATCTCCTTTTATGCTGAATATTGCTCCTGCAAAAGAAATAACTCCTGCATAGTTGAAATCTTCGGGCAGGCGTTTAGCCAATTCTGTATTATTGCTTATTTCGTATTCGCCATGCAGAACGGTGATCGCTCCTGCACTCGAGCCGCAACTGATTATTTTGTCTTTATCTATATTCCATTCTTGGGCATGTTGCAGAACGAAATTAGTTGCGTCAAACAGGTCTTCTACTGCTATTGTAATAGCATGATCCATAACTCCGACAGCTTCACGTCCACCCATTTTAGCTTTTTTGCCTGTTTGGGCTTCCTGCTTCTTGCCAGCTTCCAAAGCCATCTTGATACCTAAACGGTAATCGATAGAAACAACGGCATATCCTTTAGCTACCAGCTGATTGAAATAATCCACATATGCTTTCTGATCGCGTTCTCCGCTGGTGAATCCGCCACCGAAAACGAATATAATGCACGGCTTCTGCCCTGTTATGGATGGTAAATCATATTTGTCGAGTCGCAGCGTGTCATTACCTTTTATTGAGAAAATAAAGGTCTCCTTCTTTATCTCATCATCTTTTGTGAAATCGCTACCGAACGATGAGATACTGACTAGCAGTGCTAAGAATAGCGTATAAATGAATTTGTTTTTCATAACTAATGAGTTATTTTATATAACAGTTCTTTCAGTAATTGTCCGTCGGGGGTAGATACATTATCCACACCTTTGCATTTCCCGTCATATATTCTTAGCAAGCTAAGTATATTCATGCATTTGAAAGCATTGTAGTTGCGAAGTGCAGCTACATAATCTTTCGCTTGATATGGGTTTCTGAACCCCAATTCGGCAGCGATGCCGTTTTCCGATTTATCCTTTGCCCAATAGCAGATCATCAGATTGCTGAAAAAGTTGAATAGTACGACTAATGTTACTATCAGCGGATTATTTTTCGGGTTACTTTCGAAGTAGTCGGCTATCTGATTCACCTTGAATGTATTCTTCTCGATAATGGCTTTCAGTAGCTCGAAGTTGTTGAAATCTTTGCTTATTCCTATATTTTGCTCTATCAGGTCGGCTGTTATCTGTGCCTGACCTTGCGGTAGTGTAATCAGCAGTTTCCCTATTTCATTCGTTAGTTTACTAAGATCGTTACCCAGATAGTCGGTCAGCATCTGTGCCGATTTCTGGTCTATTCTCAGCCCTTTAGTTCCAAGATAAGATGTAATAAAAGCAGGTATCTTATAATCGGGTATCTTTTTAGATTCGAGTACAACACCATTCTTTTCTATTGTAGCCGATAGTTTTTTTCGCTTATCGAGTGTTCCGTTTTTGTAATTGAGTACAAGTATTGTAGTCGAAAGAGGGTTTTTTGCATAAACCTCAAGTTCGTCTATCTTGCTTAAGCCTTGCGCTTCCTTGACTACTACAACCTGATAGTCTGACATCATTGGGTAACTACGAGCTAATGTAATTACAGAAGGGACATCGGTCTCCATTCCATAAACAATAGTTTGATTGAAATCACGCTCGTCTTCGGGCAGAACGGTATTGATCAATAAATCTGTCAATTCATCGATATAATACGGTTCATCACCCATCAATAGGTAGATAGGCTTGAATCGTCTGGCTAGTATGTCTGTTTTTATCTGCTCGAAACTCATATTGGGATATTGCTCTTGGATTTACTATTTAGAAGCGTAGATGTTTAACCGTTTCACCGTTATTAATCAATGTTTTCAACGACTTTATACCGATTAGCACATGTTCGTCTACGAAGTTCTGTGTAACAATATTGTCACTTTTTTCGGTCTTTATCCCATCGGCTACCATCGGTTGATCCGATACGAGAAGTAAAGCGCCGGTTGGTATCTGATTGGCAAACCCGCATGTAAAGAGTGTAGCTGTTTCCATATCGACAGCCATAGCGCGAATCTTGCGCAGGTAGTCTTTGAACGTGTCGTCATGCTCCCACACACGGCGGTTGGTTGTATAAACTGTTCCCGTCCAATAATCCTTATTATGATTACGGATAGTCGACGATACTGATCTCAATAGGCTGAAAGCTGGCAGGGAAGGTACTTCGGGCGGATAATAATCGTTCGATGTCCCTTCGCCTCTGATAGCTGCAATAGGAAGTATATAGTCACCTAAGGCGTTGTGTTTTTTTATTCCACCGCATTTACCGAGAAATAGGACAGCTTGTGGTTGTACAGCGCTTAATAAATCCATGATAGTTGCAGCGTTGGCGCTACCCATCCCAAAATTGATAATGGTGATACCTTCCGCACTGGCATTAGGCATATTACTGTCTAAGCCCACGATAGGCACATTGAAATGATTGGCAAAAACTTCTACATATTTCGAAAAATTGGTAAGAAGTATATGTTTGGTAAATTGTTCCAATGGTCTCTTTGTATAGCGAGGTAGCCAATTTTCTACAATCTCTTGTTTTGTTTTCATATAAACTCTACTTTTGTTTAGAACGATCCTACTGTATACAAAAACAAAGATTACTCCGATTTGTTTTCATAGGATGCTTTTAACAAAGGTAGCAAATGTTGAAGTTAAATTTACCCCCTTTCAATATAAATGTCAAAAAAATAGATGGTAAGTTATCTGTTTTTGATGAATTGAGGCGCAAGTATGTTGTGCTTACACCCGAGGAATGGGTAAGGCAGCATTTTATAAATTACCTGATTACAGAAAAGGGTTATCCCAAGTCTCTAATCTCGAACGAAATCCAGATTAATCTGAATCAGCAGAAAAAAAGGTGTGATACAGTGATTTACAGCCGTGAGCCATCTCCCTTGGTAATCGTAGAGTATAAAGCTCCCGAGGTGGTTATTACGCAAGATGTGTTTGATCAGATAGTGCGATATAATATAGTACTTAAGGTGCAGTATCTGATTGTCTCCAACGGTTTGAGCCATTATTGCTGCAAAATGGATTATGTGAATCAGTCTTTTGAATACTTATCTGATATTCCTTCCTACAACGAACTATAATAAATAAGTCGTTAGCATTACCACCAACCAACTACAGTATTTTTATGTCATCCCGATACGTAGTGAGGGATCTGCTCAGCCTCCCAATCCCTCCCAAGGAGGGGCTCTTGTATACTCTCTTTGTGTTCCTCCCCTTGGGGGAGGTTAAGAGGGGCTTTCAGTTCGGAATGATAAAACAGCCATTAGGATGGCAGATATGAGTCTAAACGTCAAAATATACTTAAAAAGAAAAAAGCACCTCGGACTGAGATGCTTTTTTTTATGTTTTATCGAATACCAATATTATTGATTTTCTGCCGGAGTTGTCGGTGTTGGAGTTGTTGTTTGACTCGGCGCAGGAGTTAGAGGTGCAGCACCCGGCATTCCTGTAGACATGTCAGGAGTAGTTGTAGCAGGAGTAGCTAGAGGAATCGTTTGGATTTCTGATGCTGGTCCGGCAATTTGTTTAGGTGTTACCACCACATAAAGGATACTCATAACAATAATAAAGCTAGCTAATCCCCATGTTGCTTTTTCTAAGAAGTCAGTAGTTTTTCTAACTCCCATAATTGCATTTGAAGAAGAGAAGCCCGATGAAAGACCGCCACCTTTAGAATTTTGAACAAGAACTATTAATATAAGTACAATAGCTGCTATAACAATTAATACAATAATTAGCGTATTCATTTTTTATCTTTGAATTTCGAATTTATAATCAGTTTTTCCAGAAAACTCAATTGGTCTGCAAAGTAAATATTTTTTTTCGGATAATTCAAACTTAAGTGTTTAATTATTTTATATGCTTTTTCGTACTTCCGCTGTTTTATGTATATTTTGGCCAAAGTCTCAGTAAAGAACATGTCGTCACTTAGTTCGTCATCTGTATCTACTTCCTTGCTTTCAGCTGTAATGGGTGCGTTAATATCTTCTTTGTCGATATGTATTTTTATACCGCCATCTTCTTTCGATCGCTCTATAAAAGAATCGATAATCACCTGATGTTTGAGCGGAATTGCCTCTTTCTCTGGCTCTTTTTGGATGTTTTCTTTAGGCTGAATCTCCAGATAAGTGAAATAATCGGTCGAAGCAAGGCTCGAATTGATCAGATTGTATTCAAATTCGGGATCGTCATCGTTGTTATCCAGCGTATCGAAGAAAGCATTTAAGAGGATACTGGTCTTATCTTCGGATATTTCCTTTTTCCCTGTATGTGTGAAAAACTGGTCGTATTCTTCACTTAATATATAGTAAAAAAGAGCCTTTCTATCATTAACAAAGATTGCCAGGCGGGTTAACTCCGATTTATATTCGTCATTATTGTATAAAAATAATGATTTAAGATAAGTAAAGATGCCAATTTGAAAATAGGGATATTCATCAACAATGTTCTTTAAGCCTGCTATTTCAGAATCCGAGGGAACTTTGCTGTTATCTACCAATTGATTAAATAGTTGAATATCCATATGATTTTAAGTCGATAAAGGGATTACCAATCAGACATTGTTGAGTTAAATATCTGATCGACAATTTCTTTTGTCAATTCTTCAATCAATGCATCCTGTACTTCGGTTAACATCTTGCTGCTGTCAAAATCCTGGAATGCAGTAAATGTCTCTTCCTTATCTTGCGATGGGTCTACGTTATTTCTGAAACGCATTCTGACACTCATTGTCAAGCGTGTTTCAGCCGCAAAGGCATCTGCCTGAACAGATAAAGGCATAAGGTCGTATTGAGTGACCTCTCCTTCTATTTCGAGATCGGGACTGACAGTCGTGAAAATCAGTTTGGTATTTCTATCGAATACATCTCTTATCCTGTCATTAAATACCTGTGTCAATGGTGGATATACAAGAGGTGCCTGATTCGGGAAATCTCTGATTTCGATTGTTTTGGTTTTTGAATAATCGAGTGATGCTCCGTTAAATTTATAAGATATGCTGCAAGCATACATCAGGAATGGGAGTACTATAAGCAATAATGCCGTTTTTTTCATAAATTTTCCAGGTTGTATTCTTTTATTTTCCGATAAAGTGTGCGTTCTGATATTTTCAGATCCTGAGCCGCATTTTTGCGTTTCCCATTATGACGTTCAAGTGCTCTTATTATCATATCTTTCTCTACATCTTGCAGCGAAAGTGTTTCTTCTTCGTAATCCCGTGCCTCCACAATATCAGAATCATCCACTTTGGATGACGATACTATGGCTGGCATATCCTCTTTTGTAGAGAGCGATGTATTCCTTTCGCTACTAACAATGATAGGAGTGAGGGAGCTTTCCGAATTATGCTTTATCGACGATGAAATGTCGGAAGGTTGTATATTTCCGGCAACAATATCATGAACAATTTTCTTCAGGTCGTTCATATCCTTTTTCATATCGAACAATACCTGATATAAGATTTCACGCTCATTATTAAAACTTTTAGAGTCGTTATGATCTTTTGTACTTATCGGAATAAGTCCTACTTCGTTGGCAGGTAGGTATAATTTCAATATTTCGGAGGTAATATCACGTGCCTGCTCTATTACAGATATTTGTTCCGTAATGTTTTTTAGCTGGCGGATATTTCCCGGCCAGTAATAATCTTTAAGTGTTTGCTTAGCGGCTTCTGTAAGGACAATTGGCGGCATGTTATATTTTTCGGCACAATCGCTGGCAAACTTTCTGAAAAGAAGTGGAATGTCTTCTTTTCTGTCCCTAAGGCATGGGATGCGGATAGGCACAGTGTTCAACCGATAGTATAAGTCTTCACGGAATCGTCCGTGCTTTGTTGCGCTGATCATATCCAGATTGGTTGCAGCTACTACGCGAACATCTGTCTTTTCTACTTTCGAAGAACCTACTTTAATGAATTCGCCTGTTTCTAATACACGCAGCAGACGAGCTTGTGTCGATAACGGCAATTCACCAACTTCGTCAAGAAATAAAGTGCCTCCATTAGCAACTTCAAAGTAGCCTTTGCGTTCGCCTGTAGCACCGGTAAACGAACCTTTTTCGTGTCCGAATAGCTCCGAATCGATAGTACCTTCGGGTATAGAACCGCAGTTGACAGCAATATAGCTACCATGCTTACGGTGGCTATAATTATGTATTATTTGAGGGAAGCTTTCTTTACCCACACCGCTTTCACCTGTAATAAGTACAGACATATCGGTAGGAGCTACCTGAAGAGCTATATCGATAGCCCGGTTCAGTTCGGGATTATTTCCAATAATACCAAATCGCTGCTTTACTTGTAGAATATCAGGTTTCGCCATAAGGAGCAAGACTTATAAAGGTCATCGACCTATTTATTATTTGTATCAGTGTCATGTGCAAGAATGCTTGGCAACAGATATTTATAGAATTTCAAAAAAAACTAAGTAAAAGAATGTATTTAATGTCGCATTTCAAAAGTATAACTATCAATCATTGTTATACTTGGATGGACTATTAAGTGTGTTTGCGATCTTAATACTGACAAAATTACATATTTTATTCATATTCTGTCAGCCTTTTTAGTAAAGATTTGTGAAGATCGGTTTTCAGTCTGTTGGTTTAGCTAATGCATAAGTCTTAGCTTTCAGGAATTCGCCAAACTCTTTTATGTCTGTGTATCCAGCCTGTTCTTTTGGCATAATAGGTTCCCCCAATCTAATATGTATCGTTTTACCTCTCTTGTTATATACTTCGTGTCCGAGACGCAACGAACGTAATTTCCAGCTTACTAAATCCAGAAAATTGAAAAACCATGAGTTGTGCCCGCTGAAGTACATTGGGATTACAGGTACTTTTGCTTTCTTTATCAGTTTTACTACCGGTTCTTGCCATTC
This sequence comes from Dysgonomonas sp. ZJ709, assembly GCF_011039195.1. NCBI lineage: Bacteria > Pseudomonadati > Bacteroidota > Bacteroidia > Bacteroidales > Dysgonomonadaceae > Dysgonomonas > Dysgonomonas sp. ZJ709. The sequence goes on from NZ_JAAKEM010000001.1 coordinate 296,699, forward strand.
ACGGTCTTCGACCTCCATTTTGAGGCCTTTTAGTTTCGTCTTGGATACTGCTCCCGCAGGGAAAAAACCAAGCGGATGCCCTTCTTTCAGATGATCTATACATTGCTTTATGCCTTCGAGGCTCGAACGTGCAGCCAGCCTTCCGCTTTGAAACGGATTGACAACAATGAAATGCATAGCCATTGTATCGATCATGCCAAGAATGTAGTTCACCATCATCTTATAGTCGCCACGTACCGAACCTACTTTGTCGATGGCCGCTATTCCGTCTATGTGTCCGTAGGCATGATTGGATACAGTGATGAACGCCTTTCCTTCAAATTGATCGAGGACTTCTATATTTTCTACAATGATATTTACTCCTACATCTTTCAATAGGTTGTCGCAGAAAGCGACTCCTTCGTATTGCTTAGAAGTATCATAGATGCGGTTGACTTTGTTTAGTCCGGTCAGCCACATTGCAAAACTGATTATTATATTGCCAAATGTTCCTTGAAGAATAGGATTCATTTTGCGAAGTTCGTCTTTACTTATAAGTTTTTCTTTCATGCGAAAAAATGCATTAAATGAATGACAAAGGTGGTTAAAAATAGGAAAACAGGCAAATATTCTTTTCTGCTAATTTGTTAATCCTTTAGTTCGATAACCTCTAAGTCTCGGATGTTTCCATTATCTAAAATAAATCTGACAAGAGTTCTGACTTTATGAAAGCCGTATTTGCCGGCAGCGCCGGGGTTAATAAACAAACAATTATGTTTTTTATCGAACATTACTTTCAGTATGTGCGAATGCCCGTCTATAAATAGTTTAGGCGGATTGGTGTTTAATATTGTACGAATTCGCGGTTCATATTTTCCGGGATAACCTCCGATATGAGTTATCAGTATATCTACATCTTCTACGGTAAAGCGCAGAAATTCGGGATAGGCAGTGCGCACTTTACTGTCATCGATATTTCCATATACTGCTCTGAAAGGTTTTAGGGCTTCGAAACGAAGAGCCAGATCCATAGAACCAATGTCTCCTGCATGCCAGATTTCATCGCAGTCTGCAAAGTATTTTTCGTATTTGTCGTCCCACCAGCTATGTGTATCCGATAATAGTCCGATCTTTTTCATATGCGATTATAGATTTATACAAATAGAAAACACAACGGATAATAAGAATGTTCCCATCGATGTGTATTTGAGGTAGGGGTCTAAGAGCCGATTTTCTTTTGTGCGAATAATATTGGATAATATTTTTATAAAAAGTAAAAATACAAAAACGTAAAAATACTGATACCAGTTCGATAGATATAAAATTCCATATCCTACAAAACAAGCAAGTGAGCCAATAGTCAGAATGCTATGATATAGTTTTGCCTTATCGAGCCCTATACGAACAGGTATTGTAACTTTCCCCGATTTCTTATCATTTTCAAGATCACGCATATTATTAATATTGAGTACCGCAGCCGATAAGAATCCCAACCCGATAGCAGGTAGCCACGCTCTGAAATCTAAGGCATGCGTATGAAGAAAATAAGTGCCGACCACAGGGACAGGACCGAAGAAGATGAAAGAAAACAGATCGCCCAATCCTTTATATCCGTACGGGTTTTTTCCTGTTGTATATTTTATAGCTGCTACAATGGCTGCCAAGCCTAAGCCGAGAAAAATAAGAATATACTTTATATCCATAAATTGCAATGCTATATATATAAGGAGTGAACCCACTATTGCAGCCAGTCCGATAACTATATAGATGCCTCTTTTCATTTGTTGAGGTGTTATGGCTCCGCTTTGTACCGTACGCTTGGGGCCGACCCTTTCGCCTGTAATATCTGTCCCTTGCTGGTAATCGCCAAGGTCGTTGGCCATATTGGATAACAATTGCAAGATAGTTGCGATAAGGATGGTTAAAATGCAGACTGTGATATCGAACTTGCCTGTGCTGAAAGCCATGCTACTACCGCAGATAGCCGTAGCTACTGCAAGAAAAAGCGTTCGGGGACGCAATGCCGAAACCCAAGAGAATATTGATGCCATTCTTTTTAATATATTATCGATCTGAAAGCATCTATGCCAATGCTTAATCGAACGTCAAATTTAGTGTATTTTACGTTATTAAAAGAAGTGAATGCTCCAAAAGATATTAGTCTGGTGAGATTAATAGAGTATCCGGCCTCGGTATAGAATTTATTATCGGGGGTATACAGGCTTTTCAAATGAAGTGTTTCCATAAATGGCTGCCCCTGAAAAAACGGGATACGTTTCAGCAGGATATATTTACTGGTATAATTTATGCGTGTATCTATCCAGTGGCGGTTAGTAGAGTATTCATAGCTGTTTAGCATCAGGTACGAATCGAATGGATTTTTGCATGTCAAAAATGTATTTACAGCATCGAAATGATGATAGTCGGCAAAATGTATCCTGTCGTTATTGCCGATAAATATTCCTGCTTCTGCCGAGTAGTTGATATGGCTGAAATAGCTTAAAGCTAAAGATTGATTTATTCCTGCCTTTATTTTTCTGAATTTAGAATTGTTTGTCTGCCAAGAAGAAAACCCCTCTTCATAATCAATTAGAAATGTTGGCGACGCATAGTTCTCATATCTCTTTACTCCCTTTTTTATAGAATAATAAGCGTATGGTGTATATTCGAAACCGACATTATAAGACGTTTTATCAAAACTGTCATCACTATATATATTCGGTCTAATATTGCGTCTGGCTCCCCAGATCACAAAATCAGTATTATTGCTTAATCCTCGTCGTTTGGCAATCTCGAATCCTGTATTCAATTTGAGTCCGTTCGCTAAATCGATAGAATTCTGTACGGCAACGAAATCTTTTTGATAAAAATAACTAAGGTTTTTGCCTTTCGATAATGACGAATACATATTGTCAAGACGCGCAGCTCCTAGTGGATTGAAGTCGGCGGACATAGAGCCGGCTGATAAGCTTAAACTCCCAAGTTTCATTGGTGCATAATCCAGATCTATATTTGTACCACCAATAAAACGTTCTCTGGCTGTGGAGTAATACAGATAAGGGCTGATTCTTAATTTTTGTTTCTCATTGAGTTTGTTTGTAATCGTAAATTTTTGCCCGATCCAAGCTCCGTCGACAAAATTATATTCAGGTAGTATTCTTAGCAGACCGTCATATCTCACCCTCACTTTACTTGAGTCCGAGCCTGTTTGTCCTCCCATCAGCAAGTTTCCAAACGAAAATCTGGATGGTTTATGCTTTTCGCGAACCGAATCGATGCGTTGTTGTATTGAATCTTTTCTGACAAAGCTTATAGCCTCCCTTTCGTACAAAGGGATAACTCGTATCTGCTTCCAATACGAAGAGTCCCTATTTTGTGCCAAACTGTCCGATAAAGTGGTGTATAAAGAATCTGTTTTGATTTCAAAATTTCGCTTCGTGTTTTTCTTTTCGGCGATTGTTTTCATCGCGTCTTTATTTACATCTACATGTTTGTATTTAAGCGATGCATAATAGTTGAGAGCTCCGCTTATACCTAGAAAATCAAGATTGGAAGCGACAAAATAGCTGACAGGCAGATAAACATCTTCTGCTATTTTCTGATAAGTAATAGTATATGTTCGGTTGTCACCTAAATCATGGCTGCTCAGTTCGGCAAGATTTATATGCCATGTACCATCCACAATATAAATATAGCCTTCGAATAAAATGGGGTCTTTTACCTTTGGGCTAACTTTAATCTTGTTTATTGTCGTTCCATCTTCTTCGCTGTATCCTTCATATCTGAATTTGTAGTAAGAAAATGCATTTTCATTTAGCGGTGATATAAACTGTCCGAGTTTGGATGTATATAGTGACCCATTCATAATACTTATAGCTTCTTTCGAATCAAAGTTGTCGGGAATGCTGCTGGAAAAAGCTATTACCGTTTGCTTGTATTTGTCGGGGGCGTTATATTCTATTTCGTTGAATGTTTCCTGAACGAACATTTGGTTTCTAAGCTCCGAAGCCTTCATCCCTTCTGACTTTTGAATCATTCTGTCTAATAGTTTTGAGATTTTGAATAATTCCATATTCACCTTTATATATGTATCGGCAATATATCCTTTTACTGTATTTGCATAATAGGGGGCTTTAGCGATTGCTTTTCGCATTATTTCATAGGCTGGGTCTTCGGTATTTGATACGGTTACCTCTTTTAGATCAAAAGGTTTTTCTTCCAAAGAAATATTTACGATAGTAGTTTCATTAGGCAGTATTTGTACTCGGCGTTCGATTCGTTCAAAGCCCAGGCATTTAAATTCGACCAGATAACTGCCGGTGGGCAAGGCTGTCTGGTATTGTCCATTTTCATTGCAGACTAATCCGTGATTAATCTCCTTTATATACACGGTTCCTCCATGTAAAGGTTCGTTTGCTTTATCTGTAATTTGTCCTTTGAAATTTTGTGATGAAAGGTTGAATGTAAAAAAAAGGAAGAAGGATAAAATACCGAAATACTTCATGTGTTATCTGTTTTGCGTAATATCATTTAAACTGCAAATATATTAGAAATATTATACGTGGAAATTAAGAATGTGAAAAAGTGACGCTTTTTCGACAGGTTATGCTAACAAATGTTTATAAGGGTATTCGGTTTTAGATTATTTTATTATTTTTGCTAGTCAATATAAGTCAAACCTAACGAGAGAAATGCTAACTGTAGAAAAAATTGGTGGGACATCTATGTCTCAGTTCAAGGATGTATTGGATAATGTAATTGTAGGAAAGAGAAAACCGGAAGAACTATACAATCGTATATTCGTGGTATCAGCATATAATAATGTGACCAATTGGTTGCTCGAACATAAAAAAACGGGTGAGCCGGGAGTTTATGTTCAATTTCTCGAAAATGCCGATTACAGTATAGGTTTGGATAGCTTGTGTCAGCGCCTTCTCCTTATTAATGACGGATTCGAAAGTATCGGTCTGGATCTGGCTGAGGCTCGTGAGTTTATTACCTATCGTATCAAGCAGGCTAAAACGATGTTGCATAGCTTAAGTAAAGTATTGGCTTCGGGTTATGTCAATGCTGACGATATATGCTTGGCAGCGCGCGAAATATTGGCGTCTGTAGGTGAAGCACATTCGGCATGGAATTCAGTTAATATTTTGAATAATAGTGGTATATCCGCAAGATTTATCGACCTGTGTGGATTCAACGACTCGTTGCCACTTACTATAGATGAACGTATTCATCGTGCATTTAAAGATATAGACTTCGGTAAAGATCTTTGTATTGCAACAGGCTATACAAAGGGAACAGAAGGTATTATGCGTGCTTTCGACAGAGGATACACTGAGGTTACATTCAGTAAAATCGCGGTAGAGGTTCACGCTAATGAAGCGATCATACATAAAGAATACCACTTATCTAGTGCCGATCCTAATATTGTTGGGGTAGATAAAGTTGTTCCGGTGGGCTATACCAATTATGTTATTGCTGATCAGTTGGCGGATATAGGTATGGAAGCTATTCATCCTCAGGCTGCAAAGCCGCTCGAGTTGGCGAATATCAATATTCGTATAAAAAACACATTCGAATCGGAGCACCCTGGGACTATAATAACGAAAGAATATGTTTCTGAAATTCCAAAAATAGAAATAGTATCTGGTACAGATAAAGTATTAGCCATCGAGATACATGATCCTATGATGGTCGGTGAGGTTGGCTTCGACTTACGTATCATGCAGATGTTTTCTAAATTTGGAGTAAGCTATATACTAAAATCGACCAATGCTAACTCGATTACAATGGTAGTCTGGGACAATTATAAGTCTCGTGAGTTGATAGCTAGCCTCGAACAGGCTTTTTATCGTGTTATTTCGGAACGTGTAGCACTGGTGTGTGTTATGGGTACCAATATTGCAATGCCGGGATTCTTATACAGAGCATCTAAAGCTCTGTTCGAACAAGGTATCAATGTCGAAAGTTTTGCACAATCACTTCGTCAGGTAAATATGCAGTTTGTTATTAAGAGAGAACACTATAAAAGCGCTGTTATAGCTCTAAACGACGAATTGTGCCTCGATAAATAAGGCGAAATAGTATTTTAATATTTTTTTTATTGTAAATAATAAATTTAAATTCTATTTTTGCTAACTGAATATAGCAAAATAGATACTTTAATACCATCGTGGAACACTTCTAATCATTTTAGACATTCCATAACAAAATATAATCTTTTTGTCTCATTAGGATGTTTTTCTATCTAAAATTCTTTATTTTAGACGAATAAAACGAGATGCCGAGCGTTCTGATTAAAAGAAAGGTATATCGATGTGTATTTTTAATATATAAAAATCTTTGAAAGATAAAATGGATTTGTATATTTGTACGCTTGTACAAACACTATTTACGCCATTTTTACTGGATTTAGAATAAATATTGTATAAACAAATATTATAAATTTGAAAATTAAAAATTAATTCACTAAACTTAATTTATTTATTATCACTATGGAAACTAAGAGACAACAACCAAAACAAAAGCCTAGATCAAAAGGCGTTTCAGCTGCGATTGTAATTGTTGGCTGTGCTATTGTAGCATTCTGCTTTTTCATCTTTGTTTGTGGAAATCCTAGCGGTTTCGACGAAAAAGGGCATCCACTTCCAGGTAATGTTTTCGGAATTTTATACCAAGGGGGGTATGTGATACCTTGTGTAATCACATTGCTTCTTACTGTACTTGTTCTTTCTGTTGAGAGATTCTTTGCATTGAACAGAGCAAGCGGTAAAGGAAGCACGTCTAAGTTTATCTTAAATGCTAAAACTAAATTAGCTGCTGGCGACATCGCTGGAGCTGCAAAACTTTGCGATGAGCAAAAAGGTTCAGTTGCTAACATCCTAAAAGCAGGTCTTGTTAGATATGAAGATGTAGAGAAACTTACAGATCTTCATAACGACGAAAAAGCTGCTATTATCCAAAAGGAAATAGAAGAAGCTACTACATTAGAGCTTCCTTACCTACAACAAAACCTATCGATCATTGCAACAATCTCTTCATTGGGTACATTGTTCGGACTATTAGGAACAGTACTAGGTATGATCAAGTCTTTCCAAGCTATGAGTAGCGAGGGATCACCAGATTCAACAGCACTGGCACTAGGTATTTCTGAGGCCCTAATGAATACAGCAATGGGTATCGGTACAGGTGCGTTAGCTATTATCTCTTATTCTTATTTCTCTGGTAGAGTAGAAGAAATGACCAATGCAGTAGACGAAGTAGGCTTCGCTGTTGGTCAAACTTATACTCAAACTCACGGAGGTTTGTCTAAATAATTAATATTTTTAGATTAATTTGTGGAATTTCTATGAGATTCTACTCTAATAAGAAAACAAAGAGAAGATATGGCTAAAGTAAAGGTTAAAAAACAGGATACGTTTATCGACATGACGGCGATGAGTGACGTTACTGTGCTCCTGCTTACATTCTTCATGCTTACATCAACATTTTTACCAAAAGAACCCGTACAGGTTTTGACTCCGGCATCCGTGTCTGAGGTAAAGATTCCTGAAAACGACGTTTTAACAATACTAATCGATCCGCAGGGCAAAGTGTTTTTAAACATGGACAGACCTGAGAATAAGGTTGCAGTATTGAAGTTGATGGGGCAGGATTATGGTATTACGTTTGACGACAAACAAATAAAATCTTTTGTAGAATTGACCCATGTTGGGGTTCCTATGAATAGAATGTCTGGCTTGTTGAACTTACCAATGGATGAGCAGAGTGCTGAGATTAAAAATTTTGGGGTGCCTACAGATAGTACAAATAATCAACTATCACGTTGGGTAAAACATTTTAGGGAAGTAAATGAGGACGCATCTATCGCTATCAAAGCAGATCAGTCGACTCCATATCCATTAGTGGATGGTGTGATGAAAACTTTGATCGAATTGAAAGAAAACAGATATAGTCTTATAACCACTCTTAGGGGAATGCCGGAAGGCCTATAATAATCAAAAACTAAAAAGAAAGATTATGTCAGAAGTACAAACCGGTGGCGGCGAAAAGAAAAAAGGCAAACCCCAAAAGCTAAACCTACGAGTAGACTTTACTCCGATGGTTGATATGAATATGTTATTGATAACCTTCTTTATGTTTTGTACAACATTGAGTAAACCGCAGATCATGGATATTGCGATGCCTACCAATGATGAGAATTTAACAGAAGAAGAGAAAGATAAAGTTCCTGAGTCTAAGACGGTGACTCTTTTGCTAGGTGAAAATGATAAAGTATATTATTACTTTGGAAAACCTAAATATGAAGATTACACATCGTTGAAAGAGACTGATTATTCTCCCGAAGGTATTCGTGGAATTCTTTTAGAACGTAATGCGGCAGCTGTTCAAAAAATGACTGAGCTGAAGCGTGAAAAACGTGAAAATAAAAGAATGTCCGATGAAGACTTTAAGAAACAAGCAAGTGAAATTAAGAATGATAAAGAGTCTATGATTGTTGTAATTAAGCCGACAAGCGATGCAACATACGAGAATCTGGTTGATGCTTTAGACGAAATGCAAATTTGCAGTATCGGCAAATATGCAATTGTTGATATGGCCGAAGGCGATCAATTCTTAATTGAGAACTTGAAAACGAAAGGTGCTTATGGCGCTCAAGCTGCAACTCCGAAGTAATCACATTATTAAAAGAAGAAAATTATGGGAAAAGACATAAATTTGAATTCAGGCGAATGGTGTGATGTAGTCTTTGAAGGAAAAAACAAGCAGTATGGTGCTTATAGACTTCGTCAAAGTTCTTCAAAAAGACACATCGCGGCATTTATTGTAATGCTTCTGTTCGCTACGTTTGTCGCAGCGTTGCCAGGGCTAATCGGTGTTGTGAAAAATCTTACAGCGAAAGACGATCTTGGTCCGATGGAAGACACTTTTGCAATGTCGAATATACCTGTTGAAGAACAAGTACAACAAGAGAACCTGATTAAGCAGGAGACTGCACCACCGCCACCACCGTTGAAAACAACAGTGAAGTTTACACCTCCTGTTATCACAGAAGATGACAAGATTGATGAAGATAAGTTGATGAAGTCTCAAGAAGATTTGACTACAACTAAGATCACTATCTCTGTGGCTGACGTGAAAGGTACTGACGATAAGCATGGTGTTGATATTGCAGAACTAAAGGAACATAAAGTAATTGTTGAGCAAAAAGTAGACACTGACAAGCCATTTGTTACAGTTGAACAAATGCCAACGTTCCCTGGAGGCGAAATGGAAATGCATAAGTTTATTAACGAGAACCTAAAATATCCTGTTGTTGCACAAGAAACAGGTGTTCAAGGTCGTGTAACTATTCGTTTCGTTGTAACTAAAACAGGTGCAATTTCGGATGTAACAGTTATCCGTGGTATCGATCCTTCTTGTGATAAAGAAGCAGTAAGGGTTGTAAAAGCGATGCCAAACTGGATTCCTGGAAAGCAAAATGGTTTGAATGTACCAGTGTATTTTACACTTCCGATTGTATTTAAGTTAAGACAATAATAAATACTCTTCTTGAGGTATTTATTGCAAAACATAAAACTTAGTAAAGAAGAGAAGTTGGACTAAAAACCTCTTCTCTTCTTTTTAAATAATAGAGATGAAACAAAACAAATTTTCCTTTAGAATCGTATGGAGTCTACTAATGGTATTCTTTTACCTGTGTGTCGCTGTACTACTTGTATTCACTCCTATATTTGCGAACGTATCTTTGATTATTCGTATTATAATGGGCGTGCTGTTCTTTGTCTATGGATTGTTTAGGGGATATAGAATGTGGAAGTCATTGTAATTTTTCAGATTAAGATTTTATAAATATAATTTTATTATAATGAAAAAGCTAAGTATTATTTTTTGCACAATAATCATTCTCTTATCATCCTGTGGTGATAGAAGAAAAATAACACGGACTGATACGCTTACCAGCGGTATTGCCGAAATAGCCGTAGATGAGTGTTTTGCACCCATTATACAACAGCAGGTAGATGTTTTTGAAGCACTGAATCCTGATGCTACAATCATTCCTCTATATACAAGTGAAATAGGAATGTTTGATTTATTTATGAAAGATAGCTTGCGGTTGATTATCGCTGCACGCGAACTGACGCAAAACGAGATAAATGTAATAAAAGACCGGCAACGTACACCTCGGTCTCAAAAAATAGCAACAGATGGTATTGCTATCATTGTAAACAAGGCTAATACAGATACACTTGTTTCTGTAGCCGATTTGAAAAAAATATTCACCGGAGAAGTTCGTACATGGAATGAACTCCGCCCCGGTTCTTCATTAGGAGATATTGCCATTGCCTTCGATAGTCCAAATTCGAGCATGGTTCGATATATAAAAGATTCTATCTGCGGAGACGTACCTTTAGGTTCTAACCTACGGGCACGAGCAGAAGACGCGCAACAAACAATTGATATAAATTCGGAACGCACACCTAATCAGATGGTGATTGACTACGTGGCATCGACCCCGAATGCTCTCGGTATAATTGGTGTGAACTGGATTAGCAATCCGTCGGATACCACTAATCTTAGCTTTATAAATAATGTAAGGGTAATGTCTGTTAGCAAAGAAGAAAAAGCGACAGTGAAGGATAGCTATAAGCCTTATCCGTATCAACTTGCATTAGGAAAGTATCCACTAACCAGAGATATTTATGTAATAATTTCGGATGTTAGCGGTGGTTTAACATCAGGTTTTGTTACCTTTGTAGCTGGTGATCAAGGACAACGTATGATTACAAAAGCAGGACTGTTGCCCGCAACTCGTCCGATGCGATTGATACGTGCTAATCCGGGATTTGTAAAGTAATCTAGCATAAACAAATTAATCTAAATATATATAAGACAGTATGAAGATGAAGTATTTATTAAGTTCATTATTAAGTTTGGCAATTAGCTTGACAGCATTTGCTCAAAATAGCCCGGGTGCAGATTACTTTGCGTTGGGAGAGATAAAATTAGCGAAAGAGTATTTTACAAAGAATATTGGACAAACACCCGCTGAGTCCTATTATTATTTGGGTGAAATAGCTTTTCTTGAAGGTAATATGGCAGAAGCTAAAACCAACTTCGAAAAAGGTTTGGCCGCTGATCCACTATCTGCTTTCAATGCAATTGGTTTGGCTAAATTAGAATTGAAATCTAATACAAAAGTAGCAGAAGATCAATTATCTGAAATTTTTAAGAAAAATAAAAAAGACGTTTCTGTTATTCTTGCAATAGCTAAAGCATATTCAGATAATGGAATGACTGAAAAAGCTACTGCAAAAGTAGAAGATGCCCGTAAGGCAAATAAAAAATCTCCGTACATCTATATTTTTGAAGGAGATCTTTTAGCAAAAGCTGGTAAAGCTGGTGATGCAGCTATGCAATACGATCAGGCGATCAACTTTGATCCTAATTGTGTATTAGCTTATGTTAAAGGGGCTAGGGTTTATGAGTCTATCAACCCTACTACAGCAATAGGAATGCTTAAGAAAGTAACTGCAATCCGTCCGGATTATAAAATTACTTACAGATATCTAGGGAAATTGTATTATGCAAATGGTTTTTATGCTGAAGCAATAGCTGCATATAAAGAATACTTTAGTGCTGGTGATTATACTGTTGCTGATATTATTGATCTTGCAGCAGCTCAATATTTTTCCAAAAATTATGGCGATGCTGTAACTGTTATCAATGAAGGTCTTGGTCGTGAGGCTGACAATTTCGTACTAAATCGTCTATTGATGTATAGCGATAACGAATTGAAAGAATATGACGAAGGTATGGCTGTTGGTCAAAAGTTCTTCAGTATTCCAAGAGATACAGCAAAATATATCGTTCAGGATTATATGACTTATGGTAATATTCTAAGTGAGGCTGGTCAAAAAATAGATGCTATTGCTCAATACAAAAAAGCAATAGAGTTAGATCCTTCTAAAATAGAATTGAATAAAGAGATTGCTATTATCTTAGCAAACGAATCAATGAATGCAGAAGCTGCAGAGTTTTATAAAAAATATATCGAACTTATGGGAGAGAAAGCAGAAGCATCTGATTTCTTCCAACTAGGTCGTTATTATTATATGGCAGGAACAGCTGCATCCAAAGACTCTACTCTAACAGCCCAAGCTCCTGCTATGTTTAAGGACGCTGATGCTGCTTTTGCTATTGTTGCAGAGCGTATACCTGAGAGCCACTTGGGTAACCTGTGGAGAGCCCGCACGAATGCATCACTTGACCCTGAGACTATACAAGGTTTGGCGAAACCATATTATGATGAAACTGTAAGAATTATCACAGCTAAAAATGATGGTGAGAACGCTAGAGAGTTAATTGAAGCTTACCGATATTTAGCTTACTATTATTATGTACAGTTTGATGCAACAGGAAGCGCAGAAGCAAAAGCGAATACAAAACTTAATTGTGAAAAGCTACTGGAACTAGATCCGGAAAACTCTGTTGGTTTGCAGTTGCTTGAAGTTGTAAAATAAAAGAACTGAAATTTATAAATATTAAGAGTTCGCACAACATTGTGCGAACTCTTTTTTTGTAGATATGTGTCCATCTGTATAAAAAGTTCTATCTTTGTATCAAATTTCGTGGAGGGATTTGTATGATTGCAACCACATAAAAAAAATGCTAAACCATTTTATGCAAGCTGCGCATATTATCTTTCCTTTTTTTAATTAGATAAATTGATTAAAATGAGTTATTTATTTACTTCTGAATCCGTTTCGGAGGGACACCCGGATAAAGTAGCTGATCAAATATCAGACTCTTTATTAGACGAATTTCTGGCATACGATGCCGAATCGAAAGTAGCTTGCGAAACCCTTGTAACAACAGGTCAGGTCGTATTAGCCGGAGAGGTTAAGTCAAAAGCATATATAGATATTCAAGAGACAGCTCGTAAAGTAATAGAACGTATCGGTTATACCAAAAGTGAGTATCAGTTCGAAGCTAAATCGTGTGGTGTACTATCTGCTATACATGAACAATCGGACGATATAAACAGAGGAGTTGACGGACGAATCGATCCAATGGATCAAGGGGCCGGAGACCAGGGGATGATGTTCGGCTACGCAACTAACGAGACTGATAACTATATGCCTCTTGCATTGGATTTGTCCCATGCATTGCTTTTCGAATTGGCAGCTATACGCAAGAATGAGCTTCATTTGATGCCTTACTTACGTCCTGATGCTAAATCGCAGGTTACGATCGAATATGATGACAATGGAACCCCCTTACGTATAGATACTATCGTTATTTCTACACAACATGATGATTTTGCTGATGATGCTACTATGCAAAGTCAGATTAAGAATGATGTAATAAATATTCTGGTTCCACGTGTAAAGTCTAAATATAAGATCAGAGAAGATGTGATAAGCCTGTTTACAGATGATATTACATATCATGTCAATCCTACAGGTCGTTTTGTAATAGGAGGACCTCACGGTGATTCTGGTTTGACAGGGCGGAAGATTATTGTGGATACTTATGGTGGAAAAGGTGCTCATGGAGGTGGTGCTTTTTCAGGTAAAGATCCATCTAAAGTAGACCGTTCGGCTGCTTACGCAGCTCGTCATATTGCTAAAAACTTAGTGGCTGCAGGTGTTTCATCAGAAGTGCTGGTTCAAGTTTCATATGCGATCGGTGTTGCTAAGCCTATGAATATTTATGTAAATACTTATGGTAAGAGTAATGTCGCTATGGCAGATGGAGAAATTGCGAAAGTAATAGACCGTATGTTCGATATGCGTCCAAAAGCAATCGAAGAGCGCTTAAAACTTCGTAATCCTATCTATTCGGAAACAGCTGCTTATGGTCATATGGGACGAGAGCCCCAGATTGTAACCAAAGAATTCAAATCTCGTTATAATCCTAAGGGTATTATCCGTGAAGTGGAGTTGTTTACATGGGAGAAGTTAGACTATGTAGATGCTATTAAGAAAGAATTTAATTTATAATAAATAATATAAAAAGGTACATCCCTGTAGATTTCTAACAGGTATGTGCCTTTTCTTATCTCGTCTAATACATTGGTTAAAGATTCGATCTCATATATTGATGTTAGTGATGGAACTCGTGTTGCGATGCAGGATTCTCTTCACTTAGACTTTTACCGTCTTAGGCAAGTGAGTATGGGTGATACAGCAAGCCTGTCGAAGGATGGATTGCCATATTATTACACAAGTAAAGGCGACTCGACTAATAATAAAGGTCACGAGGGAAGCTTGCTGCCATTCGCATTGGAACAGACAGATGGTGTCTTCGGACTTCTCCTGTTGTGTTTTCTGTTCTTTGCCCACTTATACAATGGAGGTTTTAATTTTCTGAAAGAAAATATACGTTTAATTTTCTCTTCCGAAAAAAGCTATAGGGTGCACCGTCAAACTACGGTAAAAGAGATTTTTTATTCCTATTTTCTTATTTTTCAGGCAATAGTGCTAGTCTCCATTTGCTTGTACGATGTATTTATGGAATATAGTCCATTGGGCAGGGAATCGCAGACACCTTTTATAACAATAGCTTCCTTTATAGTGTTAATATCCCTTTTCCTTCAATTGAAGATTCACTTATATAAATTTATGGGATATGTATTTGATGCCAAGTCTCTCGCATTGTCTTGGATTCGGACCTATATTGTTGTATTTGAGTTATTAGGTATACTGTTCTTTCTGCCGACATTGGTGCTTATTTATTCGGAATATTGGCACTTTTTTGTTATCGGATTTATGTTAATTTTATTTCTAATATCTCAAATAATACTTTTTTATAGGATAATAATCTATTTTATATCCGAAAAATTTAACTTTTTGTATTTGATTGCCTACCTTTGCACTATCGAAATATTACCTTATGTGTTTTTAGCGCTGGGGTTGGTTTATTTATATAGATTTGATGTATTAAATGTACTATGGCTCTTAAAGTAAAAAAAATATTGGTGTCGCAACCGGCACCTCAAACAGAGAAATCGCCATATTTTGACATCGCGGAAAAATATCATTTGCAAATGGATTTTCGTCCATTCATAAGAGTGGATGGTTTGGATGCAAAAGAATTTAGGCAACAGCGTATCAATATACAAGATTATTCTGCTGTAGTGTTTACAGCTAAAGTGGCAATAGATCACTTTTTCTCTCTATGTGAGGAACTAAGGATACCAATGCCCGAGACTATGAAATACTTCTGTATATCAGAGTCGGTAGCTTTGTATTTACAAAAATATATAGTATATAGAAAACGTAAAATTTTCTTTAGTGCTACGGGTAAAATGGATGGTTTAGCAACAGCGCTGACCAAGCATAATAAAGAAAAGTTTATAGTTCCGGTATCGGATGTGCATAGTGATGATCTCATTAATGTGTTGGATGACAAAAAAGCTGAATACACAAAAGCAATCATGTATCGTACGGTGAGTAATAATATTACTCAGGATGAAATATTGTCTTACGATATGTTGATATTTTTTAGTCCGGCAGGTATTTTATCATTGCAGAAAAATGCACCAGACTTCAAGCAGGGAGATATAGCTATCGGATGTTTCGGAGCGGCAACGGCTAAGGCTGTACGCGATGCAGGTCTGCGTCTCGACTGTGAAGCACCTCTGCCAGGAATGCCATCGATGACGGCTGCATTAGAGGCTTTTATAAAAGAAAATCATAAAAGTAAATAAAACATTTACATATAATAATAGAGAAAGCTTAACTTTACGGTTAGGCTTTTTTTATATGCTTATTTATGGAAATTTGGGACGAAGATTTAGGTGAAATTAAATTGATAAAGAGCAATCGTGCTCAACAAATTACTGTTCGTGCTAAGAATGGTGCTTTGCAATTGACTCACCCTCATTTCGTAGGATTGGGGGCTATTGAAGCGGCAGTTCGCGAAATGAAACCGCGATTGTTGAAACTGAAAGAAAAATCACCACCTCAATTAATCTTTACACCACAAACTGAATTTAATGCTATTAGCTTTCAGCTCGACTTAAGGGAAAACACATGTGATAACTATTACATGAAATTAAAAAGTGGCGTTTTGTCCATTACGTGTCCTGCTAACTGTAATTTCGAAGATTCGGAAGTGCAGTCTAATATTCGTAACGCAATCGAAAAAGCACTCCGATTCGAAGCAAAGCGACTATTTCCACAAAAGGTAAAAGAGCTTGCCCAAGCTCATGGTTTTACGTATTCTGATGTCAAAATAAATAAAAGTCGTACGCGCTGGGGAAGTTGCTCTTCGAAGAAAAGCATAAACCTATCTTATTTCTGTATGATGATTCCCGAGCATTTGACTGACTTTGTCATTTTACATGAGCTTTGTCATACCATAGAAATGAATCATGGCGACAGATTCTGGAAGCTGCTCGATAAGGTTTCGGCAGGTAGGGCAAAAGCCTTGACGCAGGAACTAAAGTCGATCAAATTAAATTGGTAATATCTCAAATAAGCGAACTTTTGCCAAAGCTCAAAGGTAGTAGCCGCTTTATTGAATCCACCTCACATATCTTGCTTTTTCCATACATTACTATCTTTATCGGATGGTTGTAGCGATTCTCCACTTCTAGAAGTGTCTGTCTGCACGAACCGCAAGGTGTACAAGGGTTATCGGTATATGCGCCATCATGATATGCTGCAACGGCAATAGCTTCCACTGCAATGTCAGGATATTGAGAATTAGCATGAAATATGGCTACTCGCTCGGCGCATAGCCCCGAAGGATAGGCGGCATTCTCCTGATTGTTGCCTGTTATTATTTTTCCGTTCGCGAGTAATATTGCCGCTCCTACATGAAACTCAGAATAGGGAGCATAAGCATCCTTTGCTGCTAGTTTAGCCTTATCTATAAGTTTTTTTATGTTTTCGTTACACTCTTCAAAGCTGTAAACTAGTATCTTTGTTGTCAGATTTAAATTTTCCATAATTTACTGTCTATATTAAAATATTGAATGTTGTATTTCTAAGACGAAGAGATTGCTGCATTTATACTAAAAATAATAATAAATAGGTCTTCGGCCTTAATATTCTCAAATATATGAAATATCCTTCGATTGCCTTATCCAAATTGATTGTTTTATCGGTTCTGATTTTATTGCCAACCATATCTGCTTTTTCTCAGGCAAAACGCTATAAAACATACGATGACTATATTGATACATACAAAGGGATTGCGATCGATCATATGAAAAAATATAAAATACCTGCCAGTATCACACTCGCACAGGGATTGTTAGAATCGGGAGCAGGTAAAAGCTCTTTGACTCAAAGTTCTAATAATCACTTCGGTATTAAATGTCATAACGATTGGAAAGGCGAAAAAGTTTATAAAGCAGACGATACACCTAACGATTGTTTCAGAAAATATAAGAAGGCAGAGGAATCATACGACGATCACTCCCGCTTTTTGGCGGAAAAACCTCGTTATAAGAATCTTTTTGCCTTAGAGATAACTGACTATAGAGGTTGGGCAAAAGGTTTGCAACAGGCTGGTTATGCAACCGACAAGGCTTATGCTAATAAGTTGATCAAGCTGATAGAAGACTATGAATTGTATCAACACGATCGTCAAGGTAAGAGCGCTTCTAAAATAAAAAAGGAAGAAGAACGGTTCATTCAACAAAACTATAAGCACACACCATACAAAACACATAATCTGGTCTATGTTCTTGCTCAAGATGGTGATACCTATGAAGCTATTGCGGTAGAATTTGGTTTCAAGCCGAAAGACTTGTATAAGCACAACGAAGTACCCGAAGGTTTCCCGTTGAAAGCAGGAGACTTGGTGTATTTCGAGAAAAAGAAATCGAAAGCAGATAAGCCATATTATGAGCATACAGTACAAGTCGGAGAGTCTATGCATAGCATATCCCAGTTGTACGGAATTAAGGTGAAGAACTTATATAAAATGAACAAAAAAGACTTCGAATACGTTCCAGAGGAAGGAGATGTCCTTAAATTAAGATAAATTAGGAACTAAAAGAAATCGAAGTGATGAAGCGTTTATTAATAGCGTTGATCCTTGCTGCTTCTACGTCGGCTCTATATGCGCAGGCGCAGACGGAAGATGCAGACGAGAACAAGGATAAAATGGAAAACAACAAATGGTATCTGAAAGGTATAAGCGGTTTAAACTTCTCGCAAACTAGCCTCAGTAACTGGGCGGCTGGAGGAGATAATGCTTTTGGTGGTAATCTTTACCTTAACGGATCATTAAACCGAAAGAGCGGGAATTGGCTTTTCGCAAATACATTCGCATTCGAATATGGACTGAATAATACAGCATCTGCCGGAACTCAAAAAACAGTTGACAGGCTCGAATTTTCGTCTCAATTAGGATACTCTACCGATCATATATGGTATTATACAGTGATGGGGGATTTCAGGTCTCAATTCGCTAAAGGATTTAATTATCCTGACAAAACAAATTATATATCGAAATTTATGGCTCCGGCCTATTCCAACATATCTGTGGGCTTGGAGTATAGACCCAATAAGATATATTCTGTTTATATGTCGCCTATAGCCACTAAGTTGACATTCGTTGAAGACGATTTCTTATCAGGTATAGGTGCTTTTGGCGTTGATCCGGGAGATCGTTTTATGGCCGAAATGGGTGCTTTCTTCAAGATAAGAGCGCAAAGACCCCTTATGGAAAATGTAAGTGCGATAACTGCTGCCGACTTTTTTACTGCTTATGACAGTTCTTTCGGAAATATTGATATTAACTGGGATTTGATGATCAACATGAAAATAAACAAATACCTGTCGGCAACAATCAGTACCAGTCTGAAATATGATGATGATGTTAAGATCAAATCATTTGACGAACAAGGGCAATTAAGTACAAGAGGACCAAGAGTGCAGTTTAAAGAGGTAATAGGAGTTGGGCTCGCCTACAATTTTTAAGGAGAGAATAACTGATTGATATATGAATGGCACTAATCTATGGTTAGTGTCATTTTTTATTTAACTTTGGTATAAAAATTAGAATCTAATGAAGAAAATAGCATTAATAACAGGAGCGACATCCGGTATTGGTAGGGCGATAGCCGTTAAATTAGCCAAGGAGGGTTGTAATCTGATTATTACAGGACGAAGGGCAGATCGTTTGTCTGAATTGCAAAAAGAAATTCAAGATAAATCGGAAGTAAAGGTGCTGACTCTCAATTTTGATGTCAGAGTATATAAAGAAGTAGAGGATTCATTGTCAAATTTACCGAAGGAATGGAAGGATATCGATATTCTTGTCAATAACGCAGGCTTAGCAGTCGGACTCAATCCTATCCATCAGGGAGTCGTTGACGATTGGGAGCGAATGATAGATACCAATGTGAAGGGTTTGCTTTATGTAACACGCCTCGTGACACCGGGAATGGTAGAACGCAAATCGGGTCATATAATCAATCTTTGTTCTATCGCAGGAAAGGACTCTTATGCAAACGGCAATGTTTATTGTGCAACCAAACATGCAGTAGATGCTTTGAGCAAAGGAATGCGAATCGATTTATTGCCTTATAATATAAAGGTAACTCAGATTTGTCCCGGAGCAGTGGAAACCGAATTTTCACTGGTTCGTTTCAAAGGTGATGAGTCAAGAGCGAATCAGGTTTATAAAGGATTTACTCCACTTTTTGCCGATGATATAGCGAATGCTGTTTTTTATGCTGTTTCTCAACCAACTCATGTGGACATACAAGATATGTTGGTGATGCCGACTGCTCAGGCGACGGGAACGATTTTTCATAAAGAAGCGTAAAATAGAGATTTAACGTCAGTTCGATATAAACATCAGATAATTAGGTGTCATTAGCTGGGATATATCTTTCGTCGACTTTGTCATCCCGATACGCAGTGAGGGATCTGTCTAGCCTCCCCAACCCCTCCCAAGGAGGGGCTCTTCTGTATACTCTCTTTGTATTCCTCCCCTTTGGGGAGGTTAGGTGGGGCTTTCAGTTCGGGATGACATGTTCTTCGGAAAATTGTATTAATTATTGTTTCTTACCTTTTTTCGAACTCATGTTAAATATAAAAAATAGACTCTGTACTCTTTTTCCTTTTTTACCTACCTTTGTATTTTAATAAAAAGAACCTATGCGAATAGATATAATAAGCGTACTGCCCCAGATGTTTACCGGATTAATTGATTGCTCGATTCTCAAACGTGCACAAGAAAAAGGTTTGGCAGAGATTGTAATCCATAACTTACGCGATTATACAGTCGATAAACACCGTAAGGTCGACGATTATCCATTTGGTGGCGAAGCGGGTATGGTAATGCTTATAGAACCGATAGACAATGCTATATCTCACCTCAAGCAGCAACGTATTTACGATGAAGTAATCTATACTTCTCCCGATGGAGAGGTTTTTAATCAGCCGATGGCAAACCAGATGTCTTCGTACGAAAATATAATTATCCTTTGCGGACATTATAAGGGCATCGACTATCGTATACGTGAGCATCTTATTACGAAAGAGGTGTCTATCGGAGATTTTGTTCTTACCGGAGGTGAATTGGCTGCGGCTGTAATGGCTGATGCTATTGTGCGTCTGATACCGGGAGCTATAGGAGATGAACAATCCGCATTATCGGATTCTTTTCAGGATAATTTATTGGCACCACCTGTTTACACTCGTCCGGCAGAATATAAGGGATGGAAAGTGCCCGAAATATTACTATCGGGGCATCAGGCTAAAATAGATGATTGGAAGTTGCAACAGGCTATGGAGCGTACCGAGCGTTTGCGCCCTGATCTATTGGATAAAAAATATTAAACTTAAAACTTAATTTTTACTGTTACTCGTTGCGAAGTCACAGTCCATTTAGATCCGGATAAAATTAAGCGGATAGCTTCTTTATCGCAGGTTTCGCACAAGCTTTGTTTTATATTTAATTGATAAGGCTGCCCTTTTTCGTCAATAGAGAATTCTACAACGACTTCGCCTTTCACATCCTTACATGCTTCGTCGGTAGGTCTTACTAAAGAAGATATTAAATAAGCATCGTATTTCTCATAACCAATTATCGGTTGAGGGATTGGAGCGCTGGCGGCCACAGTCGGAACTGCTTGGTCTACTTGAATGCCCTTCATTCTGGAAGCCAATTTATTGCTGTTATTTTTTTTGACAAAATGGTCTTCCTCTTCTTTTTTTATTTTATTAGAAACCGAACTGCTTGCATATCCGACAGCGGGTGCTTCTGTTACTGCAATTTCAGCAAGAAGATTATTGCTACTGTCCATCGCTATTTGTTCGGCAATAATACTTTCATCTATATCTGCCGCTATGGCAGCCATCGGACTATTTTGGGCAAGGAGGGGTTCAGGCTGGTTTGCTGATTGCCGGGTTGCATTTTTGTACTCTTTATTATTCTCGTTCGGCACGTATATGTCAATAGGGCTATTCTCTGCAAGTAAAGTTCCGGCCAGCATTTCAAGTTCAGATTGAGATATATTCGGGTCTATATCTTCGTCAATTGTAAAACGATTTATATTAGGCTTGTGTTTTCTTACCAATACAGTATTTGTTTGAGCAATTATTGCTATGTTTTCCACATAGAATTGTTCAGGTACATATATTTCTATAAGTCCCGCAGAATTAACTTCCTGTGCATGGAGATCACTTTTGTGTCCATTTATAAGAAAGTAACCACCAAGTCCTAATAAAAGCACAATACTTGCGGCCGCACTTTGCCAGATAGAGCGACGCTGCCCCGTCTTTTTTGATTTTGCAGCTATCAGGCTTTGCATTTTATTAATTCGGGCAAGATGATTATCGTCTATACTGTCAAATCCTTCGATGGCTTCGGACAAAAAAGAATCCTTCATCGCATCTTTTTCGATTCGATTAGCATCTTTACCTTTTCTTTGTCCTTTTATGTAGTCTAATAAACTCATACCTTAAGATTCTTTTCTATACAGATTTTCAGATTCCGCTTTCCATTTTGAATATAGCTTTTTACACTTTTCAGATTAAATCCCGTTTCATCAACAATATCGACATATGATTTATCCTCATAGAAAAATTTGGACACCGATATGCGTTGAGGTTCGGGAAGTTTTTCTAAACACTGATTCAGTGCAGTTTCTTTATCATTATCTATATCTTCGCTAAATAGATCCAAAGTGTCATCGGATTCCATAAGCTGCGAATCAAAATTAACGATAATTTCTTTTTTGTTTTCTCTCAGTATGTGGAAACAATGATTTTTGACAACGCTATATAGCCAATTTTTGAATATCTTGATTTCATATCCTGCAATTCTTGTCGACAGGTTTTCATATATGTCTATAACAGCATCCTGCGACCCTTCCGGCTGCTGCAGATACTTGAGGCATAGACCATATATAAGAGGAATATAACGTTCGTAAAGCTGTTGGAAATACTCAGCCTTACCCGTTTGTTTGAAATTAGCGAGTAGTTCTTCGTCGCTATATTCCTGCATTTTATTTTTATGTGAGCTGAAAAATCGCAATAAATTTCTTTTTAGCACAAATCTACATGATTTTATGTAATATGCAAATTGTTTTCTGTAATGATACTAAGTGAGTGGCTTTGACAATTTGTCCGTAGATATCCAGATTGTGTTGTTATAATATAGTTAAAATGATTGATAATGTTAAATTTTGATTACAATTTAACCACAATAGTAAAAAAGTATGGATGAAGTTTGTTTAAGTTTTAATAATTGTGTATTTTTGAACTAGTTAATGGTATATATGACCACATATTTCTAAACAAATTTGTTATGAAGGAGAAGATAGGAACAAATGCCGGTGTAATCTGGACACATTTAGATGCCGGAGGTAAAAAAACGTTGAAAGACATAAAAAAAGCTAGTAAACTAACAGAAAAAGATATGTACGCAGCTTTGGGTTGGTTGGCAAGAGAAGGTAAGATTGCTTTCAATGAGTTGAAGGACGATATTGAAGTAGTATTGCTTTAATTGAAAGAATAACATAGGAAAAAGGCAGTTTGCAGTATTAGCAACTGCCTTTTTTGTATTATTATCTATATTCTTGCGCTTAAGCATGAATTTAGAAGAGTAATATTTTGTATATTTGTGAGCAATTTTTATTTTTGTGTTACATTTAGTTGTGTTATGGCAGAAAAAGATGAAAAGCTCTTAGCTGAATTTGAATTAAGAATGAGGCAGCTTATGTTTTTCTGTGATTCTCTTAAGTCGGAGAACATTCGTCTTAAGCATGAGATTACACAGAAGGATACGGTAATTGAATCTTTGACGAAAGAAGCAGAACAACTAAAAATAAAATATGATAATCTGAAGTTTGCAAAATCGTTTTCGTCACCCGATAGTGATGAAATGCAAATAGCTAAAAAACGATTATCGAAATTAGTGCGAGATGTAGATAAGTGCATCGCCATATTGAAAAGCTAAATAATGTTGAATTATGGACGAGCATTTAATAATTAATCTACGAGTAGCTGATATGAGGTATCCTCTCAAAGTGAAGAGGAAAGAAGAAGAAATGTATCGGAGAGCTGCAGATGAAATAGATTATAAACTAGGTCAATATAAGAATTATTTTACAGGCCAATCGTCGCAACCCTTGCGTAGCGCCGATTATATGGCAATGACAGCGATACAGGCTGTAACAGAGAAAACAGAGCATCAAATGCGTGTAGAGCTGTTTGAGGCTAAACTGAAAGAGTTGACACTTGAATTGGATAGTTATCTCAGGAATCTGTAAGAATAAATCCGGATATTGGGCAGCTATATGGCACTGATTGTAAGTAAAGGACTTGATTCCTATGCTTCAGTTGGTGTTTTTTTATTGAGTGAAAATGGAAAACCAAATTAGAAACTATTGATTTATAAATAAAAGTATAAAATTATGAATATATTATTTATTGTTATAGCCTTTCTTGTCGGTGCAATACTGACCTGGCTAACTTTGAATTTTATGGCAAATTCGAAGTTTAAGCGTCAGGTAAAGGAAGCTGAACAAGAAGCCGAGGTGATTAAGAAAAATAAGCTGTTGGAGGTTAAAGAACAGGCTTTGCATATGAAGTCGGAGTTCGAAAAACAAGTAAACAGCCGTAATTCGAGATTGCAAGTTGCCGAAAATAAAATTAAGCAAAAAGAACTAAGTCTTAATCAAAGACAAGAAGAGCTTCAGCGTAAAAAGAACGAAGCTGACACAATTAAGGCAAACTTGGAAACACAGCTGGAAGTTGTGGAGAAAAGAAAACTGGATCTAGATAAACTTCACAAGCAGGAAGTTGAGCGTCTGGAGGCATTATCTGGATTATCAGCTGACGAAGTGAAAGAGAAGTTGGTTGAGGCTTTGAAGGATGAAGCTCAAACACATGCCCAATCTTATATCAACGATATAATGGAAGAGGCTAAAATGACAGCGAATAAAGAAGCTAAAAAGATTGTCGTTCAATCTATCCAACGTGTGGCTACGGAAACTGCTATCGAAAATGCAATCACAGTATTCCACATAGAATCTGACGAGATAAAAGGACGTATCATCGGTCGTGAGGGTAGAAATATCCGTGCGCTCGAAGCTGCTACAGGTATCGAGATAGTAGTAGATGATACCCCTGAGGCAATTGTGCTTTCAGGATTTGATCCTGTAAGGCGCGAGATCGCCCGTTTGGCTCTTCATCAACTGGTTGCAGATGGTCGTATCCATCCTGCCCGTATCGAAGAGGTTGTGTCTAAAGTGAAGAAGCAAATCGAAGAAGAAATTATCGAAACAGGAAAACGCACTACGATCGATTTAGGTATACATGGTTTGCATCCTGAGTTGATTCGTCTTGTCGGTAAAATGAAATATCGTTCGTCTTACGGACAAAACTTGTTGCAGCATGCTCGTGAAACGGCTAATCTGTGTGCTATTATGGCCGCAGAATTAGGGTTGAACGTGAAGAAAGCAAAACGCGCGGGTCTATTGCATGATATAGGTAAAGTGCCTGATGATGAGCCGGAATTACCTCATGCTTTATTGGGTATGAAGCTGGCAGAGAAATACAAAGAAAAACCTGATGTATGTAATGCTATTGGTGCCCATCATGACGAAGTAGAGATGACTACGCTTCTTGCTCCTATTGTGCAGGTATGTGATGCTATATCCGGTGCTCGTCCGGGTGCTCGTCGCGAAATCGTGGAGGCTTATATCAAGCGATTGAATGATCTGGAGCAATTGGCTCTTTCATATCCGGGTGTTTTGAAGACATACGCAATTCAGGCAGGACGTGAATTAAGAGTTATTGTCGGAGCTGATAAAGTAGACGATATCGAAACAGAAAAATTATCGACAGATATTGCAAAACGCATTCAGGATGAAATGACTTATCCGGGTCAGGTTAAAATTACGGTTATCCGTGAAACCCGTTCGGTAAGCTATGCTAAATAAGTAGAGCAAAATATAATAAAAGATATAAAGAGGTTTCCACGATGGAAACCTCTTTGTTTTTATAAGAATTAAAAACAGAATAATAGTTTTGAGTATAAAGGTTATTTTGATTACTTTTGCAATAACCTAAAACTTTATAATCATTCATATTTCACCGAATAAATTAAGATTATGGCATACAAAATAGCAGTTTTTGACGCGAAGCCTTACGATCAGGCGATGTTCACCAAAGTGAATGAAGAGTATGGGTTTGAATTGACATTTTACAAAGAACACTTAGATATACACAACGTAATTCTGGCTAGCGGATACGACGCTGTTTGCATATTTGTGAACGCAGTAGTTGATGCCAAAGTAGTGGATAGGTTATGTGCTTATGGTGTAAAACTTATTGCATTAAGATGTGCCGGGTTTAATAATGTAGATATTGCTGCTGCGGCAGGCCGTATTAAGGTTGTTCGGGTTCCAGAATATTCTCCGCATGCTATTGCCGAACATACATTAGCGCTGATGCTTTGCTTAAATAGAAAAGTACATCGTGCATTCCTGAGAACACGTGATGGAAACTTCTCTCTGAATGGATTTCAGGGATTCGATATGAACGGAAAAACTGTAGGTGTTATTGGTACAGGAAAGATTGGTAAGACTGTGGTGGGTGTGTTGAAGGGATTGGGAATGAAAGTTCTTGCCTATGATTTATACCCTGATAATGCATTTGCAGAACGCGAGAATATAAAATATGTGACTCTTGACGAACTCTATACCAATTCGGATGTTATAACTTTACATTGCCCTCTGACTAAAGAAACGGAATATCTGATTTGTGATGAGTCGATCTCGAAAATGAAAGACGGCGTAATGATTATCAATACCGGTAGAGGGAAGCTTATAAATACGAAACATTTGATAGATGGGCTGGTAAGCCGAAAAATAGGCTATGCAGGTTTGGATGTTTATGAAGAAGAAGGTGCATATTTCTACGAAGACTATTCAGATAGTATTATGACGGATGAGGTGCTGGCACGTTTGTTATCATTTAACAATGTTATATTGACTTCGCATCAGGCATTCTTTACGGATGAGGCAATGTCTAATATTGCGCATACCACAATGGATAATATTAAAGATTTCTTTGAAGGAAAGGAATTGAAGAACGAAGTTGCTTATAAGGCCTAAAGGAAAACTGCTGAAACTACTTTTTATATAGAAGCATGAAGATTATTTTATCACTATTTATTTGTTTACTGACATTCTGCGGGGTAGTTTCTGCAGCAGACAATAAGTTTGTTGTCGTAATCGACGCCGGACATGGAGGTAAAGATGGTGGCGCTGTGCGTGCAAGCTATAAAGAGAAGAGTATAAATTTAGGAGTTGCTTTGGCTCTTGGTCAATTAATAGAGAAAAATTACAAAGATGTAAAGGTTGTTTACACCCGAAAGAGTGATGTATTTGTAGACTTGGATCGAAGAGCAGAAATTGCGAATAAAGCAAAGGCTAATCTTTTTATATCTATCCATACAAATTCGACGGCTGCAAAAACCACTTCAGCATCCGGGGCCGATACTTATATTCTGGGTTTGGCGCGTAGCGAAGAAAACTTAGAGGTTGCCAAGCGTGAAAACTCGGTGATATTATTAGAGGATGATTATACTACTAAATATGAAGGATTCGATCCTAATTCTCCCGAATCGAATATCATATTTGAGTTTATGACTAATAAATACATGGAGCAAAGTTTACAATTTGCTTCGTTTGTTCAGTCCGACTTTAAAAATGTCGCAAAGCGTAATGATCGCGGTGTGCGACAAGCAGGCTTTCTGGTGTTGAGAAAAACAAGTACACCAAGTGTACTTATCGAACTTGGTTTTATTAATAATATTGAAGAGTCCCGATATTTAGCTTCGTCAGTGGGTCAAAAAAATATGGCTACTGCAATTTATTCGGGTTTTAAGAAGTATAAGAGGAATTTCGATAAGATGCAGGGTAATCAGAAAATTACTTCGTCGAATGATAATGACGATGATGTAATAGTGGTTGATGAAATTGATATCGTAGAAGAATCTCCTATAGTAGTAGCTTCTGCAAGAGAAAGCAATGCTAATACTTCATCTTCGACAAAAAATAATACTCAAACTAAAACGGCAACAAATAAAAATAACGAAATTGAATATAGAGTTCAATTTTATGTATCGCCGACCAAACTTGCTAGTGATGCTAAGGCATTGAAAGGTTTATCGCCTGTGGATTATTATCGTGATGGTTCTTCGTATAAATATACGTATGGGGCAACTACCGATTACAATGAGGTCTTAAAATTGCAACGACAGGTCAGAACTAAATTTAAAGATGCCTTTGTCATTAAATTTAGAAACGGAGAGCGCTTAAAGTAGAAACAAATTAGGAATTAAGAATTATAGATTATGGACAAAATTTCGAAAGAGGTTAAAATTGGTTTAGCTTTTATAATAGCTATTTTTATATTGTATTATGGAATTAATTTTCTGAAAGGAATCAATATATTTAAACCGTCGAATTCGTTTATTCTGGTTTTCGATAATGTCGAAGGGCTTACTCAATCGACACCGGTAACTCTGAATGGTTTTCAAGTTGGGCTGGTTTATTCGATGGAGCTGGACCCAAACAACCCGAGCCGTGTTATTACATACCTTAATATGGATAAGGGATTGAAAATACCTACGGGCAGTAAATTCTCTTTAGATGTATCTGTACTGGGGAGTGCCAGCATTGCTCTTGAAATGAATCCATATACAAAAGCATATATTTCATCCTCTGATACAATTGTTGGTGTTCGTAAAAAAGGTTTGATGGATGCTGCGGGTGGTATGCTCCCTCAGGTTGAATTGTTGCTGCCCAAAATAGATTCTATACTTTTGGGAATACAAGCGCTTGTAAATAATCCCGCTTTAGCTCAGTCTTTGACTAACGTGAACCAAATAACCGAAGACCTTGCTAAGACCTCTAAGCAGTTTAATGCTATGGCTGTTAGTTTGAATAAGGATGTTCCGGTTATTACCGGTAATCTAAACGCAATGTCGAGCGATTTGGCTAAAACAACAAAGCAGTTTAATCAGATGGATTTTGTGTCTACTTTTAATTCGGTAGACTCTACTATGAAAAATATTCATTATCTATCGACTAAAGTTACAGCGAAGGATAATTCATTAGGATTATTGCTTAACGACCGCGAATTATACGATAGTATAAACTCGACAATTGGCAATGCATCTTTGTTACTTAAAGATGTCAAAGAAAATCCACAACGCTATATTAATATTAAAGTATTTTGATGATTATTTAGAACTGATCTAAATAATACAAAAAGTGTCTTTTTTTAAAAGGTATAGCCTTAAGCACTTTTGAATGGTTGTGAATAATTATTAAAAGGTTGAACAAATACTTTTCTGAATTTATTTGTTTGATTATTAGACTTTTGTGTTTTCGTGTAGGGCTGATTTGAATAAAACACTCTAAGTTGCTGAAACTAAATCAGATATTTCTTTTGCTGGAAATCCTAATTAAAGATGACTTTTTTATATAGATTTTATTTCTGAATTTTACATAACCAAACGGCTAAGATTTAGCTAAGAATTTTCAATATTTAAAGATTAATGAATAACAGTACTCAACATTTGTGGAAGAATTGCTTGGACGTAATTCGGGATAACGTTCCTGAAGCAGCGTTTAAAACTTGGTTCTTACCTATTGTGCCACTTTCTTACGAAAATAAGGTGTTTACAATTCAGGTACCCAGCCAATTCTTTTACGAATATTTAGAGGATAAGTTTGTTGATCTGTTGAAGGTGACTTTGCACAGAGAGATTGGTCAGGATACAATTCTTCAGTATCGTATCTTGATGGAAAATACAACTAACACAGTTGTAGACTATAGAGGGGATGCAAAATCGATGGCGGTAGATAAAATCGTCCTTAAGAATGCAAATAAAATCCCTAATCCATTTCAAAAGGTTGTAGCAGACGATTTCGAATCGCAGTTGAATACGAAGTATACCTTCGATAATTTTTTCGA
Source organism: Dysgonomonas sp. ZJ709 (assembly GCF_011039195.1). Classification (NCBI taxonomy): domain Bacteria; kingdom Pseudomonadati; phylum Bacteroidota; class Bacteroidia; order Bacteroidales; family Dysgonomonadaceae; genus Dysgonomonas; species Dysgonomonas sp. ZJ709. Next base: position 326,152 of record NZ_JAAKEM010000001.1, read on the forward strand.
AGGAGAAAGTAATAAATTAGCTCGTACTGCGGGAGATGCTATTACTAAGAACCCCGGAAAAACGGCTTTCAATCCTTTATTTGTACACGGAGCATCGGGAGTAGGTAAAACTCATCTTTGCCATGCTATCGGTACACAGATAAAAGAAATGTTCCCGGAGAAACGTGTGCTGTATGTTTCGGCTCATTTATTCAAGGTGCAATATGCCGATGCCGGACGTTACAATACAACTAATGATTTTATCAATTTCTATCAAGGCATAGATGTTCTGATTATCGACGATATTCATGAACTTGCCGGAATCGAAAAAACACAAAATACTCTGTTTCATATATTCAATCACCTGCATCAGAATAATAAGCAACTTATCCTTACTTCGGATAAAGCGCCATCGGAATTGCATGGAGTTGAAGAACGTTTACTAACCCGTTTCAGATGGGGACTGACCACTAAGGTCGATCATCCCGATAAAGCCCTTCGACTAAAGATTCTTCAAAATAAGATTCTTCACGATGGATTATCTATCCCTGAAGATGTTGTAGACTATATCGCAGAGAATGTAACTAATAATGTACGTGATCTCGAAGGAATTATAGTTTCTATCATGGCTCACTCCCTTGTTTACAACAAGGATATCGATTTGGCATTAGCTAAACGTGTAATAGGGCAGGCTATAAAGAAAATAGAAAGCAAGAAGATTACGATAAGTGCTATCGAAGCCATTGTTTGCGAATATTATAATATAAAGAGTGAACTTATACACTCTGCATCTCGTAAACGCCAGATTGTACAAGCTCGTCAGGTGACAATGTATTTGTCGAAGACGTATACCGAAATGTCATTAGCACAGATAGGTTCGTTGGTTGGAAAGAAAAACCATGCGACGGTGTTACATGCCTGCAAAATGGTGCGGGAACAAATGGAGGTAGACAAAGTTTTCAGAGAAGAGATTGTCGAGATAGAGAAGAAATTAAAGAATTAAGAAAAGTTGGAAACGAAAGTTTTCAACTTTTTTCTTTTAGGTACATCCTGTATTGCTTTATATTCAGAACCACAGAAATAAGAATAAGTAATTCGAATGGAAAACTGAACCTAGAGTTCGTACCGTAGGTGATAAGGGCTTGCAGCAATGACGCAGTCAGAACAACTACTGAAATAGTAAACTGCGGAGTCAAATCTTTTCTTCTGAAATAGCAGGAAATATTGTATGGAATAAGTATGACAAACAGGATCTTTATCACTTGAAATATAAGCCTTTCAGCAAGCGAGACATATTTAATCATTGGGGCGGTAGAAGAAACCTTTATATGATCATATTCGTAATATAATGAAGTTTTCCAGAAATCTAACCATGATATTCCTACTTGCTTTACATAGCCTATCGGATTCATCGAAATTGTAGTTAAACTGTAATCATAAAGCTTTTTTGATAAATCGGGGAATGATAATCCTGTTTCTTCTTTAAGCTCGGGGTAAGCCTCCCAAATGCTCATCGCTATATCTTTATCTATTGCTGTGTTAATATCTCTGTATCGGGCATATATGTGCCCTATCTCGGCGTATTTATCCGATGTGTGTTCTGCAAAACTCACACAGTTCTGTGCTAGGTTGAATCCGTAGAAAGTCGTAGATGTAAAATAGCCTGTATTGACTTTGTTTATGTACGACCATCCTAAGAATATAAAGGCAGGTAGAATGAGAATAGATATGTATGCAGCAAATTTCCTTTGTATCAATAAATTGGAACAGAGCAAGAATATTACTATCAGGACAGGAATGAAGATATAGAATGGTTTTATCAGTACCAAGTATCCGGAGGATAAACCGAGTAATGCGTAATCATTCACCTTGCTTCTTTTCTTTAATATAATTTTGAAAAACAGATTAAAAATAATTATAATAACAAATAGAGTGAGTGTTTCGCTAAGAATAGCGAATTCAAAAAATAAGATAGGTAGGTAACATGCTGCAAGTAGTGTGATGATCAAAGAAGATTCTTTTCTTATTCCTGTCATCAGTAATGTTTTGTAGGTCAATACCAATGTGATGATACCAATAATCGATTGAAATATACTTGTAATTACAAACGAATTATGAGCAAGACTCAATAGCAATGGATAGCCGGGCGAGCGTTCCCCTTCATATCCGCTTAGATCGAAATTAAGTAATCGGTTTGCGAGGGTAATATAATCCTCACTGTCGGGATAAATAGCTATATGTTGATATAAAATAGTTACCAGTATGCGAATGCAAGCAGCTATAATAACGATTGTTTTAACCGGATTATCTATTGCCCAAAGACGTATTCGATCTATATTCTTCACTCGGTTATTTTTTGCTAAAGATAAGGTTTCTCACTTTCTTATTCAATACGAATTCAGAAAATGGTTGTTTTCGGTAAATCTTTTGAGAACTTTTTTGTTCTTAATTGTTTATATAAGTAGAATAGATTGATAATAACATAAATACAATTTAAATGCTTGATAATGATAAGAGGGCTTTTGTTGCTATCTCAGACACATCAGAAATATGTTTAGTATCTAAAATGGCGAATCGTCATGGATTGATAACAGGTGCAACAGGTACAGGTAAAACCGTCACTTTACAGACACTTGCCGAAACTTTCAGCCAGATGGGTGTTCCTGTTTTTGCAGCCGATGTGAAAGGCGACCTGTCGGGTGTTGCCGGAGTGGGAGGTAATAAGGATAGTGTTAAGCAACGTGTCGAATCTTATCATTTGGCCGAAAAAGGATTTAAATTTCAATCTTTCCCTGTACAATTTTGGGATGTGTTTGGCGAACAGGGAGTTCCTGTGCGTGCAACGATCGCAGATATGGGGCCATTGTTGTTGAGTCGTTTGTTGATGTTGAACGATACTCAATCGGCAGTGCTTACTATTATATTCAAAATAGCAAAAGATAAAGAATGGGAGCTTATCGACCTGAAAGACTTACAGAAAATACTCGAATATGTGGGTAATGATACGAATAAGTTCACCACTAACTATGGTAATATCTCTGCTGCCAGTGTCGGAGCCATTCAGCGTGGACTGATTACATTGGAGCATGATGGCGTAGATAAGTTTTTCGGAGAACCCAATCTGAATATAGACGACCTGATACAGACCGACGGTGAGAAGGGCATTATCAATATACTTGCTTCGGATAGGTTGATGAACTCGCCCAAGGTATATTCTACTTTTTTACTCTGGTTGATGACCAAGCTTTTCGATGTCTTACCCGAAGTAGGGGATGTCGACAAACCGAAATTGGTTTTTTTCTTTGACGAAGCACATTTATTATTTAACGATGCACCTAAAGTCTTGACTGATAAAATAGAACAGGTTGTCCGTCTAATCCGTTCCAAAGGTGTCGGAGTTTATTTCATATCTCAAACGCCGTCCGATATTCCGGATGCTGTTCTAGGGCAATTAGGCAATCGGGTTCAGCATGCTTTGAGGGCATATACTCCTAAAGATCAAAAAGCGTTGAAAGTTGCTGCGCAGACATTTCGAGCCAATCCGGCTTTTAATACCGAGACAGCTATTTCCGAATTGGGTACAGGTGAAGCCTTAGTTTCTTTCTTGGATGAAAAGGGTACACCCCAACCTGTGGAACGTGTATTTATCTTACCGCCACAAGGTCAGATAGGGCCTTTGGATGTGGCAGTCCGTACACAGATGACTCAAGGTTCATTACTTTACAGGCATTATGCCGAAACGCAAGATCGTAATTCTGCCTACGAAATATTAAGTGAACAACTGGCAGGGGTTCAGGCTGAAAAAGATCAGGCAGCACAGGCAAAAATAGATGAAAAGGCTCAAAAAGAACAGGAAAAAGTGCAGAAGGCTCAAGACAAAATAGAGCGGCAGGAAGCAACTCAAAAGAAACGTTTTTGGGGAACTTTGGCTACCGCTGTTCTTGTACCTGTGGCACGGCAGGTAGTGAATGCGCTGTTTAAAGGGGCAAAAAAGAGATAACCGTTATCAGTTAGTTCTTACAACGATTTGTTTTCGGTATATTTCTTTCTGTTTTCGTGTATAGTTATGGTGTTTTCCTGTGCCCATTCTACGAGCCCTCTTAGCGGATTTAAGAGCGTAGCGCCCAGAGGTGTAAGCTCATATTCCACACGGGGAGGAACTTCGGCATATATCTTGCGGTTTATCAGTCCGTCAGCTTCCAGAGAGCGCAATGTGACTGTAAGCATACGTTGGGAAATATCTTCTATATCTTTTTGTATTTCGTTGAATCTCATCGTTCCGTTTCGGCTTAATACGATAACTACCAGCAACGACCATTTATCGCTCAAGTGAGATAAAACATCCCGTATGGGGCAGAATTGATATTTTGAAATATTTTCCATTTATTTTAATTTTTATTGTTCTCATTATCAACAATAGTTACCTCCCTGTTCGTTTGTTCTCGGATGGTGCGTTCTTGTTTTCAGAAGCAAACTATTGTATCTTTGCATCTATAAAGGAACAAAGTTACATAAAGTAACTATAATAATCAAATAATTTATATTATGGGAAAGAAAGTAGCAGTAATCGCATTGAATCCGGTAAACGGATCAGGATTGTTTCAGTATCTTGAAGCATTTTTCGAAAACGGTATTTCGTATCAGATATTCGCAATAGCCGAATCGAAAGATATCAAGACTAATTCGGGAATCAGTATTTCATTAGATCATGCAATTGCAGATCTGAAAGGAAAAGAAAACGAATATGACGCTCTTGTTTTTGCTTGTGGAGATGCTATGATGAAATTAGCAGAGAACGCCGATAAGCAATATAATAAAGATATGTTCGAGGTTGTTGCAAAGTTTAACGAACAAGGTAAACTTATCGCAGGACATTGTGCAGCTGCGGTAATCTTCGATAAGTCAGGAATAGCTGATGGTAAGAAAATGGCTGTTCATCCTTACGGAAAAGCAGGAGTATTGAAAGGTATACCTACTGACGAAAAATCGGTTGTGGATCATAATCTATATACAGCACAAACTGAAAGCTATATATGGACGCTTTTACCAGAGCTCTTAGCTGCTTTGAAGTAATTGTTGCTAAATACATAGAATGAGGAAGGGCTGTCTAAAATAATTTTAGACAGCCCTTCCTTATATTGTAAACTTGTATATCCAGTTATTATTTCATCGCTGATACACTTCCCGAACCTGAAATTGATTGTGTAATTTGCGGTTCACCTTTGTATTGAACACTGCCACTGCCCGATACATGTACATCAAGTAATTTGTTTGCATGCACAAAAAAGTCACCACTTCCCGAAACATTGCATGATACAGTGTCGGCAATCAATTCCGAAGCTTTCACTTTACCACTGCCCGATATGTAGCTGCTCAATTTGTTAGCTTTACCTGCCAGCGTAATATCACCTGATCCCGATACATCGGTTTTCAGTGAATTACATGTTATGTTATCTACAATAATACTACTGCTGCCGGAGCTTGATATAGATAAATCTGTTGTTTGAATGCTACCTTTCAGATGAGCATCTAAAGAGCCACTGATACCAAGTTTAGATAAGTTTGTAGAGTTGGTATATATAGTATACTTAGTAGGGCTTATATTTTCTTTACTGCCTATCGATAATACTCCATTTTCAGATTTTATTTCTAATAAAGGAAAAATATTTTCGTCTACTTCTATTCTAAGGTATGGAGCAGTGTCGGGTTTTTGTTCATAAACAAGAGTGCTGCCACCGCTGAATTTAAACTCGCTATAATCGGTTATGTTAACTTCCTGAGTAACGATTGTGCCGTTTCCTCTTACGGAATTAAAAGAACACGAATGGAGGGCAAGAGAGATCAGGGCTATGCTACAGATGTACAAAAGTGATTTCATTTTCATAAATTATTAAATTAAAAATTGTGATTTATATATATGACTTCCTCATCACATGTTAGGTTACAAGAAAAGTAATTTATTTTCAAAAAACTTTATTTTTTATAAAAAACACAATAAGTAAAACCCATCCTGCTATCATAAATCCCCCACCTAAAGGTGTAACCGGACCTAAGAATCGTAGATTCACATTCCAATATTCAGAGAATGTGAGAAAATAAATGCTGAATGAGAACAGAAATACGCCAATCATAAGGCAAATTGCCGACCATCGTTCAATGGATGTGCTATATGAAAAGGCAAACCCAATAACGAGCAAGACTATAGCATGATATATCTGATAACGTACACCTGTTTCGAAACTGATCAGCTTCTCAGCAGATAGCATGTTTTTGAAAGCATGGGCTCCAAAAGCCCCCAGTATAATACCTAGCAATCCATATACGGAGGCAACAACTAATACAAATTGTTTCATTATCTATTATTCAAAGGTATATATTCTTTTATTTCTCCTGCATTTTTGTAAGCAGGGCGAATAATCCGTTTTTGTTTGAAATTCAGTTCTTCAATTCGGTGAGCGCACCATCCTACAATACGAGCCATAGCAAACAACGGTGTGAATATCTCTTGTGGCAAGCCTATCATATCGTATACAAAACCCGAATAGAAATCGACATTGGCACATACTTGTTTATTTACCGATGTTCCTTTAAACTCCATAAAGTTCTTAATGGCGCGTTCTTCGAGTAGATTGTAAAATTCAAATTCCTTATCGCGTCCTTTTTCAAGAGCCAAATCTTTTGCCATTTCTTTAAGGAGCATCGTTCTGGGATCGGAAACGGTATAGATAGCATGTCCGATGCCATATATCAGACCCGATTTGTCGTATGCCTGTTTATTCAGCATCTTTTGTAGATAGGTATCTATTTCTTTTACATCGGTCCAGTCTTTTATGTTGCGTTTGATGTTTTTCATCATGTCCACCACTTTCAGGTTCGCGCCACCGTGCAGGCGTCCTTTGAGTGAGCCTATTCCCGAAGCAATAGCCGAATAGGTATCAGTTCCTGTCGAACTGGTTACACGTACAGTGAATGTCGAGTTATTACCACCACCATGATCAGCGTGAACCATCAATGCCAAATCTAATGTTTTTACATCCAATTCGGTATAATGGCGCCCCTTCATCATGTAAAGGAAATTTTCGGCAAGAGATAAGCCTTCCTGCGGGTGGCGGATATGTAATGATTTACCGCAATTGTGTCTTAGCGAATTATAGGCATAAGCTATAATCGTAGGGAAAGTTGCTACGAGATTCAGCGATTGTTTAATCAGATTTTCGGCTGAGGTGTCGTCTGGCTTATCGTCGAAAGTATATAGTTCGAGTACACATCTTGCCAGATTGTTCATGATATCCTGTCCTTCGAGATCTAGAATATGCATTGTAATCTTAGGATTCAGATCCATGGTGCGGCTCAATAGATCGGAAAATTCTTTCAAAGTATCTTTCTCAGGCAGGTTACCCGAAAGTATCAAATAAACTGTTTCTTCAAAACCCAGCCTGTTTTCTCTTTGTGCACCTTTTACTATATCTTCGAGACTTACACCTCTGTATATCAATTTGCCGGGAATAGGCTTTAGTTTACCCTCCTCGTCACGTTCGTATCCTACAACATCACCTACTTTCGTAAGACCGACTATCACCCCTGTATGATCTTCGTTACGAAGTCCGCGCTTTACATTGAATTTCTTGAATAAATCGTCTTCAATACTTGTCGTGGTTTTTATCGTATCTGATATTTTACTGATGATATTTTCCATATTTTAGTCTATTATATTATAAAGTGTTTCTTTTTTATTGGTTGCAGAAACTATCTATGTCTGCATCGTTTTGCCAGTTGTATTCTATTCTGAATGCAATCTCTTCCGCTTTTTCTAAACTGTAAGTATCAAAAATGAAGCCTAGAGCCATATCCATTCCTGCGCTTACGCCCGACGATGTGTAATACTTTCCATCAACTATCCATCGAGCTTGTTTTATCCATTGCACTTGGCTAGATGATTCTCTCGCCCAATCGAATGCACGTTTGTTCGAAGTGGCTCTCTTACCATCAAGCAATCCTGCCTTTGCGAGTAATATACTTCCTGTACAAACAGATAAAACGTATCGGCTTCGACCGGCTAACTTTTTTATCAGGTTAATGAGATCGGCGTTCTTGATTTCTATTCTCGTACCTTCCCCTCCGGGGATAAGTAATACATCAATTGCCTGATACAAATCATGAATACTTTTCGTTACGATCGATATATTATCCTTGTTCGAAATAAGTCCCCCGTTCAATGAATAATATTGAATAACCGAATTGTCTAATTTTCCGAAAATCTCGACAGGACCAAAAACGTCTAATGTTTCAAATTTATCGAATAGGATAATGCAGATATTCATAAATGATTTATTACAATATTAAGTCGCAATTCATTTCCACGTCATCGATAGTAGCGCCAAGGCTTTCGTAGAATTTTATAGCATGATTGTTCCAATTAGAAACCTGCCAGCGCAATTTATTACAATCGCTTTCTTTGGCAAATGAAATTGCTTTATTGATAAGGATTGTACCCAATCCTTTCCCCCTGTATTGCTGGCGGATGTATAGGTCGTCCATATATAATGATTTTCCTATCCATGTGTAGTATGCGAAAAAGAATGTTACATACCCCGCTATCTTGTTATTCTTGTCTTTAGCAACAAAACCGAGCAGGAAATCTTTTTCTCGCATCATTTGCTCTGCCGAATTTGTCATTTTTTCGGGTAATTTCTCGAAGTTGGCAAATTCATGAAATAAAGAAATCAATTCTTCGAAATGAGATTCCTGAATTTTCTCAATAACAAATACCATTCGCTATCAGTTTTTTTTCATATAGTTCAATGCACTACCTGCTTTGAACCACTCTATTTGTAATTCGTTATATGTATGAGCCACTTCGAAAGATTCTTTTGTTCCATCTTTATGAGTTAACTCTACCGTCAGGTTTGTTCCCGGTTTGAAATCGGTTAAGCCTAATATGCTTATTTTATCATCCTCACGCACTTTGTCGTAATCGTCTTTGTTGATAAAAGTTAGTGCGAGCATACCTTGCTTCTTCAGATTTGTTTCGTGAATACGTGCAAACGATTTTACAATAATTGCTTTCACATTCAGAAAGCGGGGCTCCATGGCGGCATGTTCACGAGAAGAACCTTCTCCGTAATTTTCTTCTGCCACTACAATCGAGCCTAAACCTTCGGCTTTGAATTTTCGTGCTAATTGAGGTACAGGTATATATTCTCCAGTCTGTACATTGAGTATAGCATTTGTTTTGTCGTTAAACGCATTTACTGCGCCGATCAGCATATTATCGGATATATTATCCAAATGTCCGCGGAAGCGTAGCCATGGGCCTGCCATTGATATGTGGTCGGTAGTACATTTTCCTTTTGCTTTTATCAATAATGGCTGCTCTACAATGTCTTTGCCATTCCATGCAGCGAAAGGCTGTAATGCTTGCAAGCGTTGAGAATCGGGAGCTATTTCCACAACAATATTCTCACCGTCTTTTGCAGGAGCGATAAATCCTAAATCTTCTGTATCGTATCCTTTTGGAGGAAGTTCATACCCGTGAGGTTCTTGCAGTTTCACTTGCTCGCCTTTTTCATTCGTAAGGGTATCTTTCAGTGGATTGAAACATAAGTCTCCGGCGATAGTCAATGCAGCTACCATCTCGGGCGATGCAACAAAGGCATGTGTATTCGGGTTACCATCGTTACGTTTCGCAAAGTTACGGTTGAACGATGTAATAATCGAATTCGGACGCTCTGGGTTCTCTGTTTCACGTTTCCATTGTCCGATACAAGGTCCGCAGGCATTTGCCATAATAGTAGCCCCTGCCTCTTCGAATACGGAAAGTATTCCGTCTCTTTCGGCGGTATAACGTACTTGTTCCGAGCCGGGATTAATTATAAATTGGGCTTTTACTTTTACATTCTTTTTGTTGGCATCTTCTACGATTGACACCGCACGTGACATATCTTCGTACGACGAATTAGTACATGAACCGATTAAACCAACCTCCATTGCTTGAGGATAGTTTTTCTCTTTTACTATTTTTGCAAATTCAGAAATCGGATGTGCAGCATCGGGAGTAAACGGACCATTGATATATGGCTCCAGTTCCGAAAGGTTAATTTCGATTACACGATCATAATATTTTTCAGGATTAGCGATTATCTCGCTATCCGGTTGTAGGTATGAAATTATATTATTTGCTGCATTCGCTACATCCTCACGTTCGGTTGCTTTCAGATAATCTGCTGATTTGCTATCGTAAGGGAAAATCGAAGTAGTTGCACCAACCTCTGCACCCATATTACAAATAGTAGCTTTTCCGGTAGCGGATAATGACGCCGTACCTTCTCCGAAATATTCTATAATGGCATTTGTTCCACCTTTTACGGTAAGAATACCAGCCAGTTTCAAAATAACATCTTTAGATGAAGCCCATCCCGAAAGTTTTCCGGTCAGCTTCACGCCTATGATCTTAGGCATCTTCAATTCCCATGGCATACCTGCCATGACATCCACAGCATCCGCACCACCGACGCCAATGGCTATCATACCAAGTCCTCCGGCGTTAGGAGTATGTGAGTCTGTACCGATCATCATTCCTCCGGGGAAAGCATAGTTCTCTAAAACTACCTGGTGAATAATTCCGGCACCCGGTTTCCAAAAACCGATCCCGAACTTATTCGAAACGACACTTAAGAAATCATACACTTCTTTATTTGTTATCTCGGCAGTCGATAAATCTTCTTTTGCTGATTTATATGCTTGTATGAGGTGATCACAATGTACCGTCGATGGAACGGCGACTGTTGATCTTCCTGAATTCATCAATTGAAGCAAAGCCATTTGAGCTGTTGCATCCTGCATTGCTACACGGTCGGGGGCAAAGTTGACATAATCGATTGCACGTACATAATCTTTCACTCCTTCGTTAGGAAAAAGATGGGCATATAAAATTTTCTCGCAAAGAGTTAAAGGTTTATTGAGAACCTTTTTGGCATTATCTACTTTCGTTGGAAAAGATTCGTAAAACTTGCGAATCATGTCTATATCGAAGGTTGTACTTGGTGTCATATTGATATTCTTTTTTCTATTGTCTCTTTTTAGTGAATGAAAGTAACTAGCAAAAATAGTAAAAATATTCTGTATTATGGCTCTTTATATCTCATTTTCTCGTATTTGTGTCTTATGCAATAGCATTTTGAAAGATGTGTTTGTTTATGTCTGTCTTTTTGTTTTTTGATGGGCTCGAGTCTATCTTATTGAATTGTATAGAGTTAATTGTTCGGATAAAAGTAATTTAAGTTCAGGGCGATTGCTGATGACTGACATTAAACCTTTTTACCCTTAAAAATGTCTAAGAGTTTTAACAATACCGCTAGGTTTGGAAGATTTTCTTACTTTTGTAGATTCAAATCGATTTATATTTATGAAGAGCTTTTTTACAATTATTATATTTCTTTTATTTTCGACACAAATTGTGAATGCACAGGTATCATCCGAGAAACTTATCCGTCAAGGAGTAAGTTTGCATGACAAGGGACGTTATAAGGATGCCATAGCTTGCTATGAGGAGGCATTAAAGATAAATCCAACATCTATGTCTGCGGTATATGAAATGTCTTTATCTTATCTTCAGCTGAAAGACTATACGAATGCTCTGAAATATAGTACGAAGGTAATCAATGCCAATTTCCAACCATTATTGGTTGACGCTTATACTGTAAAAGGAACTGCTTTAGCCGATATGGATAAAACCGATGATGCCATCAAGCTGTTCAGTGAAGCATTGGTACGTTGTGGAGATGAATATTTGCTGCATTTCAACCTGGGATTATGCTACTTCAATACAAAAAATAATCAAATGGCTGTTCAGCATTTGCGGAAAGCCATTGAAATAGACGCTACGCATTCGAGCGCATTTCTGTTATATGCTTATGCATTGAGTGATGCTGATAGGTGGATACAAAGTTTTTACTCATTTCATTTTTTTCTTTTGTTAGAGCCTAATACGCAGCGATCGAAAGATGCTTTTGCCGAAATGTATGATATAATTGCCACTAAGCTTCCCGCTAATGCACCTCAGTTGACACCCGAGGATGGAATAAACAGACAAAAATTATACGAATCGTTAGTGAGGATACAACCACAAGGCAACGATGCTATTTCTCAATATAAATATTTTGAAGAAGCATCTAAAACTATTTTCTTTGCATTGAGCCAAATGCAGAACGATACTCAAAGCGGATTGCTGTGGGATTTCTTTGTACCTACGTATGAAGAAATACTCGGTTCGGGGTATTTTGATACCTATTGCCGTTATGTTAGTGTCGCCTATTTCAACGAATCGTTGGAATGGTGGAATAATAATAAGACACAGGTAGATAGTTTTATTGAGTGGTTTGAACATGGGCAAGGAGGTATTGTAGATGAGGAGGCTGAATTCGGCGACGATTCTGATTTGGATGATGGAGCTTTGTAAAAATGCTCAGATATAATAAAAATAATATAAATGTCACAAGAGCAAGACGAAAAGCTTATAAAGAGGCTCCATAACAGCGACACACAGCGAGACGCTTTTGCCGAATTGGTGAAGGAGTATAGCGAGTTGCTTTATTGGCAAATACGAAAAATCGTATTGAGCCATGATGATGCGAATGATGTCCTTCAAAATACATTTATTAAGATATGGACAAGCATAGATAGTTTTAGAGGTGATTCTAAATTATCTACATGGCTGTATAGGATAGCTGTAAACGAAAGTATTACTTTTTTGAATAAGCAGCGGGCTCAAAATAATGTATCGATTGATGATACGGACACCTATCTTGTCTCTAAACTCGAAGGCGATGAGTATTTCGATGGTGACGAAGCTCAATTGAAACTACAAAAAGCGATATTGACATTGCCCGAAAAGCAGCGTATTGTATTTAATTTGAAATACTTCGACGAAATGAAATATGAAGAAATGTCAACAGTGCTCGATACCTCTGTTGGTGCACTAAAAGCCTCGTATCATCACGCCGTAAAAAAAATAGAAGAATATTTATCAACCGAGCATTAAACCTTTTTGGATATCTATAGTCTATAATAGTGTGGGTTAATATGTACAAGTGATATTATTAAAAAAATAAGCAGTTATGTTAGAAAAGGATAAGAACAAAGCGAATCCGTTTAGAGTTCCAGAAAATTATTTTGAGAACTTTAATGCGAGCATAATGGACAAACTGCCGGAGAAAGAAAGGAAGGTGGCTAAAATTGTTCCATTATGGAAGAAAGTACTCCCTTGGACTGCAATTGCAGCAGTGTTTGCAGGGGTAATCTTCTCTACGGGAATTATAGATCATCAGAGTATGCCTAATGATATGGGTACAAAAGATATCAAGGATATGACATCTTCTGCCTCTTCAATATCATCTGTAGATGAAGAAGATTTCTATCTATTCTTACAAGAAGAAGCTATGTCATCGGCATACGATGATGCTGTTTATTCTATAGACTAAAAAAAAATAAACGATATGAAAACTAAAAATATATTATTGATACTTGCTTTCTTTTTGAGTTTGACATCTATAAATGCTCAACGAACAGGCGAAAAAAAAGAGTTTGATGTTACTAAGTTTAAAGAACAAAAAGCAGAGTTTCTTAAAAAAGAATTAAACTTGACGGATGCAGAAATGAAAGGTTTCATCCCGTTGGTGAATGAGTTTATGGATAAAAAATTTGAAATAAACAAAACCACACGTGACGAATCCAGACAGTTGCGCAGAGCGACCAATAAGACAGAAGCCGATTATAAAAAAGCGATAGAAAATTATCTGGATACTCGCGAGAAAGAGGTAATTCTGGAAAAAGAATACTATCAGAAATTTAAAGCTGTATTACCGGCTGAAAAATTATTTAAGTATCAGAGAGCCGAACAAAAGTTTATGCAGCGTGCTCTGGAAGACTTCAGAGGTAAAAGAGAGGGGACTGGTAAGAAATAAAATAACTGACAAAAAGTTTGTTTATTATTTAATAATGTATACTTTTGTCTTATAGAAGAGAATTAAAATGAAAAAAACAATATTTCATCATCATTGCGAATTGCTGACCAAAGGTAAGTAACATGATGATGTATTGTGTAAAATATATGAAAAAGCTTACCACTCGTGGTAGGCTTTTTTTGTTTCATAACGAAATAATATAAAACGAAATAATATGGTATTAAGAATTGCAGTCCAATCTAAAGGACGCTTGTTTGAAGAAACAATGGAGCTTTTGCAAGAAGCAGGTATTAAATTGAATAACAAAAAACGTACTTTGCTTATTCCTGCAAAAGATTTCCCTCTCGAAGTCCTTTTTCTTCGCGATGACGATATTCCTCAAGCAGTAGCAACAGGTGTTGCAGACATAGGTGTTGTTGGCGAAAATGAATTGGTAGAAAAAGACGAGGATGCAGCTATTATCAAGCGTCTGGGTTTCAGTAAATGCCGTTTGTCTTTGGCTATTCCGAAAGATGCAGAATATGCAGATATAAAATGGTTCGAAGGCAAAAAGATTGCAACTTCTTATCCTCATATTCTGAAAAAATATTTGAAAGAGAAATCTATTTCTTCTGACATCCATGTGATTACAGGATCAGTAGAAATATCGCCTAGTATCGGTTTGGCAGATGCGATCTTCGATATTGTAAGTTCAGGCGGCACGCTTGTTAGCAACCGACTGAAAGAAGTCGATGTTGTTATGCAATCGGAAGCTTTGTTGATTACTAATAAAGGTCTTGAGCGAGAGAAAAAAGATATCTTGGATGAACTTATTTTCCGTATCGAGGCTGTGCAGGCAGCAATAGATAAAAAATATGTTGTATTGAATGCGCCGGAAGATAAAGTAGATGAAATATTTGCTATCTTGCCCGGTATGCGTAGCCCAACTGTTACGCCATTGGCTACAGAAGGCTGGTGTTCGGTTCAATCGGTAGTGGATGATAAACGCTTTTGGGAAGTTATAAGTAAACTTAAGGCCTTAGGGGCAGAAGGCATTTTGGTATTGCCCATCGAAAAAATGATATTATGATACAATTATCAAGTGATACCTATCTAAGACCGTTATCGGCCGAAGATACACCTCTTATTTTTAATGAAATAATTGCGAATAGGGAGTATTTGAGAGAATGGTTGCCATTTGTCGATTTTACGCAAGAAGTGGAAGATACGGAAGCTTTTGTAACTTCTACGCTCGAATCGGGTGAGAAACAATTTGTTATCTATCATCACGAGCAGTTTGTGGGGTTGATCGGTTTCACTAGGACTGATGCGGCTAATAAACGAACCGAAATTGGTTATTGGTTGGCAGAGGCGGCACAAGGAAATGGTATCGTAACCAAAGCAGTGGTCGAATTACTCCATCTGGCATTTGGTCAACTTGATTTTAATAGAGTACAGATACGGGTAGCGGTAGCTAATACAAAAAGCCGGAACATACCCGAGAAACTCGGATTTTGCTTTGAAGGAATTGAGAGGGATGGGGAGCTTCTTGTCGATAATACTTTCACCGATCTTGCAATTTACAGTATGCTTAAAAAAGAATTTGGAGGATAATGAATATTCGGCTTATACCTGTAATAGACATTACATAT
Organism: Dysgonomonas sp. ZJ709; assembly: GCF_011039195.1. Taxonomy (NCBI): domain Bacteria; kingdom Pseudomonadati; phylum Bacteroidota; class Bacteroidia; order Bacteroidales; family Dysgonomonadaceae; genus Dysgonomonas; species Dysgonomonas sp. ZJ709. The sequence continues at coordinate 341,723 of NZ_JAAKEM010000001.1, forward strand.
TACGATCAGAATATTGTAAGTCCAACCAATGGGCCATATTGGGAGCATACAGATGAATGGAGCCTATTCAATAAAAAATGTCTTAAAGCGGCAGGTTTTGAAGGTGAAATGAATCCATATTCAAAGGGTTGTTCCTTGTATGAATTAGCGAAAATAACAAATCGAAATCTGACAAAATTGGTATTCGACGAAATAAAAGATATAGATAAGGATGGTAATGATAGGGATTGCGTCGGATCACTATCTGGTGGGTATATATTGAATGTTGATGACGAAGATATACTTTATCCTCAATGTTGTGGTAGTTTGAATGATATTAAATCTTGGGAGGAATTGATTGGTGATGAAGATCTTTCTTTTTGGATAGGGCATCCATCTCCGAGTATAATAAAGAATGAAAATAGTATTGTGTTTGATTTGGAACATAGCAATGTGAATGAAAATTATGTTCCCAAGCCAAATAAATTTATAGTTGAGGTCAATGAAGATAGCCTAAAGAAGGCTATTGATGAGGCCAGACTTCAGTTGGAAATTTTTTCGGTACAATTATTGGCGATCAATGCAACAAATCAATGGAATATTTCTGATATTGATAAGTTGCTTATTTATGGAGAATGAATAGTAATCAAAGAAATTAGAATTATGCAAATAATAAAATACCCCCAACGAGCCGATTGGAAAGCAATACTTGCTCGTCCTACATTCGATACATCCAGTTTGAACGAAACTGTTAGTGCAGTATTGTCAGATATAAAATCACGAGGCGATAAAGCCGTTTTTGAGTACGAAGCTAAGTTCGACAAAGTCAATCTTGAAACATTGGCTGTCTCGGAAGAGGAGATAAATGCGTCTGCATCACTTGTGTCCGAAGAGCTGAAATCGGCGATTTGTCAGGCAATACAAAATATAGAAACTTTTCACCGCAGCCAGATATTCGAAACTAAAAAAATAGAAACGACCAAAGGAGTAACTTGCTGGCAAAAAGCGGTAGGCATCGAAAAAGTGGGTTTGTATGTTCCCGGTGGAACAGCACCACTTTTTTCAACTGTATTAATGCTTGCTATTCCTGCTAAGATAGCCGGTTGCAAAGAAATTGTTCTTTGCTCACCTCCGAACAAAGAAGGTAAAATACCTCCTGCCATTCTTTTCGCAGCGAAAGAAGCCGGAGTGAATAAAGTATTCAAGATAGGTGGTATTCAGGCTATCGGGGCTATGGCTTACGGTACAGAATCTGTACCCAAGGTATATAAGATATTTGGTCCCGGAAATCAATATGTAATGGCGGCTAAACAATTGGTTAGTCTTAAGGATGTTGCTATTGATATGCCTGCCGGACCATCGGAAGTTCAGGTAATCGCCGACGAAACGGCTAATCCTCGATTTGTAGCTGCCGATTTGTTATCGCAGGCAGAGCATGGAGCGGATAGTCAGGTTATATTAACTACCACTTCTGAAAAATTGATATCAGAGGTATTACACGAAGTTGAAAAACAAACGCTTGAGCTTCCTCGTTGCGAGATTGCTCAAAAGGCATTAGCTCATAGCAAATTGATTCTGCTCAAAGATGAACAGGAGATAATAGATATGACAAATCAGTATGCTCCCGAGCATTTGATAATAGAAACTGCCGATTATATGGAAATAGCCGGACAGATAATAAATGCGGGTTCAGTTTTCCTTGGTCACTATACACCCGAGAGTGCTGGCGATTATGCATCGGGTACAAATCATACCTTGCCGACCAATGGTTATGCAACAGCTTATAGTGGAGTAAATTTAGATAGCTTTGTAAAAAAAATAACCTTTCAGGAAATAACAAAAGAAGGTATCTTGCGTTTAGGGCATACCATAGAGGTAATGGCTGAGAATGAAGATCTTCACGCACATAAAAACGCTGTAACTTTAAGACTTTTAGAATGATGGAATTTGATATAATAAAATACGATACGCCTGAGTATCATGAAATGGTCGCTTTGCGTTACCGCATCTTACGTGAACCTCTAGGGCTGTCTTTTACAGAAGCTGATCTGAAAAAAGAGGCTGATGATATTTTTTGTATTTGTAAGGATAACCAGTATATAATAGGCTGTGTTATATTATCGAAATTAGATACCGAAACGGTAAAATTCAGGCAGATGGCTATCGCTGAGCAATATCAGGGAGAAGGTATAGGTTCGCAATTAATAGAGTTCGCAGAAAAGGCAGCAAAAAATCATGGCTTTAAACGAATAACATTGCATGCCCGAAAAGTAGCGAAAGGTTTTTACGAAAAAAACGGCTATGATACAGTAGGGGATGAGTTTACCCTAGTGGGTATTCCTCATTACGAAATGGTGAAATTGATAGATAATAAATAGTTACAAGTAATTAGTTACGAGTTACAAGATTGCTTGTCAGATAATAAACCTGTAAAAATACATCAATAAATAGTTACAATAACTTAATTGAAAAAAATATAGATATGAATAGTTGGGATGATGAGAAAAAGCAAGTAATAGCTGCTGTTTCCAAATACGTTGATCTTACGGTTGTACCTTTTGGCAAGCCTCAAAGGACTGTGCTGGATATAGAAAAACGTGATCCGATGTATGGAGGAAACGGGGTTGTTTACATGCTTTCTTTATTCGAAGCAGATGAGCTGGTTAATAATCGTATCGGGGTTTATATGGTGCTGTTGAATAATGGCGATCAGGCCGGATTCCATGAGCATGGCAGTAAAAATGAACAAGAACTATATGTAATTGTAAACGGACAGGGCGAATATATCGAGCGTTTAGGGCTGGATAACGAAACACGTAAATTGAACCTGAAAAAAGGGAATATTACTTCTATTCAGGGAAACGATAACTATCATTCTATTATAAATACAGGCGATGAACCGCTGATCATATTTGTAGTAACCACTTACCAACCTAAATAAGAAAAAATACGTATGGATTTACAACAATTAGTCCGCAAAAATATCTGGAATCTTAAACCTTATTCATCTGCCAGAGACGAGTTTAAAGGCGAAGCATCTGTTTATATAGATGCCAATGAGAATCCATTGAACGACAAATATAACCGCTATCCAGATCCATTGCAATGGTCTCTTAAAGAGAAGATTGCTAAGGAGAAAGGAGTAAATATATCAAGTATATTTTTAGGAAATGGGAGCGACGAACCTATCGATCTGGTAATACGCATTTTCTGCGAGCCGCAGATTGATAATATTGTGGCGATAGATCCTACTTATGGTATGTATCAGGTGTGTGCCGATATAAACAATGTGGAGTATAGAAAAGTATTACTGAATGAAGACTATACACTCGATGCCCAACGCTTATTGGATAGAGTGGATGAAAATACGAAATTAATATTTCTATGTTCTCCCAATAATCCCTCAGGTAATTTACTGAATAGGGTAGAAGTAGAGAAAATTATCACGTCATTCAAGGGTATGGTGATACTCGACGAGGCCTATATCGATTTTGCTTTAGATGCCACTTGGCTGAACGATTTAGACAAATATCCGAATCTTATTATTCTGCAAACATTTTCAAAAGCGTGGGGCTTAGCCGCAGTCCGTTTAGGTATGGCTTTTGCTTCTGCTGAGGTTATCTCATTTTTCAATAAGGTGAAATATCCTTACAATGTGAATATCTTGACTCAGAATTATGTGAGTGGAGAGTTGGATAAGGCTGATCAGAAAAAACAATGGGTAAATACTTTACTGAAAGGACGCGATTATTTGCAGATCGAACTGGCGAAACTTCCTTTTGTAGAAAAGGTATATCCTACAGATGCTAATTTCATCCTTATTAATGTAGGTGATGCAAATAAATTATATAAACAATTGGCCGAAAAAGGGGTGATTGTCCGTAATCGAAATTCTGTATCGCTTTGTCTCGGTTGCTTACGAATAACAGTAGGGACAGATGAAGAGAATAAGACGTTGATAGAAACCTTGAAAAGTATTTAATCAGATTACCGAATAATATAAATGAAAAAGAAAGCACTCTTTATAGATCGTGATGGAACGATAGTTATCGAGCCACCTATTGATTATCAATTGGATAGTTTAGAAAAATTGGAGTTCTATCCCAAAGTAATACGTAACCTTTATTTTATTCAAAAGAATCTCGATTTTGAATTTGTTATGGTTACCAATCAGGATGGACTGGGTACATCTTCTTTCCCCGAAGATACTTTTTGGCCTGCGCATAACAAAATGATGACGACACTCGAAGGTGAAGGCATTACTTTCGATGATATATTGATCGATCGTAGTTTTCCCGAAGATAATGCCCCAACACGCAAACCTCGTACAGGTATGCTGAATAAATACTTATCGGCAGAATACGATCTTGAGAATTCGTATGTAATAGGCGATAGATTAACCGATGTGGAGTTAGCTAAGAATTTGGGAAGCAAAGCTATTTTTCTTAGTGATAAGGTAGAACTTCCGTCCGACTTGAAAGAATGCTGTGTTTTGCAAACTACCGATTGGGATGTTGTAAGCGAATATCTTTTTGCAGGAGAACGTAGGGCAGAGGTTAAGCGTACTACAAAAGAAACAGATATTTACATTGCACTCAACCTTGATGGGAAAGGGTATTGTGATATTTCGACCGGCTTGAGTTTCTTCGATCACATGCTCGACCAGATAGGTAAACACTCGGGTCTGGACTTAACTATAAAAGTAAAAGGTGACTTGAATGTCGATGAACATCATACCATCGAAGATACGGCTATTGCTTTGGGCGAAGCTCTCTATCAGGCATTGGGCAATAAACGTGGAATAGAACGTTATGGCTATTGTCTGCCTATGGACGATTGTCTTTGCTCGGTAGCTCTCGATTTCGGAGGCAGGGCATGGCTTGTTTGGGACGCCGAATTCAAACGTGAAAAGGTAGGGGATATGCCTACCGAGATGTTTTTACATTTCTTTAAATCGTTGAGCGATGCAGCCAAAATGAATCTTAATATAAAAGCAGAAGGAGCGAATGAGCATCACAAAATAGAAGGCATATTCAAAGCTTTGGCACGAGCTATTAAAATGGCAAAAAAACGAGATATATTCAATTACGAACTGCCATCGACCAAGGGGGTTATTTAGTTGAATACTGTATAATGAGGACAAAATAAAAGTCTTAAAAAGAGGGATAGAATGCAATAAATACTATTCCTCTTTGTTTTTAATAAAAACATTGATTTAGCATTTCTCTTTTTTGTGTAAGTTTGCACCAATGAAAAAATATGTATCTATTATCCTTTTATTCTTTTTTATCTCTTTCGGAGCGAATGCTCAGGAAAAGAAATTGGAGATGGCATTGGATAGTCCCGCAAAGCAAGATTCTTTGAAACAGAAGGTTGATTCGACAGCACTCCGCATTGCTTCGGCATACGTTTGGAAAATAACGCCTCGTTTGGGCGAGCGCGAAATGACAGTGAGAGATTCTGCTGCCGTTGATTTTCATCAAAGCTCATTGGTTGACGGTAAAGATGTTGCAGTAGGCTATCTGGGTAATATTGGTTCGCCTGCTCAGTCGAAAATATTTTTCAATAGGCCTGAAACTTCCCGTTTCACATTTCTTAATGGCTTTGATTATTGGAGGAAAGGACCGGAAGATCAGTTATTTTTGAATACAAAAATACCTTATTCTAATATTTATTATCAAAGTGGTGGAGGAGGAGAACGTAAAGAAGAACGCCTAAGAACAGAACTATCTTCGAACTTTGGTAAAAAGCTCAACGTTGGCTTCAATTTCGATTACTTATATGCCAGAGGTTTTTATAACAATTTGTATAATAGACAGATCAGCTACGATTTCAACGCCAGCTATATTGGCGACAAATATCAAATGCATGCGTTCATTGCAAATAATAATTACAACAATTCTGAAAATGGAGGTATACGTGATACAATGTATATAACAAACCCTAATGCAGAAAGTATTAAATCGACTACGTTCAGAGGCAGTTCTTTAGATATTCCCGTAAGGATACAAGGTGGTGGTCTTTGGAATAGACTCCGCGGACGGCACGTTTACCTGACCAACCGTTACAATATAGGTGACGATATGGAAGAATATGCTGTTAATGACAGTGTAAACAGATGGCGAAAGAAAAAAGATTATATAGCGCCTGCAAGTGTAATACTTACAACTCATTATAACGATCAGCGCCGTCTCCTCCATGCCAATAATACGGATATGGACGATCTTTATTTGAACTTCAAGAACATAAACGGCGATGTTGCTGATGGGCCTAAATATGTAGGACCTATGGATGACTATATGTCGTACTTTTCGCTAAAAAATACACTTGCTTTGGCAATGAATGAAGGTTTCCGCAGTTGGATGAAATTTGGACTGACAGCCTTTATTGAATACGATATGCGGAGATTCTCTGTGCCAGGTTCTCTTCCCGGATTACATGACCGATATAGTGAAGATGCTGTTTTTATTGGAGGTGTTCTATCCAAAGAAAAAGGCAAATATCTTAGATATAGAGCTGTGGGGGAAAAAGACCTGTTGAACAGTGACTTCAAGTTGGAAGGTGAATTGACTACTATGCTTAACTTTAAGGGTCGCGATATGTCGGCAAAAGCAACTGCTTACATTAAAAATATAACTCCGAGTTTTTTCGAGAATCGCTTCTCTTCCAAATTATGGAATTGGGATACTCAATTCAACGATACTAAACGGGTATTTATAGGGGGTGAAATCGAAGTGCCATTTACCAAAACGAAAATAAGTGGTGGGGTCGAAAACATTACAGGCTATATCTACTATGGACCAAATGGCCTTCCGGCTCAGAGAACAGGTAGTGTACAGGTTGTGGCACTGCGTATAGATCAACAATTGGAAAAAGGTATTTTCCATTGGGATAATCAGGTTGTATACCAGACAACAACTGACGACGAAGCAATTCCACTTCCATCGCTTAGTATTTATTCGAATGTTTATTTGAAAACCCGAATATCCAAAGTATTAACTTTGCAATTAGGAGCGGATGCGCGTTTCCATACTAAGTATTATGCTCCCGGATATGAGCCTTTGACTATGCAGTTTTTTAATCAACGAAATCAAGAAATAGGAAATTTCCCTATTTCTACAGCGTATGTGAATTTGCATCTCAAAAATACCCGTTTCTTTCTTATGATGTACAATGTGGCTCAAGGTATGGGTAATTCTAATTATTTCTCATTGTATCGCTATGCTGTTGCACCTCGTGTGCTAAAGATGGGTGTTTCGTGGAATTTCAATAATTAAAGCAATCTTTATGAAAATGAGTAAAAAGTCTATATTGGGCATCGGTATTGCAATCTTACTTGTGATATTTGCTATATACTTGTTTTCGAAAACGAATAAGGCTGATTATGCCGAAAAAGATTATCCTCAAATATCAGATGAGGGAATATTGCGCATTGTTACAGATTACAATTCTGTAGGTTATTTCGTTTCAGGTGATACTATTGCCGGATTCAATCACGATCTTATTCAATTGTTACAGACATACACACCACTTAAAATAGAGCTTTCGCTCGAAACAAGTCTTTCTAAAAGTATAGAAGATCTAAGGAAAGGTAAATATGATGTTGTGGCTCGCAATATACCTGTAACATCAGATTTGAAAGATTCTTTAAGTTTCACAGATGTGATAACTCAAAATAAACAGGTTCTTATTCAGAGAAAGAAAGAGTTTAATAATGATATTGAACCGATCAGAAGTCATCTCGATTTGGCAAAAAAGACACTCTATGTGCCATATAACTCTCCGGCTATACTACGGGTACGCAATCTGTCGAGCGAAATAGGTGATACGATATACTATGTAGAGGATAAACTTTATGGTGCGGAACAACTGGTATTGAAAGTTGCAGCGGGCGAAATCGATTACGCTGTGTGTGACGAGAAGGTTGCGAAGAAACTTTCGAAGTCTCTCCCCGAAATAGACTATTCAACTCTTGTAGGTTTTACTCATTTCGAAGCGTGGATAGTAAGAAAGAATTCACCTGCCCTACTCGATTCGTTGAATGCATGGATCGGACGTGTAAAAGATACACCTGAGTACGATCTCATATATAAAAAATACTATGAATAAATATTCAGATATAATATGCCCTAAGGTGTATGCCGTAATATAGAATCAAATTAAATAATACTCTTGTAAACCTGTTTCAAGAGAGTTTATTATCTTTGTTCGCGATGTTGTTTCACTTTCCTTAATCTTGTCATAAACAACATTTTTGATAAAAAATGATTAAAATTGCTATCTAGACTTTGCAATGAGATAAAAAAAAATTACCTTCGTTGGGTTTAAAAGAGTATCAGTGGAATCTTTCTTCAGAACGCATAAATATTTAGTAGAGCACCTTGACGGAGTAATACCCAGACAATTGATGGAGCAAATAGATTGGTCTCATCGTTTGATTGGTATAAAAGGGACAAGAGGTGTTGGAAAGACCACATTCCTGATTCAGTATGCGAAAGAGTCTTTTGATATCGAAAAAAAGGACTGTTTGTATATCAATTTAAATCACTTCTATTTCACAATAAGAACGATCACTAGCTTTGCAAAAGAGTTTGTAGAGAATGGGGGGCGGACTTTGCTGTTAGATCAGATATATAAATATCCAAATTGGTCGGCAGAATTAAAAGAGTGTTATGAGCAGTTTCCTCAATTGAAGATAGTATTTGCGGGCTCTACTGTTATGAAGTTGGATGAAGATGTTGAGCTTTCTTCCATTGTGAATAGCTATAATCTTCGCGGCTTCTCCTACAGGGAGTTTTTAAATATTTTGCTGGGCAAAAATTTCTTATCCTATTCTCTTAATGAAATTATAACTAATCATAAAGCTATAGCAGAGAGTATATGCAAGGAGATAGACCCTTTAGAACTTTTCTGGGATTATCTGCATCACGGTTACTATCCGTTTTTTCTTGAGAAAAGAAACTTTTCCGAAAATTTGCTGAAAACCGTAAATATGATGCTGGAGGTCGATGTCTTATGTATACGACAAATAGAGCTTTCATATTTGCCTAAATTGAGAAAATTATTGTATTTGTTGTCTTTATCCTCACCGGGTAAGCCCAATATAAGCCAGTTAAGTATCGATTGCGAAATATCAAGAGCTACAGTGACTAATTATTTGGAATACCTGAGAAGTGCCAGATTGATAAATATGCTTTATAGCGAAGGGGAAGAGTTCCCTAAAAAACCGGATCTGGTATATATGCACAATACAAACCTGATGTTTCCATTAAGGCTTTCGCCGATAGAAGATCAGTCGTTGCAAGAGACATTTTTTTACAATCAAATTCATCATAGCGATTGCAAATTGAAGAAAGGGTCGAAAACAGGTATGTTCATTGTTGAAAAGAATAATAATAAATATAAATTTAAAATAGAAGGACAAAAAGGCCGGGGGAAAAAGAAGTCGGATCTTATATATGCGGTTGACAGACTAGCTATAGGCGACAATAATATAATTCCTCTTTGGCTGTTCGGTTTTTTATATTGAAATATAACATTCTATCGATAAAGATTTATATACTCTATCGATACATAACTATCAAAATAAATAAGCTAAAAAAATAATCAATCTATTACAAAAAAAAGTATGGCTAAACAAAAGAAATTCCTAACATGTGATGGTAATCAGGCAGCGGCACATATCTCGTATATGTTCAGCGAAGTTGCTTCGATTTATCCAATCACACCATCATCAACAATGGCAGAATATGTTGATGAATGGGCTGCTGCCGGACGTAAAAATATATTCGGTGAAATACTTAAGGTACAAGAAATGCAATCGGAGGCTGGTGCTGCCGGTGCACTTCACGGATCATTGCAAGCAGGGGCTCTGACTACTACATATACAGCTTCTCAAGGTCTTTTGCTGATGATACCTAACATGTACAAGATCGCCGGAGAACTTCTTCCATGCGTATTTCATGTTTCGGCACGTGCACTGGCTGCACAGGCGTTATCTATCTTTGGAGACCACCAAGATGTGATGGCTGCACGCCAAACAGGTTTCGCTATGTTCTTCTCAGGATCGGTACAAGAGGTTATGGACCTTTCGGCTGTTCCTCACTTGGCTACTTTGGAATCGCGTATTCCTTTCATGAATATATTTGACGGCTTCCGTACTTCTCACGAAATCCAAAAAGTAGAATTGATGAGTCAGGAAGATTTAATTCCACTTATCGATCAGGAAGGTATTAAAGCATTCCGTGACAGAGCACTGAATCCGGAAAATCCGGTAACACGTGGTACTGCGCAAAATGATGATATTTACTTCCAGTCTCGTGAGGCTTCAAATAAATTTTATGATGCAGTTCCTGATATCGTAGAAAAATATCTGACAGAAATAGCTAAAATCACAGGTCGTAAATATGGCTTATTTGATTATTACGGAGCAGAAGATGCTGACCGTGTAATTATTGCTATGGGATCGGTAACAGAAGCTATTCGCGAAACAATAGATTTCTTGAATGCACAAGGCGAAAAAGTGGGATTGGTTTCAGTTCACTTATATCGTCCGTTCAAAGCAGAGGCATTCATGAACGCAATACCTAAAACAGCGAAACGTATTGCTGTGTTAGACCGTACTAAAGAGCCGGGAGCTCCCGGACAACCGCTTTACCTTGATGTGAAAGACTGTTTTTATGGAAAAGAAGATGCTCCGACTATTGTTGGTGGTATCTATGGTCTTTCGTCTAAAGATACAACTCCTTCTCAGATTATGTCTGTGTATGAGAATCTTGCGATGAAACTTCCTAAAAATGACTTTACAATCGGTATCGTTGATGATGTAACATTCAAATCGCTTCCTCTTAAAGATGAAGTTTCGGTAGATGACTCGAACTATGAGGCTAAATTCTACGGATTAGGATCGGATGGTACAGTAGGAGCTAATAAGAATACAGTTAAGATTATTGGTGATAATACCGATAAGTACTGTCAGGCATATTTTGCTTATGACTCTAAGAAATCGGGAGGTTTTACCGCATCGCATTTGCGCTTCGGGAACAATCCTATCCGTTCTACTTATTTGGTAAATACACCTAACTTCGTGGCATGTCACGTACCTGCATATCTTCACCTTTACGATGTAACTAAAGGTCTGAAAAAAGGCGGCACGTTCTTGTTGAACTCTGTTTGGAGTAAAGAGGATGTAGGCAACAATTTACCGGACAAGGTGAAGAAATATTTAGCAAAAAATGAGATTAATTTCTATATCATTAATGCTACTAAGATTGCTACTGAAATCGGTTTAGGTGGACGTACAAATACAATTCTTCAATCGGCATTCTTCAAAATCTCGAATGTGATTCCTTTCGATCTGGCTGTGGAGCAAATGAAGAAATTCATTGTGAAATCATACGGACGTAAAGGAGAAGATATTATTAATAAAAATAATGCAGCTGTAGACCGTGGTATCGAAATTGAAAAAGTTGACGTACCTGCTGAATGGGCTAATCTGAATGTTGAACCTGTAGTGGAGGATGATGTTCCTGCATTTATCAAAGACGTAGTACGTCCTGTTAATGCTCAACGTGGATACGATCTTCCTGTGTCGGTATTTAACGGTCGCGAAGATGGTACATGGGATCATGGTACAACCGAATACGAAAAACGTGGTGTAGCTGCGTTCGTTCCTGTATGGGAAGCCGAAAACTGTATTCAATGTAACCAATGTGCTTATGTTTGTCCTCATGCTACAATCCGTCCGTTTGTATTGGATGCAGCAGAACAAGCTAAAACTCCGCAAGATGTTACTCTTCTAAAAGCACAAGGAAAACAATTCGACGGTATGGGATTCCGTATTCAGGTTGATGTTCTTGACTGTCTTGGTTGTGGTAACTGTGCAGATATCTGTCCTGGTAAAAAAGGAAATTCGGCACTTAAAATGGTTGAGATCGGTGGTCAGTTCCCTGAACAAGACAATTGGGATTTCATGATCAAAAATGTAACAAGCAAGGCTCATCTTGTAGATACTAAATTGAATGTGAAAAATTCTCAGTTCGCAACACCATTATTCGAGTTCTCAGGAGCATGTTCGGGTTGTGGAGAAACTCCATATATCAAACTTGTTACTCAATTGTACGGTGACCGTATGTTGATTGCAAATGCTACAGGATGTACATCTATTTATGGTGGATCGGCACCTTCTACTCCATATCGTAAGAATGAAGAAGGAAAAGGTCCGGCTTGGGCAAACTCGTTGTTCGAGGATAATGCAGAGTTTGGTTTAGGTTACGCATTGGCAAATATAACTATGCGCGACAGACTTCAAAAACTGATGACACAAGCGCAAGACTGTGCGGATTGTCCGGCAGAATTGAAACCATTGTTCCTGGATTGGATTGCTAACAAGCAAGAAGCAGAAAAGACGAAAGAATTATATAAGCAAATGTTACCAATGATCGAAGCTGCAGCTCCGAAATGTGAGTTCTGCAAAGAGATTCTTTCATTGAAACAATATATTGTTAAACGTTCTATCTGGATATTCGGAGGAGACGGTTGGGCTTATGATATAGGTTTCGGCGGTTTGGATCACGTGATTGCTTCTGGTGAAGATGTAAATATTCTGGTACTTGATACAGAGGTTTATTCTAATACAGGAGGGCAGTCTTCTAAATCGACACCGGTAGCTGCTGTTGCAAAATTTGCTGCTGCAGGTAAGAAAATCCGTAAGAAGGATTTAGGTATGATTGCTACAACTTATGGTTATGTATACGTTGCTCAAGTATCGATGGGTGCCAACCAAGGCCAATGCTTGAAAGCGATCAAAGAAGCTGAGGAGTATAAAGGACCATCTTTGGTTATTGCATATTCACCATGTATCAGCCACGGATTGAGAAAAGGTATGGGACACGCTCAGGATGAAGAGAAATCGGCTGTTGCTTGTGGATACTGGCACTTGTGGCGTTACAATCCTATGTTGGAAGAAGAAGGTAAAAATCCGTTTACAATGGATAGTAAAGAGCCGGACTGGAACAAATTCCAAGACTTCTTGGGTAGCGAAGTTCGTTATACTTCACTTCAAAAATCGAATCCTTCAGAGGCTTCAGAGCTTTATATCGCTGCTCAAAATAACGCAATGTGGCGTTATAAGAGCTACCAACGCTTAGCGGCCGAGGTTTATGATAAATTTGATGAAAAGTCGGAGTTGCAAAACTGATTAGACTAAATACTTAATATACAGGGGGGATATCTGTTGGATTTCCTCCCTGTTTTTTTTGTGAAATTCCCCTCTAAAATCTTAATTTACTAGGAAGTGCGCAAAATATTGAGAAAAATATATTACCTTTGCCGCATTCGTTTAAAAGTTGTTATATAACTGCTGTAAGACATATGAATAAGAAAACTTTACTAGCTTCACTACTACTATTAATTAGCATGCCAATCTTTGTGCATGCGCAAAATGAAAAGAAGGAAACACTGAGTTCTCCTTCTAAGAATGAGTATCTGATAAAAGATCCGTTGTGGACCCTATCTATTGGGGCCGGTGCACAGATGTATATTGGAGAGGATGATAACAAGGTTGCTACCAAAAAGCGCTTGACTTTTTCTCCGACAATAACGCTTAGTCGACGCCTGAACAATTTGTTTGGTTTGCGCTTAGCTGTTACAGGTGGATCGCTACATGGGTATAATGACGGTGATTCCGGATTTTATACCAAATGGACTGGCGGGGATAATTACAATCCAAGTAGAATAACTATCGATCCTCAATGGGCTCATATGGGTTGGATTGAGGGACGCGATTATGCATTATTGCAGGGAGCAAATGATGCGTATGGATATACTTCTTTACATAGGGATTATTATTTCTATCAGCAAAGTATGCAGTATGTTGCTCTCTATGGAGATCTGACAATAGACCTTTTCAATTTATTTGAAGGTTATAGACCTAATCGCAGAGTTAGAGTTGTTCCTTTTCTGGGACTCGGTATAGCTCAGAAATTCTCAAATAATCGTGGAATGGAAGCTAATACTTTCTTTGCTACGACTGTGGGTATGAATGCGTCATATCGCTTCTATAAAAATTTCAGTGCATTTGTTGAAATGAGAGGTGTTCTTGTTCCTGATTCATTTGATGGACAAGTTGCCGATTTGCATAAGTTACCAAGCGATGGTATCCTTAGTTTAAATGGAGGTATCTCATATAGCTGGGGTTCATCCCGATATATAGATCCAGCTCTTGAAACTCGCTTGAATATGCCGTATAATATTGCCCGAGCAAAAGACAATATGGTTTTGGTTCCGGGCGGAAATATAGAATTAGGTTCTGGTGTCGATTTGATATGGGGGGATTCAATCCCTCGTAAAACTGTTTCTGTTAGTCCATTTTGGATGGATGAGACAGAGGTTACTAATAGACAATATCGTGAGTTTGTTTATTGGGTTCGCGACTCAATAATTAGAGAACGTCTGGCTGATCCCGCTTATGGTGGCGATCCAACATATAAAGTATTGACAAGACCAAACGGAATTGGAAGCGAGGCTGTAGGTCAACGATTGAACTGGCAGAAGAAAATTCCATGGAGTAATCCAACCGATAGAGAAGCTATGGCTATTACAAGTGTTGTAAAAGGACATCCGACTGCGTTAGGTCTGGCTGGTTTGAATGAAGATGCTTTGAACTATACTTATGATTGGTTTGATACAAAAAGCTATTATGCTGCACAAATTGAGTTGAGGAAAAATAATGCGGAATCAATTGCAATATCAAAAGATACTGCTTACGTTAATTCTCGCGGAGATATTATTCGTGAAACGTTGAGTCGGACATCTCATGGCGATCCTATCGATTTTACCAATACATATATCGTAAATATATATCCTGATGTGTATTCTTGGATGACAGACTTTGCCAATGCAAAGAATGAGCAATATATGAAAAACTATTTCATTGTGCCGGCCTTCGACGATTTTCCTGTAGCAGGAGTTTCTTGGGAACAAGCTGATGCATTTTGTAAATGGCGTACAGATATTTTTAATGCAGCAAATCCGAAAACCGCTGGTTTTGAAACATATCGACTACCAACAGAAGCTGAATGGGAATTTGCAGCAAGAAATGGTCGTTCGGAACTTAAATACCCGTGGTTCTCAGACGATACACATACACGTGATGGACTAGCATACTCGAACAACAGAGGTTCTAATGATTTGAAGGACCTGATGACACCAGTTGCTTCATTTCTACCTAATCGCTTTGGTTTGTATGATATGTCAGGTAATGTTTCGGAATGGACTACTACAACATATTCGGAGTCGGTAGACTTAATGTCGGATGAAATAAATCCTGATTATAGCTATAGAGCTGTAAATTCAGATCCTGATATTCTTAAACGTAAGATTGTTAAAGGTGGTTCTTGGAAAGATACAGACTCTTTCGTACGTGCAGATATCAGATCGGTTGAATATCAAAATAAAGGTCGTTCATATATCGGATTTAGATGTGTGAGATCTTGGGGGCTTGACAAAAAAGGACAAATGATCTTAAAATAAGATTTACATTTAAATCTCAACAAATAAAAATATACTAAAATGAGAAAAAAGAATAATTTAGAAGCTTTCCTATCTAGTAATGCAGGAAGACGTTTCTTTAATATTTTCTATAGTATTGGAGCTTCTGTTGTCATTATTGGTGCTTTATTTAAAATATTACATTTTAATTATGCGAATGAAATCCTTATGATCGGTATGCTTACCGAGGCCTTAGTGTTTTTCATCTCTGCATTTGATAATCCATCGTCCGATGATGATACATCAGTTAAGCAACAGGCATCGAATGTCGCTGTAAATTCAGCTGATAATGCTTACTTGTCTCCTGAGTATATTGATAAAATGTCTTTAGCTACAAAAAACATGGATGGTTTTGCAAAAGTTATGGACTCTTTGAATGAGGTTTCGTTGTCTCTTTTGGCTTCATATAAACAAGTTACAGATAGTTCTCAGGGGATATCTGCTAACAGTCAGGGATTTGCAGATAATATAAAATCGCTGAATCAAAATGTTTTAGGCTTGAATAATGTATATGAGTCGCAATTTCAGTCTATAAATGATCAGATTGCAACAATTAAATATATAAATGAAAGTCTCGAACGTATAAAAGGTTTGTATGATGGTGCTATTACAGATAGTGCATTATTCAAGGATGAGACAGAGAAAATGACGAAGCAAATTGAAGCTTTAAATAAAGTGTATGCTCGATTATTACAAGCTATGACGGCTAATAACACACCTAGCTGATTGGGAGTGATATACTGTAGTAAGGAAAGAGAGATGGTTAAGGACATTTTATTAAACAAAAAAGATAACTAATGGCTTCAGATAAAAGACAATCACCGAGGCAGAGGATGATAAATCTTATGTACTTGGTATTTATTGCCATGCTAGCATTAAGTTTCCCAGAAGAGATTCTTGATGGTTTCGATTTGGTCAATGATAGCCTGCTTGAAAATGTTGATAATACAACGACCCGTAACAACCAAATATATGCTGAAATAGAGGCTTCATATAAAATGAATCCTGAGAAAACAAAAGTTTGGTTTGAACGAGCACAAGAAGTGAATCAGAAATCAGATTCTCTGTTTAATTATATTCAATATCTGAAATTGGAAATTGCAAAAAAAAGCGATGGACCAGAAGCAGATGCTGATAATCTTAAATACAAAGAGAACTTGGACGCTTCGCCGGAAGTAATGATTGTTGGAAAACAAGGAGATAAGCTTAAAGATGCGATAGATCAGTATCGAAATGATATTCTTTCTCGTATTACAGATGAGAACAAACAGAAAATTATTGCAAATTCCTTGTCTACCGAACCAAGACCCAAGTCGGCGGATGATAACAGAACATGGGTGCAGGCATCTTTCGAGAGCATGCCGAGTATTGCAGTACTGACATATCTATCTAGTTTGCAATCAAACATAAAACAAGCAGAAGGAGAAGCACTGAATAGTCTTTTGAAAAATATTGACTTTAGCGATTTCCGGGTTAATAATGTTGAAGCATTTGTTGTTCCTCAGTCCAATGTAGTAATGAGGGGTACATCATACAAAGCAAATGTTGTATTGGCAGCAGTTGATACAACTCAACGCCCACGTATTGTGATTGATGGCAAAGAATTACCTTCAGAGAATAATGGTATATACCAAATACCTGCTGGCGCTACGGGGCTACATTCGTTTAGTGGATACGTCGAAATGACTTCTAGGGATGGTGTGTCTTTGAGAAGACCATTTACTCAAGAATATACGGTAATGGAACCTATGGCAACTATTGCACCGCTATTGATGGATGTAGTTTATGCCGGAATAGATAACCCTTTAAGTATATCGGTTCCGGGTGTTGTGGACAGAGATGTGACAGCCCGAGCAGAAGGTGGTACCTTGACTAAGAGTGGCAATAATTGGGTTGCAAGGCCTGCAAGAGCCGGACAAAACTTTGTAGTAACCGTTTTTTCGAACATGAATGGTGTACAACAGACGGTCGCTCGTAAAGAGTTTCGAGTTAGGTTGTTGCCAGATCCCACTCCTTTTATCGAGTATAAAGATGAAAATGGAAATTCTAAGATGTTTAAACGTGGTGCTTTGGCTCGTTCGATAATATTGAATACAAATGGGGTGAAAGCTGCAATAGATGATGGAATCTTAAATATTCCATTTACAGTTATTGCATTCCGCACTATTTTTGTTGATGCTATGGGTAATGCAATGCCAGAAGTATCGGATGGAGCAAATTTTTCTGCACGTCAATTAGATCAGATCAGAAGAATGGCCAGAGGTAAATATTTCTTTATTTCCGGAGTTAAAGTAAAAGGTCCCGATGGTATAGAGCGTGAGATTGCACCAATGGAAGTGCGTATAAATTAGTAATAAATTAATATAAAATAATAGATCTTATGAGATTTATAATATCAATGATGATTGGTGGATTTTTTATGATAAGTCCACTCCTTACACAAAACTTACAGGCACAGTCCACCGAATCGGCAGAAGATGTAATAAAAGAAGTTACAGCCAGAGAAAGAGTAGTTGTTAACAGTTCATTAAATGATTATGAGACTACAGTTTGGATGAGAGATGTTTATCGGGTTATATCAATAAATGATGATGCCAATGCAGCATTCTTTTATCCTATGGTATCGGATGCAAATCAGGCTAATCTGTTTTCGTTGTTATTCAATTTGATAAAAGATAATGCTATTGAAGCTTATAGATTTAATCTTCAAAATTCAGGAGTTAACGATGATCTTGAAACAGTTGGTTTTAGAGGTTTTTTAGATGCATATTCTATACCTTATGCTGTTAACGCCGATAATACCTTATCTGTCAATAGCTATGATATTCCTTCTGATGAAATATTAGGCTATTATGTAAAAGAAAAGTGGTTTTTTGATTCTAAAACTGGAAAAGGCGATGTGCGCATAGCAGCAATTTGTCCGGTATTACACCGTGAGGGAAGTTATGGTAACAATGGTTCTAATGTACTCAAAAGCCCTTTGTTTTGGGTTTCATTTGACGAAATAACACCATACTTGCTACGTGCAGAAAACTCAACATCTATTTCAGATATTACTAAACTTAGTAATAAACTTTCGATGTTCGATATTTTAAGAAAGAGATATTATAAAGGTGAAATTTATCAAATAGGAGATAGAACTCTTGTTAAGTATTTCCCTACACCTGAATTGTTATCGCAAGAGCAAGCCCGTTTGGAAAAAGAACTCGGCGCTATTCAAACAAGATTTAGCAAGATTAAATAAGTTATTAGATAATACAAAAAGGTCTTATGATTACTGTCATAAGACCTTTTTTATGTTGTAAAATACTGTATTTGTGCTTTAATATTATTGTGCTATCATATAAATGTACCTATCTTTGTAGGTTAGTAAGAATTTTTTATCTGTTTGCGCAATGAAAATTGACTGAACCTATAAAATAATACCAAATTAATTTTAAAAACAGCAATTTATGAAATCAAAAAAAAATCTTCTGGGTAAGCTCGTTGGCACAGGTTTGTGTTTGGGTCTTACTTTAGGAGTATTATCTTCATGTGAAGATAAAAGACCGCAGAATGATCTAGCGAACCTAACCCAATATGTAGATCCTTATATTGGTACAGGTGATCATGGACACGTATTTGTAGGGGCAAATGTTCCTTTCGGTGCTGTTCAATTAGGACCATCTAATATTACACAAGGTTGGGACTGGTGCTCTGGATATCATATCACAGATTCTACTATACTTGGATTTGCAATGACTCATCTAAGTGGAACCGGAATCGGTGATTTAGGTGATATTTCTCTTATGCCTCTTACAGGTGATGTGCCATTAAGAAGAGGTGTACATGGAGATCAAGCTTCAGGTATGTACTCTTTGTTCAATAGAGATACTGAAAAAGTGAAACCTGGCTATTATGCTGTTCATTTAGATCGTTACGATGTAGATGTTGAATTGACAGCAACAAAAAGAGTTGGTTTTCATAAATATACATTCCAAAATAAATCTGTATCAGATCCTAGAATTGTTATCAATCTCGAAGCTGGTATTGGATGGGATACTCCGGTAGAAGGTTATATTACACAAGAAAACGACTCCGTAATCTCCGGATACCGCTATTCTAAAGGATGGGCAAAAGATCAACGTATTTATTTTACAGCAATCTTCTCTGAACCAATTACAAAATTCGCAGTGTCTGATTCAACAGCTGTGCAAGAAGGTACTACTCTGAAATCTCGCAGAACATTCGGACAAGCATATTTTGCACCTGCTGAAGGCAAAAAAGATGTATATGTGAAAGTTGCGATCTCTCCGGTTAGTATCGAAGGAGCCAAAGCAAATATGGTTGCAGAACTTGCAGGCTGGGATTTTGAAAAAACTATTACAGATGCAGACTTGGCTTGGAATCAAGAACTGAACAAAATAAAAGTGACATCTAACGAGCCATCGGTAATGCGCAATTTCTATACTGCTCTTTATCATACAATGATCGCACCGTCGTTACTTAACGATGTTAATGGTGATTATCTTGGATCGGATCTTGCTATTCATAAAAATGAAGGTTTTGTAAACTATACTACATTCTCTCTTTGGGATACATACCGTGCGGCTCATCCTTTGATGACCCTTATCCATCCTGAAAAAATGTCGGATATGGTGAATACAATGTTGCATATCTACAAACAACAAGGTAAACTTCCTGTATGGCATCTTATGGCTAACGAAACTGACTGTATGGTTGGTAATCCGGGCATAATTGTTGTTGCAGACGCGTATTTGAAAGGATATGAAGGCTTTGATAAAGACCTTGCGTATGAAGCAATGAAAACATCAGCAATGCTTGATGAAAGAGGTTTAAAAGAATATAAAGAACTAGGGTATGTACCTTATGACAAAGTAAACGAGTCAGTAGCAAAAGGTATGGAATATGCTATTGCAGACTGGGCTGTGGCACAAGTGGCAAAACAAAGAGGCGAAACTGCCGACTATGAATATTTCTTGAAAAGAAGTAATTCATTTACTCATTATTTCGATAAGAATATCAATTTCATGAGAGGAATAGATTCTAATGGTAAATTCAGACCGGGAGCTTTAGATCCTTTCAAGTCTGTACATCGTGAAAATGATTATACAGAAGGTAATGCATGGCAATATACTTGGTTAGTACCTCAAAATGTACAAGGATTGGTTGACCTATTCGGTAGCGAAGATAAATTTACGCAAAAACTGGACTCTTTATTTATTGTTCAAGGTGATCTAGGTGCTGATGCATCTCCTGATATTAGTGGTCTTATCGGTCAATATGCGCATGGTAACGAGCCAAGCCATCAGGTATTGTATATGTATCCGTATGTTGGACAGCCTTGGAAAACTGCCGAAAAGGTAAGAGAAGTATTGACTACTCTTTATCATGACGCTCCTGCTGGACTTTGTGGAAACGAAGATGTTGGTCAGATGTCTGCATGGTATGTATTGTCAGCTCTAGGCTTCTATCAGGTAGCTCCGGCTGGTGGCGTATTTGTATTTGGTAGTCCTATTGTGAATGATGCTATTATCAATGTTGGAAATGGTAAGACATTCAATATAAAAGCAAATAACAACAGCAAGGATAATATCTACATCCAAAGTATTACGCTTAATGGAAAAGATTATACTAAATCATATATCGAATTTAAAGATATAGTATCTGGTGGAGACCTTGTATTCGAAATGGGTAACACGCCATCTAAAACATTTGGTGTAAATCCGGAAGATAGACCTAAAACTATTCAATAATAGGAAACTTTTGTTTCTTACTTCAAAAGGGGAATAACTAATAAGTTATTCCCCTTTTTTGTGTACAGGAATCGTCTGTAAAAGAAACATTCCTTATCTTTAATCTCACTTAAACTCTAATTGATCTAAAAATACGATGAAAAAAAAATTGCCACTACTCTCTTTTTTGTTACTCTCTTTATTATCCACATTTGTTTCAGCACAAAAACAATTTGTTCTGAAAGCGCCTAATGGAAAACTGAAAGTAGATATTATTATTGGTAAAACCCTAGAATATTCAGTTGCTCATGATGGAGATATAATGTTGAATAAATCGCCTATTTCGATGACACTTACAAATGGACAATCGTTTGGCGTTAATTCTAAACTGATTGGGTCGTCAACGAGAATCATTAATGAAGTGATTGATGCTCCGATTTATAAAAAGTCAAAAATTACAGATAATTGCAATGAACTTACATTAAGGTTTAAAGACTATAATGTTATCTTCAGGGCGTATAATGAAGGTATAGCTTACCGCTTTGTTTCAACATCAAAGAAGCCATTCATTGTAGAAAATGAACAGGCTACATTTAATTTTCCGGCTAATAAACAAAATGCATATATCCCCTATGTAAAACATGCTCGGAATAGCATTGAAGAGCAGTTCTTTAATTCGTTTGAAAATCCGTATGCTTATATCCCATTATCTGAATGGAATAACAAGCGTCTGGCTTTCTCACCTTTAGTTGTGGAGGGAGTAAATGGAAAGAAAGTTTGCCTTGCCGAGTCTGATCTGCTCGATTATCCGGGAATGTATCTTTATAATTCCAATGGATCTAATGTGCTGACAGGCGTATTTGCTGCATATCCTAAAGATGTAAAACAAGGAGGACATAACCAATTGCAAGAATTGGTCGAAACCCGTGAACCTTATATTGCAAAATGCAGTGGTGCGACAAATTTTCCATGGCGCATAATTGTAATCTCAGAAAATGATAAAGAATTAGCTGATAATGATATGGTATATAAGTTAGCTACTCCTGCCCAATTTACCGATTATTCGTGGATAAAACCCGGCAAGGTTGCATGGGACTGGTGGAATGACTGGAATTTATATGGCGTCGATTTTCGTGCGGGAATAAATAATGAAACCTATAAATATTATATAGATTTCGCCTCGAAATATGGTATCGAATATGTGATACTGGACGAAGGTTGGGCAGTGAACTTGCAAGCCGATTTGTTACAGGTTATTCCTGAAATTGATCTGAAAGGCTTGGCTGATTATGCAAAAAGTAAGAATGTGGGTCTTATTCTTTGGGCAGGTTATTATGCCTTCAATAGGGATATGGAGAACGTGTGTAAGCATTATTCAGAGATGGGTATTAAAGGCTTTAAGGTAGACTTTATGGATCGGGATGATCAGCAGATGGTCGATTTTCATCACCGTGCAGCTCAGATGGGAATGAAGTATAAGCTCTTGATGGATTTTCATGGAACTTATAAACCTACCGGATTACAACGGACTTATCCGAATGTAATAAACTTCGAAGGTGTTTATGGTTTGGAGAATATGAAAGGTAATCTGAATGTAGATCAGGTTACGTACGACGTTACTATTCCATTTATCCGACAATTGGCAGGTCCTATGGATTATACACAAGGTGCTATGCGCAATGCTACAAAATCGAATTATCGTGCCGTTAATAATGAAGGGATGAGTCAGGGAACACGTTGTCGTCAGTTAGCAGAATATATTATTTTCGAATCACCATTAAATATGTTATGCGACAGTCCATCCAATTATATGCAGGAAGACGAATGTACGCGCTTTATAGCTACTGTTCCTACTGTATGGGATGCAACAGTGTCTATAAATGGCGAAATAGCGAAATACGTTACCATAGCGCGTAAAAAAGGCAACGATTGGTATGTGGGTTCAATGACAGATTGGAATGCTCGCGATTTAGATATTGATTTATCGTTTTTAGGTGACGGAGCCTTTAAAGCAGAAGTATTCCGTGATGGAATTAATGCCGATCGTGCAGCTCGTGATTATGTCAAGGAAATAATAGATGTTCCTGCAAATAAGAAATTGAAGATAGCAATGGCTCCTGCCGGAGGCTATGTAATGCGAATTTATAAAGCAAACTGATCATATAGATCTAAAAATAAAAAATCCGAAAGGCTGACTTTCGGATTTTTTATTTTTATGATAATTGCTATTTAAGCAGGTCTTTGTACTTCTTCTATTATTTCCATTCCTTTTTGGATGGCTTGCTCATTCATCGGAAGCAATTTGTGATGACGTTCGGGCAGCGATTTTTTTAATCCGAGCATAACATGCGCAAGATCGACCATCGGGCAAATTTTTAATAATCCACCAAGAACGATCATGTTGAACGCTTTCGAGTTTTGCATCATAGTTGCTGTATCCAATGCAGCTATCTTGTAAATAAAAATATCTGTTCTTGTTGGCGGATGTTGCACGCCATTAGGGTCATAAATCAGAATTCCTCCCGGCTTTACAGTCGGTTCGAATTTACCCATAGATGGTTGATTCAATATAATGGCTATATCAAATTCATTTATAATAGGTGAGCTTATTGGTTGGTCGCTCAGTATAACTGTTACATTCGCAGTTCCTCCGCGTTGCTCTGGTCCGTAAGACGGGAACCATGATACTTCTTTGTCTTCCATCAAACCGGAGTAAGCAAGTATTTTACCCATCGATAAAACACCTTGTCCTCCAAAACCTGCTATAATAATTTCTTGTGTCATTCTTCGTTATTTGATTTTAGATATTCTTTATATCACCAAGTGGATATGCAGGGAACATATTTTCTACCATCCAGTGGTTAGCTCCGGCAGGAGTCATTTTCCAGCCTGCGCTACAAGTCGAAACGATTTCAACTATAGATGTTCCTTTGTTAGCCATCGAGTTCTCAAAAGCGAGCTTAATCATGCGCTTAGCTTTCTTTACAGAGGCGGCTGTATGCACACTTTGTCGGGTTGCCAGACATACACCTTGAAGTTGAGCTAAAAGATCAAGAATCTTTAAAGGATATCCTGTTTCGTATGTGTCACGACCATTAGGACTAGTCGATGTTTTCATCTGAGGCAGTGTCGTTGGAGCCATTTGACCACCTGTCATACCATAGATACCATTGTTGATAAAAATAATTGCAATATTTTCACCTCTGTTGGCTGCATGGATTGTTTCGGCTGTGCCAATAGCAGCTAAATCGCCATCGCCCTGATAAGTGAATACCATTTTGTTCGGATTCAAGCGTTTTGCAGCAGTTGCCAGTGCAGGTGCCCGTCCGTGAGCTGCTTCCTGCCAGTCGATATCAAGATAGTTATATGCAAACACAGCACAGCCCACAGGAGCAATGCCTATTGTTATTTCCCTTATATTCAGTTCGTCTATAACTTCGGCAATCAGTTTATGTACAACGCCGTGGGAACAACCCGGACAATAATGCATGTCGGCATCGTTCATCAGTTCAGGCTTCGCATAAACTAAGTTTGCTGGGTCTATTATATTTATACTCATAATCTTTGTAACTTTAATTGTAAATAGTTAGTCGACTGTCTTTAGCAATCGAACTTATTCTTTAAAGCATCTAACACCTCATGTGGTGTCGGTACAATACCTCCCATACGACCATAGTGTTCTACTTTCACTTTTCCATTTACAGCCAGACGTACATCCTCTACCATTTGTCCGGCATTCATTTCTACGGTCAGAATACCTTTTATTTGTGATGCATATTTATCTATTGCTTTCGATGGATAAGGCCAAAGTGTGATCGGGCGTATAAGTCCGACTTTTATACCTTCGGCACGTGCCAGCTCCATAGCCTTTTGGCAAATACGGGCTGCTGTGCCAAATGCTACAAGTATATAATCTGCATCTTCGCAATTTATTTCCTGATGCATGTTAAGCTCTTTCTCTATCTTCTTGTATTTGGCCTGCAATTTAAGATTGTGAACTTCCATCTTATGAGCATCCAATTCCAGAGTTGTAATAACGTTCGGTTTTCTGTCGGCTGGTTTACCGAGTGTAGCCCATGGGCATTGCTCGCGGATTTCAGCTTCGGTTCTTCGTGCTTTGAATGGTGGTAGTTTCACTTTCTCCATCATTTGCCCGATTGCTCCATCTGCAAGTATCATTGCCGGAGTATTGTATTTGAAAGCCAAATCGAAACCCAGCGCTACGAAGTCAGCCATTTCCTGTACTGTTGCAGGAGCCAAGGTTATTAATTTATAATCGCCATGTCCTCCACCTTTTACTGCTTGGAAATAGTCGGATTGTGATGGCTGAATAGTTCCTAGACCCGGACCGCCACGCATTACATTGATTAGTAAGCAAGGTAACTCTCCGCCTGCTAAAAATGAAAATCCTTCCATCATGAGGCTGATACCTGTACTCGATGAAGAAGTGAATACTGCTTTTCCACAGGCAGCACCACCATATACCATATTGATCGATGATGTTTCGCTTTCGGCTTGAAGAACTACCATTCCGGTTGTTTCCCAAGGTGCTTCATCCATCAGAGTTTCCAGTATTTCCGATTGTGGGGTTATCGGGTAGCCGAAATAGCCATCTGTCCCGTATCTGATAGCAGCATGGGCGATAGCTTCGTTACCTTTCATTAAAAATATTTCTTCAGACATGATCTTCTTTTTAAAATTAAAAAACGAATTGCGGGAATCTATATTGTAAACTTTTCGACAATTCCTATAATTCGTTATTTTGTATCGATTTTTTTCTTGTAAATAGTGAGACATCCGTCCGGGCATACGTATCCACAATTGGCGCATCCGATACAAGCATCCGGATTCTTCATATATACGTAATGGTAGCCTTTGGTGTTTACATCTCTAGGTTGTAATTCCAATACATCGCAGGGGCAAGAAACAACACATAGGTCGCATCCCTTGCAACGTTCGGTATTGACAACCACAGTTCCTATTATTTTGGCCATTATATCTGTACTTTTTTATTAATAGTTATTCTCTAAGTAAAGAGCATTTTAGTGTTGAACTATGTACAAAGTTATTGGTTATTATTTTTATACTCCACTTTTTTTGATAGAAAGTTGTTAAAAAAACAAATATACTTACATGCTGTTTTATAAAGTCTTAATAATCTGATGGATTGAGATTTTGATGGTTGACTCGACAACCTTGTGTTATATTAAATCTTCTATATTTATACCAATTATTTTAACTAAATCGTCAGGGTTTATCTGTATTTGCAGACCTCTTCTTCCTGCACTTATGTATATGAGGCTAAACTTTTTACACGATTTATCTATATAAGTTGGAAATAGCTTTTTCATACCGATGGGCGAGCACGCACCTCTGATATATCCGGTGATCCCTAATAGGTCTTTCATTGGAATCATTTCGCAATTTTTATTCCCCGAAATCTTAGCTGCAGCTTTTAGATTTAGTTCTTCAGCTCCGGGAATAATACAAACAAAATATCCTGTTTTATCTCCTTTCAGTACAAGTGTTTTAAATACCTGATTTACATCTTCGCCTAATTGTTCGGCTACATGTATAGCACTAAGATCAGATTCATCTACTTCGTAAGGTATGAGTTCGTATTTGACTTTTTCCTTATCGAGTAATCTGACGGCATTGGTTTTTTCTATTTTCATTTTCTCTTTATTCTCCTGCCTTTAAGTAAAACAAACTTTCATCGAAGAAGTTTATGGAATTATGGATTAACCTCCCTCTATTAACTAAACTGCAAAATTAATAATAGAAATTATGATAAACACTATTAAAACTGTAATTGTACTATTGGGACTTGGAGTCTTAGTAGCTTGTGGTAATAATGCCAAGGATGAGTCCGTGTCTGATTCATATTCTTTTACTGTCATGGATATGCAAATGCCGGCAGAGGAATCAAGAAATACTCAAGTAGCACCAGTTGCAGAACAATATGCTCCGCTTGAAGCTGGCACGGCTAATTTTATAGCAACTTCAGCAGCGAATACAAAAAATGATGATGGAGTGCATAAATTGATACGGACTGCTCGTTTGAAATTTAAGGTTAAGCAGGTTCCTCATGCAACTTATAAAATAGAAGATGCTGTTTTAAATAACAAAGGATTTATTGTAAAATCAGCAATAAATAACGAACAACTGCATGCTTCTGTGAAGGTATCTAAAGATTCATCGCGAGTTACATATTGTAATAATTTAGTTGCAGATATGGAATTGCGTGTTCCTTACGATCAACTAGGCAAAGTCTTGAGTGAGATTGCTCCTTTAGCAGTTACTATTGATTATAGGATAGTAGAAGCTCATGACGTAACATTCGACTTGATGTCCGATCGTCTCGAGCAAGAGCGTAAGAACGTAATGCAAAAGCGTTTGTCGAATGCTATTACGAATAAAGTGAGTAAGCTGGACGATCTTGTAGAGGCAGAAGACAGAATGGACAATCTACTTACACAGGCTGATGATGCAAAATTATCTAGTTTTAGGCTGACAGATCAAATGGCTTATAGTACAATCAGCATTATATTATATCAAGATCAAACGCAGTATAGCGAAATGGTTTTGTCTGATGTTGAAGCAAAAGAATACGAACCTGGTTTTGGTCTAAAATTTTTAGATGCTTTGAATAACGGGTGGATTATCCTTAGTGAATTGATGCTTGTTTTAATCAGTTTGTGGCCATATATTTTTGTGTTATCAATTAACGTTGTTGCACTTCTCTACTTAAGATACTGGATGAAAAACAGAAAGTAATCTGTTGTTATTATGGATATAGATATTTGGATGGAAGATTTTAAGGGGCTAATCGCTCTATCTTCCATTCATTGTTTAATAGCCTGTATTGCAATCTGTCGTGAAGTCTGCTCTTGCGCCCTTGCCAAAATTCGATCAGATAAGGCTTGACGATATATCCGCCCCAATTGGGAGGGCGGGTTATTGTTTTGCCTGTAAATCTAAGTTCGAAATCTGCATTTAGTTTTTCCAGATATTGTCTGTTTGGAATTACTTGACTTTGTGGCGAAGCCCAAGCTCCCAGTTTACTTTTCTCGGGGCGTACATCAAAATATGAGTCTGATTCTTCGTCTGATATTTTTTCGACTATCCCTTCTATCCGCACTTGTCTTTCGAGTTCGTGCCAAGCGAAGTTTAAAGCGCAATATTTGTTTGCAGCTATCTGGTCTGCTTTTTTACTGTCGTAGTTAGTGAAAAATACAAAACCTTCGGGTTTTATTTGCTTTAGCAAAACGATACGGGACGATGGTTTACCATCAATTGTAGCCGTTGCCAGATTCATCGCATTGGGCTCTAATACCTCCGACTTTATTGCTTCGTCGAACCAGAGTTTGAACATATCAATAGGGTTAGGAAGAGCTTCCGACTCATCAAGGGTTTTGAGCGTAAAATCTCTACGTATATTAAATAGATTTGTCATATAATAATGTTTTTAGAAGACTCAAATATACGAAATCGATTTTTAGAAGAATCTGTTTATCTGAAAAATAAATCCTCATAGACATCACGTCTACGAGGATTCAAGATCAACTAAAAAAACTATCAATAGAAAAGTTATGCTAGACAAAGTGCAACATTCTTTGTTGCTGCATTTTCATGCTTTTTGCAATATCTGTTGCATTGCTCTTTGATGCTATAACCTAATAATATACCTAAAATAAAATCTTCTTCGGGGGTGAGTCGGTTCAATGGCTTGTTTTTACATATCTTATCAACTACCACCATACATTCTTCTTTACCGAAGAATATGTTTACATTTCCATTATTTAATGGTTGTATTATGTAACTAATACCATTTCTTTCTAACCTGGATTTGATAGACTCTTCTTCCTGTTTCTTAAAAGTGAAAAGAACCATATCTCTTACTCCTTTTCTGAATTCATAAATAAGGTGATCGAAAAGCCTCATAATTATAGTGTGTTATAGAAGTTAGATTGCTTTTTTCAGATCTTCTACCCAGCAAGCAATACGTTGGTCGGTCTGATCAGATTCGTTATCATTGTCGATAGGAAGTCCGATAAATTGTCCGTCTATTATCGCTTCCGAGCTATCGTATGTATATCCTTCGGGGCTAACTCTTCCGATAATCTCACAACCTTTGTTTTTTATCACACTGTATATTGTTCCCAGCGCATCACAAAATGTATCGCTATATGAAGATGAATCACCGCAACCAAATAAAGCTACTTTTTTGCCTGCCAGATCAGCATCTTTTAATTTGTCGATGTAATCTTCCCAATCGTCTTGCAGATCGCCCATCCCTAGAGTCGATGATCCGAACAAAACGACATCGTAAGCCGAAAAATCAGCTTTAGCTTTTGATACATCATGTTGGTTTGCTTTGTCTACACCTAGCTTTTTTGCAATGTCTTCTGCAACTTCTTGTGTATTCCCTGTGGTTGAACCATAAAATATTCCTATGTTAGCCATTTTTGTGATTTTAGATAGATTAATAAATTAATTATTACGGATACAAAGTAAATGGATAGTCGACGGTAGTGCAATACCCAGATATAATGAAATATTCGAGCTTTTCTACTTATATCTAAGTATTACGATCAGGTTATACACAAAAAAAGAGCAACTTGATAATTCAAGTTGCTCCTCTATGCTATTTGTAAATTGTTTACTTAAGCCTCTTCCGTTACAGGAAGTACAGAAACGAATGATCTGTCATTTCTTTTTCTGCGAAATGCTACTACACCATCAGTTAATGCAAATAATGTATGATCTTTACCGATACCTACATTTTCGCCCGGATGATGAGTTGTTCCTCTTTGACGAACTATAATATTTCCTGCTTTAACAATCTCTCCACCAAATTTTTTAACGCCTAATCGTTTACTTTCCGATTCACGGCCGTTTTTCGAACTACCTACACCTTTCTTATGTGCCATTTTCTTCTGTCTTTAATTGATTAAGCAATAATATCTTTAACTATAACTTCTGAAAATTGTTGACGGTGACCGTTCAATTTACGGTGACCTTTTCTTCTTTTCTTGTGGAAAATAAGAACTTTGTCTCCTTTTACTAATTCAGAAACGATTTCTACTACAACTTTAGCGCCTTCTACTGTAGGAGCACCAACTGTTACAGTTCCATCTTTGTCTACTAATAAAACCTTTTCGAACTCAACTTGAGAACCTTGGTCTGCATTGATCTTGTGAACAAAAATCTTTTGGTCTTTTTCAACCTTCATTTGTTGTCCTTGAATGTCTACGATTACGTACATCTGCTTTTAATTTTACAGGTTATATGTCTGAGGCGAACACTTTTTATAGTTGTTTCTTATTGGCCTATTGACAATCGGGTTGCAAAGATAATAAAATAGTTTGAATTTTTGAAAGCTTTTTCTTCAAAAAATCATCGGACTTCCATCATTCTCAATTCACCTTCTATATCACTTGGTAGAAGATTGGGGTCGTATATTCCAATCTCAGATAATATGGGGATTAGGTCTGCTCTTGTAATCTTACGGGTTGTTGTAAGTCTTGTTCTGCTCAACATGAATGCGGCTTTTGTTGTTAAGTCGATGATAAGTGTGTCGCCGGCTATGGTGAAAGATTCCGTTTTCCTTCTTACTTCATATCCATCTTCTATTCTTTTGGCTATAGTAGTTGCTTTACCATCTTTGAAGGTTCTTTCTATATTGTATATTTTACTATCTTCTTTGAAATCTCGATTTATTTCTTTGTCTAGTTCGGGATAGTTTGTATCTAATGTTCTCTCTAAAGTAGACCATGTACCTTCTATGGATATAGGTTCACTATTATCGCTACTGCATGATGAGGCGACAATGCAAATTACTGCAAGTATTGCAAATGATAATATATTCTTTTTCATAAGGCTGTCGTATTCAATTAATTTGTTTTGCAAAGATAATTATAAATTAATAAGTATAACTCAATATAAATATAACACATAACGTAAATATATTGTAAATATTGAAACAAATTTTATGATTAATTGGTTTTATTTTGTCTATTTGAAGTTATATCTGTTAATACTGTGTTTATTTTCTATTTTAGTTTTGTTTCAAAGATAAAATGATATACATTTGCCAGACTTTAGCATAAAAATTGACATAGAAAATATAACGAAATAAAATTAGAATATGTGTGGATTTGTTGGTGCATTTGAATTAACACAAGATATTGATACATTACGTTCTCAAGTCTTGAGAATGGCGAAGAAAGTTCGTCACCGTGGTCCCGATTGGTCGGGTATATACTGTGGTGATAAGACTATTCTTGCCCACGAACGCCTGTCTATTGTAGGCATCGATTCGGGAAATCAACCGTTGTATAGTAAAGATAAAAAACTTGTATTGGCCGTTAATGGCGAAATATATAATCATAAAGAAATTCGAAGCAGATACCCTGAATATGATTTTCAAACACATTCGGATTGTGAAGTGATTTTAGCTTTATATGAAGATAAAGGTGCGGATCTGTTTGAAGACTTGAATGGTATCTATGCATTTGCTTTGTATGATAGCGAAAAAGATGTTTATCTGATAGGTCGCGATCATATGGGGATTATACCATTATATATGGGGTATGACGATTTCGGTCAGTTCTATGTAGCTAGCGAGTTGAAAGCGCTAGAGGGTGTGTGTCCTAATATTAAGGAGTTCTTACCGGGTCATAGTTTATACAGTAAGGATGGGAATAATCCGAAGCAGTGGTATAAACGTGAATGGATGGAGTATGATGGAGTAAAAGATAATAAATCGGATATCGATGAACTTCGCGAGGCTCTTGAGAATTCAGTGCATCGTCAATTGATGTCTGATGTGCCTTATGGTGTATTATTGTCAGGCGGATTAGATTCTTCTATTATTTCTGCGGTTGCGAAGCGATATGCTGCGCGTCGTGTGGAAGATAATAATGAAACAGAGGCTTGGTGGCCACAGCTTCACTCGTTTGCAGTGGGACTGAAAGGTGCGCCGGATTTAGAGGCTGCCAAAAAGGTAGCAGAATATATTGGAACAGTTCATCATGAAATTCATTTCACAGTCGAGGAGGCTTTGGATGCGTTGAGTGATGTGATTTATCATATCGAAACTTACGATGTAACTACAGTTCGTGCTTCTACACCTATGTATCTTTTGGCTCGTTTTATTAAGTCTATGGGTGTGAAGATGGTGCTTTCGGGCGAAGGTGCTGACGAATTGTTCGGTGGTTATCTTTATTTCCACAAAGCGCCAAATGCGAAAGCTTTTCACGAAGAGAATGTTCGTAAATTAGATAATCTTCATCTATATGACTGCTTGCGTGCTAATAAATCGTTGGCAGCATGGGGTGTTGAAGGCCGTGTTCCATTCTTGGATAAAGAATTTATGGACGTTGCAATGCGTCTTAATCCACAAGATAAAATGTGTGGAAACGGTAAAATGGAGAAACATATTCTTCGTAAAGCATTCGAGAGTTATCTACCTGAAAGCGTAGTGTGGCGTCAGAAAGAGCAATTCTCTGATGGTGTTGGTTACAATTGGATCGATACACTTCGTGAAGTTGCTGAAAAGAAAATTACCGACAGGCAAATGGAACATGCATCAGAGCGTTTTCCTATCAATCCGCCTATGTCGAAAGAAGAATATTGGTATCGTACCATGTTTGAAGAGCATTTTCCTTCAGCTTCTGCAGCCCAATGTGTGCCATCGGTGCCGTCGGTAGCTTGTAGTACAGCTGTAGCATTGGAGTGGGATGCCTCATTCAAAAACAGAATAGACCCATCCGGTCGAGCCGTTAAGTCGGTGCATACGGAAGCGTATGAAAAATAAATAGAAAAATAAGGAAGCCCAGGCTTCCTTATTTTTTTGTCTGTTATCAGATGTAATGTGTTTTTAGAAAATTGAAATAACAGAAAGGGTGTAAGAGATATATTGCTGTCAAAAAAACCTTAAACTAATTAAAGGGATAGCATATGATTGATAATGCTTTCTTTTAGATATTTAAATTGTTTGTTGTTTTGACTTTATGATATGTTTTTCTTTGAACTAAAAACAAAAAGTATATTTAATTTGTTAATATAGAAAAAATGTATAGTTTTTTCTTGTGAAATAGAATAATTTGTATGAAATTTGTGTCAGCTTTAAAAGAAATAAAGAAAAGAGTAAGATGAAAGGATTGAAATTTACCAAAATGCAGGGTGCGGGTAACGATTACATATATATTAATGGCTTTACTCAATCCATAGAAAATCCATCTGAAGCGGCAATCAAATTAAGTAATCGTAATTTTGGAATAGGATCGGACGGTCTGGTCTTTATACTTCCTTCCGAAACTTGCGATTTCAGAATGCAAATGTTCAACTCCGACGGCTCAGAAGCGGAAATGTGCGGAAATGCATCCCGATGTGTTGGTAAATATGTATTCGATAATGGTCTTACTACTAAAACAGAGATAACTCTCGAAACCAAGGCAGGTGTAAAGTATCTGTCCCTCCTCGAAGGTGACGAGAAAACACGTAAGGTGAGAGTTGATATGGGCGAACCAATTCTCGAACCTACATTGATCCCCGTAAGCATTGCAGAAGAACCTGTAATTAGCTATCCGTTAAATATAGATGGCAAAACTTGGAAAATAACATGTGTGTCGATGGGCAATCCCCATGCAGTAGTTTTTACAACAGGAATCGATAAGCTAGATTTGCCTCTTATCGGACCCAAGTTTGAAAAACATCCTGTCTTCCCCCGAAAAACAAATACAGAATTTATAGAAGTTGTAGATCGAAATACACTGAATATGCGTGTATGGGAACGTGGTGCAGGCGAAACATTGGCTTGTGGAACAGGTGCGTGTGCCGCAGCAGTTGCCGCAGTTCTTAATGGTCTATGCGATCGTAACATTACGATTCATTTAATAGGTGGAGATCTTCAAATAGAATGGGATGCGGTAAATAACCATGTTTATATGACCGGCGAAGCTGTCACTGTATTCGAGGGCGTAATACTATAAGAGAATAGAAGACTAAAACGATAGAAGAAAAAAGTATTTATAATAAATTTATGGCATTAATAAACGATAATTTCACCAAACTACCCGGAAGCTATCTTTTTTCGGATATAGCTCGTAAGGTAAGTGAGTTTAAAACAGCAAATCCACAATCAGATATTATTCGTTTGGGCATCGGTGACGTAACTAAGCCTCTTCCCCCATCTGTTATAAAGGCAATGCATAAGGCCGTTGATGAAATGGCTGATGCTTCGACATTCAGAGGATATGGTCCGGAACAAGGATATGATTTTTTGGTTAACACTATTCTCGAAAACGATTATAAAGCTTACGGATTAGATATTGCTACAGATGAGATATTTGTAAGCGATGGTTCTAAAAGCGATACCGGCAATATAGGTGATATATTAGGATTGGATAATATCGTAGCTATAACTGATCCTGTTTATCCGGTGTATGTTGATACAAACGTTATGGCTGGTAGAGCAGGCGATTTGCAGGCTAATGGTAAGTGGAGTAAGATTGTTTATTTGCCATGTACAGCCGAAAATGATTTTGTGCCATCATTACCAACCGAAAAAGTTGATATTGTATATCTATGCTATCCTAATAATCCGACAGGAACTACTCTTACCAGAGATCAGTTGAAAGTATGGGTCGATTACGCAATTCAAAATAAAGTGCTTATCCTTTTCGATAGTGCTTATGAAGCATATATTACAGAAAGTGATGTTCCACATAGTATATACGAAATAGAAGGAGCCAAAGAAGTTGCTATTGAATTTCGTAGTTTCTCTAAAACGGCAGGATTTACAGGTACACGTTGTGCCTATACTGTGATTCCTAAAACTGTAATGGGATATACGCAATCGGGCGAAAAGGTTTCGTTCAACAAATTATGGAACAGACGCCATACTACCAAGTTCAATGGCGTACCTTATATTATACAGCGCGCGGCAGAAGCTTGTTATTCATTAGAAGGTAAGAAGGAAGTTAAGGCGACTGTCGATTATTATCTGAATAATGCGAAAATCATAAGAGAAGGTCTTTCTGCTCAGGGCTTAAAAGTTTACGGTGGTATAAATTCTCCGTATATTTGGGTGAAAACGCCAAATGATATGACTTCATGGCAATTTTTCGATTATCTGCTACACGACTTGAATGTGGTCGGTACCCCCGGTGTCGGTTTTGGCCCTAGTGGCGAAGGGTATTTGCGATTGACAGCTTTCGGCTCATTAGAAAATACAAAAGAAGCCGTGAGCAGACTTAAAAATATTTCTATCTAAAAAATATATAACCCAATAAATAATAAATTTTATGTCAAAGTTACGTTTCAAAGCAGTAGCGGCAGCCTCAAATAGGAAACCACTCGAAGTGGTTGCTCCTACTCGTAAAACATCGGAGTATTACGGAGAAAAGGTATTTAATCGTAATGCGATGGCTAAATATCTGTCCAAAGCAACATTCAAAGCTCTTTTTGATGCTATTGATAAAGGATCGACAGTAGATCGTGGTCTTGCTGAGCACGTGGCAGCAGGTATGCGCATGTGGGCTTTAGAAAACGGAGTAACGCATTATACACACTGGTTTCATCCCTTAACCGACGGTACAGCTGAAAAGCATGATGCTTTCGTTGAGCACGATGGGCAAGGTGGTATGATCGAAGAATTTAGTGGGAAATTATTGGCTCAACAAGAGCCCGATGCATCGAGTTTCCCATCGGGAGGACTTCGTAATACATTCGAAGCACGTGGATATTCGGCATGGGATCCATCGTCTCCTGCGTTTATTATGGGTGATACACTTTGTATTCCTACCATCTTTATATCTTATATGGGGGAGGCGCTCGACTATAAGACACCATTATTAAAATCTTTGGCTGCAATAGGTAAGGCAACTGC
Source organism: Dysgonomonas sp. ZJ709 (assembly GCF_011039195.1). Taxonomy (NCBI): domain Bacteria; kingdom Pseudomonadati; phylum Bacteroidota; class Bacteroidia; order Bacteroidales; family Dysgonomonadaceae; genus Dysgonomonas; species Dysgonomonas sp. ZJ709. The sequence goes on from NZ_JAAKEM010000001.1 coordinate 377,882, forward strand.
CGATGTGTGTCATTACTTTAATAAAGATGTTAAATCTGCGATTATTAATTTAGGTTGGGAACAAGAATATTTCTTGGTAGACCAAGATCTTTATTCGGCTCGTCCCGATTTAGCTTTGACAGGCAGAACATTGATGAGTCACGAAAGTGCGAAAAATCAACAATTGGAAGATCATTATTTCGGATCGATTCCGCTACGTGTTCTTAAATTTATGGAAGAATTAGAGTATGAATCGTATGCACTGGGTATCCCTGTGAAAACCCGTCACAACGAGGTTGCTCCTAACCAGTTCGAATTAGCTCCTATTTACGAAGAATGTAATTTGGCTGTAGACCACAACTTGCTACTGATGTCAATAATGGATCAGGTAGCGCGTAAACATTCGTTCCGCGTATTATTCCACGAAAAACCATTCAGAGGAATCAATGGTTCGGGAAAACATAACAACTGGTCGATATGTACAGATACCGGTATCAATTTGTTATCACCGGGAAAAGATAAGGTGGAAAATCTTCGCTTTATTACTTTCGTTGTTAACATACTTGCAGCTGTGCATAAAAATAACGGTTTGTTGAAAGCTTCAATATCTTCGGCAACGAATGCGCATCGTCTTGGTGCTAACGAAGCACCTCCGGCTATTATTTCTGTATTCTTAGGTACACAAGTGAGTGATATTCTTGATAAATTTGAGAAAAGCTCGGTAAAAGATGCGATTGTTGTAGATAACAAAAAGCAAATCAGTCTGGGTGTTGGGCAAATACCTGAGATATTGCTGGATAATACCGACCGTAACCGTACATCTCCATTTGCATTTACAGGAAATCGTTTCGAGTTCCGTGCTGTTGGGTCATCGGCTAACTGTGCATCCGGTATGACTGCTCTTAATGCATCCGTAGCAGAGCAATTAGTTGTTTTCAAATCAGAAGTGGATACTTTGATTAAAGGCGGAAAATCGAAAGAAGAAGCACTTTATGAAGTGTTGAAGAAATATATTAAAGAGTCTCGTCCAATTCGTTTTAATGGTAACGGATATAGCGATGAGTGGAAAGCAGAAGCTAATAAACGTAAACTTGATTGTGAAACAAGTGTTCCTGTTATTTATGATAGCTACACATCTAAGCAAAGTGTGAAAACATTCCACGGTATCCTTTCAGAAGTTGAACTTCATGCTCGTAACGAGGTGAAATGGGAAACTTATGTGAAAAAGATACAGATAGAGTCTCGTGTATTAGGTGATCTTGCTTTAAATCATATTATTCCGGTTGCAATCAGCTACCAATCGATATTGTTGACAAATGTTGCTAAATTGAAAGAAGTATCGTTGGATTACAAACAATTGGGAGCAGAGCAAATGCGTTTGATCGAAAAGATTTCTACACATGTGAATTCTATCAATGCAAAGGTTCATGAAATGGTTGATGCCCGTAAAGCTGCAAACAACATAGAGAGCGAACGTGAAAAAGCAATTGCATACCACGATAATGTGGCTCCTTATTTAGATGAAATCCGTTATCATGTAGATAAGCTGGAATTAATTGTAGATAACGAAATGTGGCCTTTGGCTAAATACAGAGAACTACTGTTTATCAGATAATGATCGATAATCAATTTATGATAAAATAAAATACTCCCGGTTTCAAACAGAAGTCGGGAGTATTTGTTTTATATTGGGTATATAATGATTTATTTTACAACATTGTTGTTTGTTCTTTTGTTATATAAATGTGGTTAAAAGTATATTTTGGTAAGAATAACAAACTTTTTAAAGCAAAAATCATATTTTTATGTTCAAAAACAGTATATTTGTCAATAGAATTAGTTTAGGAGAGTGTCTATTTCTCTTTCATCCTTTATATCAACTAAAAATATGCAAAATTTAAGATCAGCAGCGCAGTACGGTTTATACGACCCTGCTTATGAGCATGACGCTTGCGGGGTAGGAATGGTACTTCATCTGAAGGGGGCCAAGTCTCACACTATAGTTGAGAATGGACTTCGTGTATTGGAGAACATGACCCATCGTGGAGCTGAGAATGCCGATAATAAAACTGGAGATGGTGCAGGTATTATGTTGCAGATACCGCACGAGTTTATATTACTTCAAGGGATAGCTGTCCCAGAGAAAGGTCATTATGGTACAGGTCTCGTCTTCTTGCCTAAAGGTGAAAAAGAAGCTGAGGCATGTATGATTACACTCAAACAATATATCGATAAAGAAAAACTGATACTTTCGGCAGTGCGTGACGTGCCTGTGAATAGTGATATTCTGGGAGAGATGGCATTGGAGAATGAGCCGATGATTAAACAGATATTTGTCGTTGGCGATGAAGGAATGTCTCCGGATGAACTGGAACATAAACTTTATCTTTTACGTAAAAAAATAGAGCGTGAGATAGTTAATTCGACAATCTTCTCGAACGAAACTAAAAGAGCGTTTTATATTGTTAGCTTGTCAACTAAACGTATAATATATAAAGGGATGTTGTCGTCGGAACAATTGCGACACTATTTCCCCGATCTTTTAAATCCGTATCTGACCAGTGCGATTGCTCTGGTACATTCACGTTTCAGTACCAATACATTTCCTACATGGGATTTAGCTCATCCTTTCCGTATGGTGGCTCACAATGGTGAGATTAATACCATAAAAGGTAACCGCCTGTGGATGGAAGCTCGCGAAAGTGTTCTTAAATCAGAACAATTAGGTAATATAAACGAACTTTGGCCTATCGTTCAGCCCTATATGAGTGATAGTGCATCTTTCGATAATGTGCTTGAATTCTTGGTTATGTCTGGTAAATCATTACCCCATGCCATGGCGATGATGATACCTGAATCGTGGAACGATAAGAACCCTATATCAAGCGACTTGAAAGCATTCTACGAATATCATAGTATGTTTATGGAACCTTGGGACGGACCGGCTACGATCTTGTTTACCGATGGTCGTTATGCAGGAGGTTTGTTGGATAGAAACGGACTTCGTCCTGCTCGTTATCTGATGACGCACAATGACATAATGGTAGTTGCTTCCGAAATGGGAGTGTTACCGTTCGAGCCATCTGAAATAAAAGAAAAAGGACGTTTGAAGCCCGGTAAAATGTTAATGATAGATACCGAAACAGGTGCTATCCAATACGATGCAGAGTTGAAAGAAAACTTAGCAAAAGCATATCCATACCGTGAGTGGCTGAATAAAAACAGAATATCGCTCGATGATATATCTTCGGGACGTACTATAAAATACAGTGTAGATAATTATACCAAACTGCTAAAAGCATTCGGATATTATAGAGAGGATATTGAGAATATACTTATTCCGATGGCTAACGATGGCAAAGAACCTACTGCATCGATGGGTAATGATACTCCGGTAGCCGTGTTGTCGGAGAAGCCGCAGCGATTGTTTAACTACTTCCGTCAGCAGTTTGCGCAGGTAACCAATCCGCCTATCGATCCTATTCGTGAAGAGTTGGTGATGTCGTTAGAAGGCTATATCGGTTCACTGCATAAAAATGTGCTCGATCCTATCCCCGAACATACAAAAATGGTGGGGTTATCCAATCCATTTCTATCTAATAGAGAATTGGATTTGTTGGTTCATCTGGGATATAAAGGATTTAAAGCCGAAGTTATACCGATGTTATTCGATCCTAAAGCAGGAACTAAAGGTTTAGAACAAGCGATCGACGAGCTTTGTAAGAAAGTAGAAGAGGCCGTAGATAGCGGTAGCAATTATATTGTTATTAGCGATAGAGGTGTAGATAAAGATCATATCGCGATACCGTCATTGCTTGCAGTATCGGCAGTTCATCATTATTTGGTAGCATGCCGTAAGCGTATGCAGATAGATATAGTTGTAGAATCGGCAGAACCTCGCGAAGTAATGCATTTTGCATTATTGTTTGGTTATGGTGCCAATGCCGTTAACCCATACTTAGCACTGGCAGTGATAGAAGATGTAGTAAAGAAAGGTGATATTCATCTTGATTTCTATACTGCGATGAAGAATTATGTGAAGTCTATCAATAAAGGCTTACTCAAGACAATGTCTAAAATGGGTATCTCTACACTGAAAAGTTATTTAGGTGCTCAGTTGTTTGAAGCAATAGGCATTAGTACAGAGGTTATTGATAAATATTTCGTAGGTACAACCTCCAAGATTGGAGGTATAGACTTAGACGATATTGCACGCGAAGCTATCAATCCTTTCTTCGAAGCATTCGAAGAGGATTTTGAAGATCCTTCGTTAATTAACCAGGGAATATATTCTTGGCGTCGTGATGGAGAAAGGCATGCCTGGAATCCTGAAACAATTTCTAAACTGCAATTGGCCACTCGCTTGGGTAGTTATAAGATGTTCAAAGAATATACGCATTTTATCGATACTAAATCGGAAAAGATATTCTTACGTGATTTCTTAGATTTCGAACCAAGTAAGAAGCCATTAGATATAAAAGCAGTAGAGCCTATATCAGCCATTACAAAACGATTTGTAACAGGCGCTATGTCTTTCGGTTCCATCAGTCGGGAAGCACATGAGGCAATGGCTATTGCCATGAATGCAATCGGTGGAAAGAGTAATACAGGCGAGGGGGGCGAGTTACCAGAACGCTTTGCAACCAACGCACGTTCGTCTATTAAGCAAGTGGCTTCGGGACGTTTTGGTGTCACTACTGAATATTTGGTTAATGCAGATGAAATTCAGATTAAGATAGCTCAGGGCGCAAAACCCGGAGAGGGTGGACAATTGCCCGGATTTAAAGTAGATGATGTGATTGCAAAAACACGTCATTCTATTCCCGGCATATCATTGATATCACCACCGCCACATCACGATATTTATTCTATCGAAGATTTGGCTCAATTGATATTCGATCTTAAAAGTGTTAATCCAAAAGCGCAGATAAGTGTGAAACTTGTTTCTGAAAGTGGAGTAGGTACTATTGCTGCCGGTGTAGCAAAAGCAAAAGCCGATCGTATTGTTATCAGCGGATGCGAAGGGGGTACAGGTGCTAGTCCCGCAAGTTCGATCAAGCATGCAGGTCTTCCTCTCGAAATAGGATTGGCTGAGGTTCAACAAACGCTTGTTTTAAATAATCTTCGTGGACAGATTCGTTTGCAAACGGATGGTCAGTTAAAAACAGGACACGACATAATTGTTGCTGCGATGCTCGGAGCTGAAGAATTTGGTTTTGCTACGAGCGCTCTTATCGTGTTAGGATGTATAATGATGCGTAAGTGTCACTTGAATACTTGCCCCGTAGGAGTGGCTACTCAAAATAAAGAATTGAGAGATAAATTTATCGGAAAAAGCGAATACTTGATCAGCTATTTTAACTTTTTGGCGGAAGAAGTGCGTGAGCACTTGGCTCGATTAGGATTCAAATCATTAGATGAGGTAGTCGGCAGAGCCGATTTATTGGAATATATGAAGAGCGATGCTAATGAGAAAGTGAAGAAGCTTGATTTTTCACGTCTGATGTATTTTCCTATTGAAGCTAAAGAAAACGCTATACATCATATAAAAGATCAGGAGCATAAACTGGACGATGTGCTTGACAGAAGTTTAATAACTACTTCCCGTATAGCTGTCGATAAAAAGATGCCTGTTCAGATGACTAAGGTAATCAGAAATACAGACCGTACAGTTGGAGCAATGCTTTCGGGCGAAATAGCTAAGAAGTATGGAAATGCCGGTCTTCCTGTCGATACAATCCAATGTTCGTTCAAAGGAGCAGCCGGTCAGAGTTTTGGGGCGTTCCTTGCTCATGGAGTAACATTCAGGTTGGAAGGTGATGCGAATGACTATGTAGGTAAAGGTTTATCGGGTGGTAAAATTATTATTGTTCCGCCTGCTGTGTCTACCTTCAAACCCGAAGATAATATCATCGCAGGTAATACATTATTGTATGGTGCTACGTCGGGCGAAATTTATATCAACGGACGAGTAGGTGAGCGCTTCTGTGTTCGCAATAGTGGAGCGATAGCCGTAGTAGAAGGAGCAGGAGATCACTGCTGTGAATATATGACAGGTGGTCGTACGGTTGTCCTTGGTAAAACAGGACGCAACTTCGCCGCCGGAATGAGTGGAGGTGTTGCCTATGTCTATAACATAGATGGCGACTTCGATTATTATTGTAATATGCAAATGGTGGAATTGACATTGATCGAAGATAACTACGACAGTAAAGAACTTCGTCAGTTGATAAACAATCATTATCACTATACAAACAGTCCTCGGGCAAAATATATTCTTGACAATTGGAATACCGAAGTAGAGAAATTTATGAAGGTAACTCCGATAGAATATAAGAAAGTGTTACAAGACGAAAAATTAGAAGCTATCAAAAAGAAAATAGCTCAGGTAGAATTTGACTATTAAGAGGAGGACGATAATTATGGGAAATCCAAAAGCATTTTTAACAGTAAAGAGAAAAGACGCAGGATACCGTCCGGTACAAGATCGTGTCCTTGATTTTAGTGAAGTTGAACAAACTCTAAATACGGAAGACAGACGCGAGCAAGCATCCCGTTGTATGGACTGCGGTATACCGTTTTGTCATTGGGGCTGCCCATTGGGTAATAAAATGCCCGAATGGCAGGATTATATTTATAAAGGAAATTGGAAGTTGGCAGCAGAGGTGTTGATGCAGACGAACGATTTCCCCGAATTTACAGGACGTATTTGTCCTGCGCCATGTGAGAGGTCGTGTGTGCTATCGATTCATCGTGCTCCTGTAACAATCCGTGAGAATGAGGCTGCTGCATTAGAACATGCCTTTAATGATGGATTTATACAGCCGCAAATACCTACTCATCGTACGGGAAAGAAAGTAGCGATAATCGGTTCAGGGCCATCGGGCTTGGCTGTTGCCAATCAATTGAACCGTAAAGGTCATGAAGTGACAGTATATGAAAAGAGTGCTCGTGTTGGTGGCTTACTTCGTTTTGGTATACCTGACTTTAAATTAAATAAGAACGTTATAGATAGGCGTATAAAACTGATGGAAGCCGAAGGCGTGAAATTTGTTACTAACGTTGAGGTTGGCAAAGACATTAAGGGAAAGAACCTGTTAAAGGATAATGATGTTGTTTGTGTTGCTATCGGCTCGCAAGTACCACGTAATCTTCCTGTCGAAGGGCGAGAACTAAAAGGAGTCTATTATGCAATGGAATATCTTACCGTGCAAAATAAGTTAGTGGCTAAAGACGAGATTCCATCTGCTCAGATAATTGATGCCAAAGGTAAGAATGTACTCGTTATCGGTGGTGGAGATACCGGTTCAGACTGTATCGGTACAGCTAATCGACAAGGGGCGGCTAATGTTCTTCAAATAGAGATTATGCCTAAGCCTGCTAAATTAGAGGATATCGAAAACCCTTGGCCTGTGCCATTTCCTGCTGTATTGAAAACATCTTCATCCCATCTCGAAGGTTGTGATCGCCGTTGGTCGCTCAATACAAAGCGATTTATCGGGGAGAATGGTGTATTAACCGGAGTTGAACTTGTTGAGGTTGCATGGGAGAAGGATGAGCAAGGTAAACACGTTATGAAAGAAGTCGGTATTCCCGAGATTCATAAAGTAGATCTCGTGTTTCTGGCTCTAGGCTTTGTTCACCCTATACAAGAAGGTCTCTTGGCCGAAATGAAATTGAAAACCGATGATATTCGCCATAATGTTGTGACGGATGCTAACCGAGCTACCAGTGTAGCTAAAGTATTTGCTACGGGCGACTGTGTCAGCGGACAATCGCTTGTTGTTACAAGTATAGCTTCGGGGCGTAAAACAGCACAACATATCAATGATTACCTGAAAGGATAATCATTACATATCGTATAATTGAAAGACGAATCTTGTTATCAGGGTTCGTCTTTTTTCTTATAATGACTATCTTTACAGTCAAACAATACTTTATCTATGTCGAAATATCTAATAACGAATTGCTCGGTTCTCATTCTGTTTGTCATTCTGATGAGCTCTTGTGGCGTACAAAGATCTTCGCAACCGGGTGCTTTATATGATCCTAAAGAAGTGGCGGACTTATCTAGAAAATTAGGAATTGAACTTAGCAACATCAATAAGGATGATGATAAAAATATGGGTTTATACGCAGAATCTTCTCTTTGGTTAGGTGTTCCTTATCGCTATGGTGGGCAAACACGCAAGGGGTTAGATTGCTCGGGTTTTGCTTCTATCATCTTTCAAAAGGTATATGGTAAAAAACTGCCTCGTTCTACAAACGATCTCGCGGATATGAAAATGCACCACGTTTCGAAGGGGAGCTTGCGGACAGGTGATCTGGTTTTCTTTGCTACAACGGGAAACAAGAAGAAAATAAGTCATGTTGGTATTTATCTTAAAGATGACTGGTTTATTCACGCATCTACATCTAACGGTGTGATTGTGAGCAGCCTTAAGGAGGATTATTATAAGCGAACATGGAAAAAAGGCGGACGTGTTAGGTAATTCTTATAGAACTTAAATTATCTAAAAAAACAACATTATTATAACTCAAATTTTCATTTATTGGTCATAATGTGTATATTCACGAATTCAAAAAAATATTACGCATGTCCTTATCAAACAATACGTCTAAATTCTTCTCCTTACTTTTGGCCTTACTCATAGGTTCAGCATCATCATTCGCAGCAGTAGATGAGACGATGAAAGCACCAAAAGAAAAGAAAAAGACAACTTCAGACGCAACAACATTAACAGCTAAATCCCTTGAACTAATACAATCCTCACAAAATATAGAATTAACTACCCAAAACGGTAATTCAATATACCTTCCCCGCATAGATAAAGTTCTCGTAGATCAACCCAATTCAGCTCTTTCACCAACTAATCTCGCTTTTCATGAAGAAATGTCTGTTGGTACTGTAGCTCTTCAGGCAAAACTTATCGAACAACAAGAAATAAAGGAATTATCCGAAGTATTGGGTGTACGCATAAAAGATGCTAAGAATCTGGATTTATACCGTGAAGTGGCAGATTGGTTAGGTACACGTTATCGCAGAGGCAGTATGAGCCGTAAAGGTGTAGACTGTTCAGGCTTTACGAATATTATTTATAATACCGTTTTCGACAAGAAAATTTCACGTGTAAGTACTCAGATAGCAAAAGACGTGAAAGAGTCTCTTCCTAAAGATGAATTAGAGCCGGGAGATTTAGTATTCTTCTCTACTTTTGGTAAAAAATATATTAACCATGTAGGTGTGTATCTTGGTGATGGGTTGTTTGCTCATGCATCCATCAAAAAAGGTGTTATTGTAAGCTCTTTGATCGAAGGTTATTACAGTAAGACTTGGCGTAAAGGCGGCCGCTTGGATTGAGTTAGATCCGTAAAACAATATAAGAGAGGAGATGCATATGTGTATCTCTTTTTTCTTTTTATAGCAAGAGTAAAACTATTAACCGAAACGAAACATATTTGAGATGAAAATGTTTTATCTTTGAGTAGGTATAGTTCTTATTTGTAGCTATATCACATAGTTGTTACAGAAAATATTAACAGGTCTTAGACCTTAGAATAAAAGATATGAAGAAAAAACTTACAATTGCACTTGTTGCACACGATCATCGTAAAGCCGATATGGTAGAATGGTGTTATTATAACTCAGAGTTCTTGTCTAAACATCACCTTGTTTGTACGGGGACAACAGGTAGTCTTGTTGCTCAATCATTCAAAGAAAAAGGTATTGTAGCTGATATAACTCGCATGAATTCGGGTCCTTTAGGAGGAGATGCCGAAATTGCTGCGATGGTAGTACGTCACGAAGTAGATTTAGCTATCTTCTTGATCGACGACTTGAATCCGCAACCTCATGAAGCCGATATTATGATGCTACTTCGTCAGTGTCGTGTTCATAATGTGCCTATCGCATGTAATCGATATAGCGCGGATCTGATGATTACAAGCACTTTATGGGATGATTCGGATTACCTACCGACTAAACCTAAATATGAAAAATTCGACAGGAAAAAATTCGATGCTTTGTATCGTAAAGTGATGGAATAAAAAGAGCCGGTTAGATTTCTAATCGGCTTTCTTTTTATCTATGTCTAACAGAAGATTATAGGTCGATCTTAATGGATCTCCCTTCGTTGTCGAACGATACAGATGCTGCATCGACTTCGGCATCGAATGTGAATATCTCTGTTGGTATTATTGTGAATGTCCTTTTTTCTTGCCCTTTATTAATCGAATAGTAGATATGCAATGTCTTGTTGTATAGACTTGTACTATCTATTGTTATTGTTGTTTCAAATGGAGTTTCCGGTAGAACAATAGCACCAACCTTTTCCATGTCGAAATTAATTTCGGTCGGAGAGTTTTCCATTGTTTTTGCCGGTTGGAAATTCTTTTCGAATGTTGCCTGATCTAAAATATATACTTTCGGTTCAGTTAGTTTTACCGTTGAGAAATAACCGTCGACCGGATATAGTTGAATCGATGGTTCTGTTTCTATTGTATTTTCAGTAGAAGCCTTTTCTCCTTGGTCTATCGGTTGAGGTGTTTTTGACGAACAACTACTTAATATAAATGCCGAGATAACTGCTAAGAATAGAATTTTATTCATAATTAATCTATTGTTTTTGTTACTATTAGAAGTTAACAATTGAATAATAAATATAGTTTTTTCAATCATTTAATTGAGCGTATTTATTGCCTTTTTTCCAGCACTAAACGGTCACTAACTGTATTTGGAATTTCATCTTCGTAATGTGTTACATAGATAAGAGATTTATCTGCATCGCAAAAATCCTCTATTATCTTTTTTACTCGTTGTTTATTTACTATATCTAACCCATGTAGGGGCTCATCCAGAATAAGCAGATCCGGATTTTTGACAAACACACGCGCTAATAGTATCAGACGTTGTTCGCCCGACGATATATTAAGGAAAGAGACATCTTTGATGTGCTCGATATTGAATATCTTCATCCATTCCAAAGCAACTTTCTCTTGTTCTTCATTGCACTTTCTGTACAACCCGATAGTATCGAAAAAACCGGAACTGACTACATCCAGACATCTCACATTTTTGAGGTAGTAGAGATGCATTTCGGGTGAGACATAACCAATACGTTTTTTTATATCCCAGATGCTTTCTCCCGTTCCACGTTTGCGGTCGAAAAGTGTAATGTCGTTTGCATATGCTTGTGGATTGTCGCCACAGATAAGACTTAGTAATGTCGATTTTCCTGAACCATTGACACCGAGCAGAGCCCATTTCTCACCTCGTTTCACTTGCCAGTCTAAATCTTTAAGTATGGTACGTGCGCCATATCTTATTTGTATGTTTTTTAGTGTTGCAGCATTTTCGAAAGCTAGCCAATCGTTTTTATAATTGTCTTTTAGTTTTTCTATATCGCCTGTCTTAGTTGTTTTAAACAGGTTTTCAATAAATTCTTTGTTGTTACAGAATTCATTTTTGCTTGTTGCAGGATATATATGCTTGTCGCCGATTGGTAAGATATTCGTTATCATATCGGGAATATCTGCCGGATTAGAAAGAACCAGTACAATTTGCAAATGTTCTAAGTTGGATAGACGTGTTAGCAAATCGTTCAAAACAACACGCGAAGCTGCGTCTAAGCCTATAAAAGGATTGTCCAGTATCATTATTCGAGGTCGGGATAGGAGGGAGCGTACAATAAGGAATTTGCGTAATTCTCCACTCGACAACATATTTACTTCCTTTTCCATCAGTTCGGATATTCCAAACCATCCTACCAAGGTGTCAAGCCATGTCTGATCTGCATTTTTCACAAGTTCTTTTACAACAGGAACTACCTGTTCGTCGCCTTTATTCCAACGTTGCTGGTAGTAACTGTTTTGTGTATCAACTATACTATATATGTCACGGAAAGCCACACTTTTAACGACAGAAGAAACAGGCAGATTGTAACCTTTCTCATCTTTACAGATAATTTCACCACTTTTTAAAGCATATTTGCTGAGTAGAATATCTGTCAACAGTGTCTTACCACCTCCGTTTGGCCCTATAATTGCCCAATGCTGTCCGTCTTCTATTTTCCAGTCTATTGGTTTGTCGAATAGCAGCTGTTCGAATCGGGGGACTGCACCCGCTATCTCAATAATTGTTCTTTGCTCCATCTTATATTATAGTTGTTTGCTTATAGGTTTGTTTCAAAAAAGTAACAAAAGTAACACTTTCACCCTGTTATTGAATGTAACCTTTTCTGTTACTTTCAGCGATTTATTTTATATATAGATAAACTTGAAAATATGCTATCTCTTGATTTCGTACCTAATAAAAAGTGTATTGCAAAGGTACAGAAAAAGGGCTATCTTTATATTTTAAAACAAAAATACTATGGCACGAATTACAACAGTTCTTTTCGATTTTGACGGGGTTATTGCTGATACAGAACCTCAATATGATATTTTTTCCGATTGGTTAGCAGAGAAATATAAGTTGGGGATAGCCGATTTTGCATCGTGTGCAAGAGGTGTCACTTTTTCGTACGTATTGGAAAAATATTTCTCTGATTTCACTGATGAGGAGAAAGCTCAGATTGTAAGAGAATCAGATGAATTCGAATTGAAAATGGATTTTCCATTGGTTCCCGGAATATTTGAGTTTATTGCACATCTTAAAAAGAATGGCTACAAAGTGGGGTTGGTAACCAGTTCGCCCGATTTCAAAATGGAGATAGCTTTGGATAAGTTAAACCTAGTCGGGGTATTCGATACGGAAGTTACGGCAAATCGCATAACTCGAGGAAAACCCGATCCTATGTGCTTTCTTTTAGCCGCTAAAGATTTAGGATCACTACCCGAAGAATGTCTTGTCTTCGAAGATTCATTATTCGGGATACAAGCGGCTACAACAGCAGGAATGAAGGTTGTAGGTTTATCTACATCTTTTTCGGTAGAAGAATTGCAAGATAAGGTGCATGACGTGATGCCCGATTTCTCTGACCTACCGAAAGTGATTTCTTATTTATAGTTTTAATATAAAATCAATAATAACAAAAGGCGGCTCTCTATTTCAGACAGTCGCCTTTTGTTAGGACGTTTTTTTCTATACCAAGAAGCAAATTCTAAGCTTTCGTTCTCATTTTCTAATCAAGGCTCTTCATTGGTATTTTTCCATGTATTTATTTCTGCTAAAGAAGTATGAGCTTCATCTCTTATATGGTCTATTTCGAGTGCTGCTTTTTCTACCATCAACTGTGCTTTTTCGGCAACTAATTGGGCGTGTTGTCTGATGTAGTCTATTTGCTTTTCACTCTCGACTTTTAATTTATCGAACTCGTCTTCTATCTCTTGCCTTTTCTTCTTATTATTCCTGTCCATAAAAAAGCCTGCTATAGTAACCAAAATTGTCAATGCCGCAATGATGATTCCAAACAAATCTATAATTTTTGCCATACGGCTTTGTGTTTCAGCAAGACGATTATTTTGTTCTATTATCTTGTCATCTGCTTTATCTTTTTCGTTTTTTAGCTCTGTCAGCTTTTCATCCATCTCTTTTTTTTGAAGTTCAAGTTTCAGATCCACTTCTGTCTGGCTATATGTACTTTGTGCATAAGTAGCTAGACTGATACAAAACACTAGCAGGAACAATATTTTCTTTGTCATAAATTGATTTACTGTAAGTTAAAAATAATATAGAATAGTTCTTTTTAAAAGAACACTTTTTAGAAGCATTTAGTTTTCTCAATCCTATATTTGAAGGATTTGTAATCACCACGCCCCCTCCTGCTCACTGAGAAGGGGGAGGATAATGAGAGAATTACTTCTTTTTTTGCAGAGATTAAGAGGGATAGTTATCTCAGTGTAATTTATGTTCTATTTAAAATTTTGAGACAGCCTCTTTCAGATATAAGAGATATCGTTTAAATCTTATCAGACTCATCGTCTCTCCAGTGTTCCGGTCTGTCAAGTGTGTCGCCACATTTGATCTTTCCTTTACCTACATTTAAACCATCTTCCGAAATCGCTTGCACCATCCAGTATTCACCGTATTCATCAGGAATAGGATAGGGAGCCGGAAATCCTAATTTTTTCGCATGAGGGGTAAAACCATATTTAGGATAATATTCTTTATGTCCCAAAACAAAAATCAATTTTGATCCTTTTTCTTGTAATATTTCGATACCCGCCTTTATTAGCATTCCTCCGATCCCTTGTCTTTGATAGGTTGGTATAACAGCCAATGGGGCTAAGATGTGCATTAAAGGTGAATTCTCTTTATTATCAAACGTTACTTTCGTAAATAAAATATGTCCTACGGCTTCGCCGTTATGAAAAGCAAGTAGCGAAATTATGGGTTCAGCTGTTTCGTCACTCAATAGATCAGCGACCAGTTTTGCTTCTTTATTGTAGCCAAATCCTAATCTTTCTACTCTCATTATACTTTCAAAATCATTTATATTGGTTTCCCTGATTTCGATTTTCAATTGATTTTGTGTGATTTCCTGTCTTATTCTATAATTTTTGTTCATGATTATTGATGCTGTTTATCTTCAAATTATGCGACATGTAGATGTCTCTGATAATCTAAAAAAGTTAAATAAATATACGAAATTATTCTCTGGATGTATTCCAGAGTAAAGCGGAGGGATAACCTGTAAAGAGATTACAGATTATTTACAGCACCAATATAGAATCGTTTGTAGTAAACATAGGCGACAAAGGTATATGTTTTTTGTCAATAATAAGAGAAGTCATATTATTCAAATGTGAGTTTGTAATAAGGAAAGAAACTATATTTTTTTACTTACCCTGTCATTCCGATACGCAGTGAGGAATCTTGACCGCAACTTGTTATAGAATAACAGATTCCTCACTGCGTATCGGAATGACAGGGTAGACGAAAGATAGATCAATTATAAATGATAAACGATGCTTATCTCTGCCTCACGTTATTTTAAATACTGTGCCTCAATAAATCGAAGTTGTTTCTCCAGCATTGAAACATATTTCATATCATATCCATTTTTCGCTGCTTCTTCGATCGGGCGGGAGTAGATGTAATCTATTTCCAATTGACGATGCGAGTCAAAATCCAGTTTCATACTTGGCGAATATGGTGTCATTTTCCGTGTCATATCCATCATTTCATCTGCATACGATTCCGATATAGAGCAGCCTGCACGATTGGCAGCCTGAATAACCTCCAGCATCATTTGATTAATCAGTAAATCGGTATTGATGTTAGTCATCAGTTTATCGGTTGTGGTATTCAATACAACAGTCATTCCATTGAACGGTATATTCCAAACCAGCTTCATCCAGCGTGCTGAATACAATTCTACGATATGCGTTTCAATGTCAGCCTGCCGAAAGTCGCTGTGTACTTTCTCTAATATATCCGTATCAGTGCATGAATAGGAGCCTATATTGAGCTTGCCGTAGTCTAGGTGGGTAATGTGTCCATCACCAGTCTTATTCGAGCAGATAAAGGCTAATCCACCCGCGATACTTAAACTGGGGAAATCTTGCTGTAAATCGGCTTCCAATCCGAATCCGTTTTGTATCAATATAACTACGGTATCTTGATGTAATAGTGGTGGTAGTAAATTTTTTAAAAGCTTGTTGTTTGTCGATTTGAGGCAAACGAATACTACATCACACTTCGGCATATTCGCCGTTTTATTATAGGCTAAAACTGATGGTAGTTTAAAATTTCCATTGACCGAATCTATTTGTAATCCATGCTCTTTCACATAATCATAATCGGAATGGAAAAGAAAGTGTACCTCTTCGCCCGATCGGGCAAGCATACCACCATAGTATCCACCTATTGCTCCCGAACCTATTACTCCATATTTTAATGACATAACTTTTTATTGTAAAGATAAGTAAAAAGTAAAAGCGACTATCTCGATAGAGATAGTCGCTTTCAATATAGTAAGATAATATTATCTTATTTAGTCTTGGAATTTTGCTTTCAAGAACTCACGGTTTAAGCGAGCAATATTGCTGATCGAAATATTCTTAGGGCACTCTACTTCACAAGCTTGTGTGTTAGTACAGTTACCAAAGCCTAGTTCGTCCATTTTACCAACCATTGCTTTCGCACGGCGGGCAGCCTCAACACGTCCTTGAGGAAGTAGTGCTAATTGGCTTACTTTTGCAGAAACGAATAGCATAGCCGATCCGTTTTTACAAGCAGCAACACATGCACCACAACCAATACAAGATGCAGAGTCCATAGCTTCGTCGGCATCTGCTTTCGCAATTGGAATTGCATTAGCATCAGGAATGCCACCTGTATTTACACTAACGTAACCACCTGCTTGCATAATTTGGTCGAAAGCTGTACGATCAACCATCAAGTCGCGGATAACAGGAAATCCTGCCGAACGCCAAGGCTCAATCGTAATAGTTTCACCATCTTTAAATTTACGCATGTGCAACTGACAAGTCGTGATATCCTCGTCCGGTCCGTGAGGATGACCATTTATGTAAAGACTACACATACCGCAAATACCTTCGCGACAGTCGTGGTCGAATACAATTGGTTCTTTTCCGTCATTGATCAAACCTTCATTCAATATATCGAGCATTTCAAGAAATGAGCTTTCGGTAGAAATGCCATCAAGCGGATATGTTTCAAAAGCTCCCTTTACTTTAGGACCTCTTTGACGCCAAACTTTTAATGTTATATTTATTGTTTTATCCATTGTTTCTTAAAGTTACAAGTTACGGGTTACGAGTTACGAGAACTGCAAGGCAGCAACTTATTATTAATAAATAAATTAATCTTTTATACGAGTTTTTATAGACTTTATTAATGAGGATACCATTTTTATAATTTCATTCACTAAGATTTCAACAGACTCTGCTTTATTTTTCTCTAAGAAACCTAATTCTACAGATATAATAACTTGAGTTTCTAATTCAGATGCAGAACCTAGTGCTATATATAAGAATTGTATCAGCTCTTTATCTGAATTTCTGCCACATCCTTCAGCTATATTCGATGGAATTGATACAGAACATCTTCTTAGTTGTGAAACCAAACCAAATTGTTCGGATTTAGGATAAGAATCGGTAATTTCATAAATCGACTTTACTAATTCGATTCCTTTTTGCCAAACAATCAGGTCTTTATGGGTTTTCATCATTTCATCTTTTTGAAGTTACGTATTATTTAATTGTTCTCTCACAATTGGTAACTCGTAACTTGTAACTCGTAACTAAAATTACGCTTTATAGTTACGTTGTTGTCTTACAACAAATTCATAATCAAGAGGCTCTTTGATAAGTTCAGGAGCAGCTTCTTCGCCTGTGTATTTCCAGCACGAAACATAAGAATACAGGTCATCTTGTCTCAATGCTTCACCTTCCGGTGTTTGATACTCTTCACGGAAGTGTCCGCCGCACGACTCATTACGGTTCAAGCCGTCGTAAGCCATTAACAGGCCTATTTCGATAAAGTCGTCAAGACGTAGCGCTTTCTCTAATTCTGTATTCAAATCGCTGGCTTCACCAGGGATGCGAACATTAGACCAAAATTCTTTTTTCACTTCTTTCAGTTCAACGATAGCTTTCTCTAGAGATTCTTTTGTACGTCCCATACCAACATTGTCCCACATGATAAGGCCAAGTTGCTTGTGGATAGAATCTACTGAGCGTTTTCCTTTTATGTTCATTAATTTAGCGACTTTTTCCTTGATTGCATTTTCTGCTTCTTGGAATTCAGGAAGATCAGTACTGAAACGAGGTACAGTAATCTGATCAGCTAAATAATTTTGAATAGTATAAGGCAATACGAAATATCCGTCAGCCAAACCTTGCATAAGAGCCGATGCTCCAAGGCGGTTAGCTCCATGATCAGAGAAGTTAGCTTCTCCAAGAGCATATAGCCCTTTTACAGAAGTCATCAACTCATAATCAACCCAGATACCACCCATTGTGTAATGGATAGCAGGATAAATCATCATCGGAGTTTCGTATGGATTATCATCTACAATTTTTTCATACATTTGGAAAAGGTTACCATATCTGGCTTCTACTGCTGCACGTCCTAAACGTTCGATTGCTGCAGAGAAATCAAGATAAACTGCTAGTCCTGTCGATCCGACACCGAATCCGGCATCACATCTCTCTTTAGCAGCACGTGAAGCAACGTCACGAGGTACAAGGTTACCAAACGCAGGATAGCGTCTTTCCAAGTAGTAATCTCTATCTTCTTCTTTAAGTTGAGTTGGTTTTAATTTACCTGCGCGAATAGCTTCTGCATCTTCTTTCTTTTTGGGAACCCAGATACGGCCATCGTTACGAAGTGATTCCGACATCAAAGTAAGTTTTGATTGGAATTCTCCGTGAACAGGAATACAAGTAGGATGGATTTGAGCGAAGCAAGGGTTTGCAAAGTAAGCACCTTTTTTGTATGCTTGTATCAATGCCGAACCGTTCGATCCCATTGCATTTGTAGAAAGGAAAAATGTATTTCCGTATCCACCTGTAGCGATTACTACTGCATGAGCTGCAAAACGCTCTATCTTACCTGTTGTAAGGTTGCGGGCAAGTATACCTCGTGCACGACCGTCGATCATAACAACATCGACCATTTCGTAACGGGTATAAAGTTTTACTGTGCCTTTGTTTACCTGACGGCTTAGGGCAGAGTATGCGCCTAATAGCAATTGTTGTCCTGTTTGTCCTTTAGCATAGAACGTACGGGAAACCTGAGCTCCACCAAATGAACGGTTGTCTAGAAGACCACCGTATTCGCGTGCAAAAGGAACTCCTTGAGCTACGCATTGGTCGATAATGCTGTTCGCTACTTCGGCAAGGCGATGTACGTTAGCTTCACGAGCACGGTAGTCACCACCTTTTATTGTATCGTAAAACAGACGGTAAACAGAGTCACCATCGTTTTGATAATTTTTTGCTGCATTGATCCCCCCTTGTGCTGCAATAGAGTGAGCACGACGAGGTGAGTCTTGGATACAGAAGTTTAATACATTGAAGCCCATCTCTCCAAGAGATGCTGCTGCCGATGCTCCTGCAAGACCAGTTCCTACTATAATAACATCTAAGCGACGTTTGTTGGCAGGGTTCACCAGTTTTTGGTGAGCTTTATAGTTAGTCCATTTTTCGGCCAATTGACCTTCTGGAATTTTTGAATCTTTCTTCGGATCTAGTATAGTACTCATATCTGTTTTTCTTTTAATCTTTAACAAAAATAATCACAGTCTGCTCAAGCGAATAAGCAAAGTGATTTTGCGTAAAAATAGATGGTTACAAAAGCAAATCCCAGACAAATAACAGTCGCAAGTACTTGTCCGATCACTTTCCAGCGATTCATCCAAATTTTGCTATTCCATCCGATAGTTTGGACAGAGCTCCAGAATCCGTGAGACAAATGGAACCATAGTGCCACATACCATACCAAATAGGCTATTACAACCCATAGGTGACTGAAGTAGTACTTAATAAATGCAGCTCCATCTTGAGGGGAAACCATATTTCCGCCTAGTTCTACTTCGTGATGTCCCATTATTTCAGCAAACATCATTTTGTACCAGAACTGGCTAAAGTGAAGTAACATGAACCCGACAACGATTATGCCCAGCGCTAGCATGTTTTGAGAAGCCCACTCTACGTTTTTAGGACGAGAGTTTACTGCGTAGCGGTCGTTACCACGTGCTTTACGGTTTTGAAGCGTTAAGATAATCGCGTAGATAAAGTGGATTGCAACGATTGCACCCAAACCTGCAGTTGCTGCTACGGCATACCAATTAGCACCTAATAAAGCACAAATGGCATTGTAAGCATCTTCCGAAAACACAGCTGTCACGTTCATCGAGACGTGAAACAACAAAAATAAGACAAGAACGATGCCTGAAATACTCATTATCAGCTTCTTGCCAATAGAAGATTTAAGTAACCAACTCATAAATTAAATTTGTTTTAGTTATTTTAGAATAGTTAATTTTTTAGTTGTCGATATAGAAAATAAACATAAGCTATCGGTTTTTTCTATTACCTTACAAAAGTAGATTAAATAAAGGGATTATCAAAGGGAAATGCAAGCCTTTTTATCAAAATGCTTTTTCTGTTTTTGTTTTAAATAAGCCGAAAAAATAAGAGTTGCAAGACTAAATTACATGAACTTACACGCTAACTTGTAAACTTGTTCAGCTGATTTTTTCCACGAATATTTTTTTATTTGCTCCAATCCTTTTATTCGAAGCGATTGTCGTAAATCCGCATCACTAACTAATAGGTTTATTTTATTTGTGATATCGTTCACATCGAAAGGGTCGACATATAAAGCGGCATCTTCACTTACTTCACGCAAGGCGGGTATATCTGAATTAATAGCCGGACAGCCGAAAGTCATCGATTCTAGTGGTGGCAGCCCGAATCCTTCATAGAGAGAAGGATAGACTGAAAGAAGAGCATTTTGATACATTGTTTGAAGTGCTTCGTCGTCAATATATCCGGGTAAATGGATGTTTTCTCCTACCAGTTCTTTTAAATCGGGTGTATTGAATGCCTTAAAGCGCATTCCTATGATATATAGTTTGATCGATTTATCTTCAATCAGATTGAATGCTTTGACAAGGCGGATAAAGTTTTTTCTTGGATCCATCGACGAAACGGCAAGGATGTATCTTTCGCTATCAGGGGCCAGTTTGTAATTTAATATATCCTCTTTGGATGGCTTATTATGAAAAGGTACATTGCTATGTATTACATGTATTTTCTGGGGATCAAGTCCTAATGTTTCTACAATTTCGTTTTTCGAAAACTCACTGACTGTAAGTACAGCATGTGCTTTGCGACCGATACGAGGCATCATGTAATGGTAGAAACGATAGTAATTTTTAGAAAACCATTCAGGATAACGCTCGTGCGATACGTCGTGAATGGTCATAATCTGATTGTTGTAGTTTAATGGGCCACAGCCTGTAAAGCTTATCAAAAGAGGACTGTCTATGCTCCTTAGGTAACGGGGCAGTGATATTTGTTCCCAAAGATGGGTGTTCAATGAACCGCATTTCACAGTTTTAAAACTGAATTTGTAGTCAGGATGTATTTCTTTGGGTACAGCAACATGAAAATCGACACCCATTTCGTGTAGTTTATTGCATATCTCGAAGGCGTAGCGATGCACCCCTGTTGCTTTCTGAGTTAAATATCTACCGTTTACTACAAACATATTTTATTGATTGGGTATTTCTATATATATTTTTTTTCTGAACCAGCTTTTCTTGATAAAACATTTGGTAAGCCCTATCCAGAATCTCATTTTGAAGCGTTTCCATGCTTTATTCGATACTTTAGCATCGGCGAAATAGTCACAATCGGCCAGTATATTGAAGTACTCTTTCTTTTGTTGCATTCCACCTTTTAAGAACTCAATGTGATGTGTTGCTGTTTTTGATTTAGGAAAAACATAGAAACGTCCTTCTTTTATATTCGGTACGTAGGGATATTTATATTTTATATAACTGGGTACATGTACGGGCATATTTTCTGAAATCCAGATATAGTTACCTTTGTTATCTCTCAGAAAATTAGATATATGACATTCAGGGAATAGCTCGAAATCGAATAATTTTGGATTATTTCTTATATAATCAGATTTAATAAGAGCGAAGTCTGTCGCTAGCCCATAAGATTTGTCGTACCAGTCGGCACTAGCCCAAACGGCATATTGTGATTGAGAGAGTAAATGGGCGTATTTGGTATGAATAGTATCCGTATATACCCATGTGTCGGCTTCCAATATTAATGTGTAATCATATTCTTGGGGAATATATTTAATGCCTTCCATTAACAATTGAGAGTTGCCTTTACGATGTCCTGCGTTTTCTTCCAGTATGACGAGCTTATCTATAAGCGGTAATGATTCAGAAGGTATTTCATAGCCTTTGTTCTTACCATTACTAACAACGATTATATAATACTCATTTTCCTTCCATGTGTCGGATATGATTTGGAGATTATATTTCAGATCTTCAATTCTGTCATAAACACGTATAAGAACAGCTATCTTCATCTGAATTATTTTGTATGCCAGGTCTCTAAACCTTTTTTCGTAAAAGTGTATGGCTGTACTTTACCTCCCAGTTTTTCTAAGGCCTTGGCTACTTCGAATCTAGTGTTGCCCGGGCAGTAAAAAAATACATATCCACCGCCACCGGCTCCGGATATTTTGCCTCCTGAAGCACCTGCGTTTATTGCAGTATCGTATAATTCTTCAAATAAGGGAGTTGTAATGCCATCAGCCATTTCTTTTTTGAAAGTCCAGCTTCGGTGAAGAATATCCCCAATTTCGTCGAGATTGTTTTTTAGAATAGCTTCTTTTATTTCGTAAGCTTGCTGTTTGATACCATGCATAGCCTCTATCGATTTTTCTTTATTCTCAGTTACGTTCTTCTGTTGTTTTTCGATGATATCACCCGAATTGCGGCTCGAATTGGTGTAGTATAGTAACAGGTTGTTGGACAATTCGTTAATGGTTTCATTCTTTATTCTTAAAGGATTGACAATAACCTTGTCATCCGAATAAAATTCCATGAAGTTGAAACCTCCGAATGCTGCAGCATATTGATCTTGTTTTCCTCCCGCTTGCTTCAAATCTACACGCTCTATAAGGTAAGCCAAATAGGCCATATCGTATTCGCCTAATGGCAAAGATAACCATTCTGCATAAGCACCTAATATGGCAATAGCAAGAGTAGATGAAGTCCCCAATCCTGAGCCAAAAGGCACTTCTAAAGCGCAAGTCAGTGTGAAGGATAAAGGAGCGTCAACGAAGTCCTTGACAACGCGATTATATATCCCTTTCATCAAGTCCGCTTTATCTCCTAATATAGTTAATTCTAGAGCGGAATCGAATATATATTCTTCTCCTGTTTGTGGAATACGAAACACAATTTTATTATCCTCTCTTGGCTCTATATTTGCATACGCATATAAACTGATAGTTGCATTAAGAATGCACCCACCAAAGAGATCGGAGTAAGGCGAAACATCTGTGCCTCCACCGGCTAAACCTAGTCTGAAAGGAGCTTTACTTCTATATACCATAATTACTTATTAGGATTTCCAAACAATGTGCTTTCGATTATTTCGCAGATAATATGACCTATCGTTATATGTGATTCTTGGATACGAGGAGTGTCTTTAGAAGGCACACTTATACATATATCAGCTAATTTGCCCATTTGCCCACCGCCTTCTCCTGTAAGGGCAATAGTGGAAATACCCATTTGTTTGGCTTTTTCAAAGGCTTTAACTATATTTTTCGAGTTTCCGGATGTAGATAATCCAATAAGAACATCGCCTCTACGTCCGATACCACTTAACAAGCGAGCATATACAACATCGTATGAATAATCATTGGCAACAGCTGTCAGAAAAGAAGTGTTGCAATGCAATGCGTCGGCCGAAAGAGGTTGTCTGTCAATGTAAAATCTACCTGATAGCTCGGCGGCTAGATGTTGAGCATCAGCAGCACTTCCCCCGTTTCCGGCAAAATAGGCTGATCCTCCTGCTTTTATTCTATCAATGATCAGCATAGCTGCATTTTCTATCTCTTTAAGGATCGATTCATTTTCTATCAATTGTTTCTTTACATCAATAGATTCTTGTAGACGTTGTTTTATAATATTCATAGCTATTGTTTTAGTCGTTTTGTAAAGATATTACAAACTTAGAGAGATTTTCATAATAAGCATTTATGTTTTTAAATATTTTATCATTTTTAGGGTATTTATCACCGACCAAAACTGTATACATACCTGCTTTGTTGCCGAATTCGATATCGGAACGGCTATTACCTATCATAATAGATCGTTTGAAATCGACCTGAGGGAAATCTCTTTTTGTTTGAAAGGCCATACCTATATTGGGCTTTCTATTAATTGATGTTGAATCTATATCTGAGCAGAAATAGATTTTAGATATTCGTCCCCCGGCTTTTTCAATTTGTGAGAGCATATAAAAATGAATACTATCCAATTCTTCGGTAGTCATAATGCCACGACCCACACCTCGCTGATTGGTTATAATAAATATATCTTCGAATATCTTTGTCAATAGGGCGATGGCTTCGATTGCTCCCTCTATAAAAATAAATTCCGAGATGTTTTTTACATAATCATCCGGTCTTTCTTCATTGATCACACCATCTCTGTCTAGAAAGACATATTTAAATTGCTTATTTTGTGTTGACATAGGTATATGGATTGTTTTTCTTTATGTCAGACTCTCTGAATCTTGTCCAAAGAGATGTCGGCAACAGTTTTTTAAAATACTGTTTGATATAAGCATTTCGTATATATCTCTTAAAGTAAGAAGAGTTGGGATTGGCCCCATTCAGTTTGACTTGCATATCGACCAACTCTTTAGAGCGCCTTATGCTATTTTGTACACTTAGACCTTCCAGAGCATCGTATGAACAGACAACAACGGGGATATGCTTAAATTGATAGCCTTCTCTTAGAAGCTTAAGGGAAAGGGCTGTATCTGCGACAATTCTGTAAGAGGTATCAAACTTTGTAGCTTTTGCTATATCGCTTTTTATAAATGCCGCCTGATGCGAAAAAGGCATGTATTCATTTGTATTGCACTCATCTCCGGCAGGAACGATATAAGCTATGTTTTTTAGCCTGAATTCTGCATCACCATAAATGATTGCATATTTATCAATATCGGTGTCAGTAGAGAAAATATCTTTTATAGCATTATCGGAATAGAAATAATCTCCTGCATTCATGAAATTGATCCATTTTCCGGTAGCACGATCTATTGCTTTGTTCATAGCATCGTATATGCCTTTGTCGGGCTCACTGATCCAGTAGGTAATCTGATCGCTATACTTTTTTATGATATCAACTGTGCCGTCTGTAGATCCTCCGTCAATCACGATATATTCGATATAGGGATAGTCTTGACTAAGTACACTTTGTAAAGTTTTTTCAATGAAATTCTTTCCATTGTAAACAACGGTTACTACAGATATTATGTCACATCGTTGTTGCATATAGTAGTATTATATTCTGTTTTTGAAATCTAAATTTGCCTTTTCAAAGTCCGATGGAATTCCGATATCTATAAAATAAGAGTTTTGTTCACAACCATATATTTTAAGAGAGTCTAGTCTTTCTTCCATCACATCTTTTTCAAAAGAAAATTTTTCGGGAAAATCGAGATTGTTAAATATGTTTTTGTTTATCAAATATACTCCCCCATTAATCAACCCTTGAGTACAGTATTGCTTTTCATTGAACTTTAATATACGTCCTTCTGTATTTGTTTCAACTGATCCATATCGATCAAAATCAGTCATCGATTTTAGTGTAATAGATATATCAGCGGATTTTTTATCGTGAAAATTTATTAAAGCATCTGTATTAATATCGAAAAATGTATCGCCGTTTATAACAAGCGCTTGCTGAGTCTGAACTTTCTGAAAAGCTAATTTTATAGCCCCTCCCGTTCCCAGAGGCTCACTCTCTATAACATGTGAGATTTTCACAGAAAGGTCTAATGTGTTAAGCCAGTTGATGACAATGTCCGATTTGTATCCTAATGATAGGATAATATGTTCAAAATTCTCTTTTATCAGATAATCTAGTAAATAATGAAGAAATGGTTTGCCAGATACTTCTGCCATACATTTTGGAACATCTTTCACAACCGATTGCAGTCTGGTTCCAAGCCCCCCGGCTAAGATTATACATTCTTTCATATTAATTTATATTTGACTTATCGGGTCTTTTTTAGAAATTTCTCTTCGTTGATTGGAATATACCTTAGGTAAAAAGACATAATATTTATAAAATAAGAAGTAAAAGAAAAACAAATACAGGATCATATTAAGATCCGTAAAACCTTTTACGTTCATAATCATGTTGTAAATGAGTAATGCTATTATCAAAAAATTTAATGTCCAGTCTTTTGTAAAACATTTTATCCCCACATACGTACTATAGAAGAAATACATAATCATTCCCGGAACGCCGATGTAAAACATAAGTCTTGTATAGCCTACATCACTACCAAAGAAGTCCATCTTACCATTGCCAATAATGAACGTTTTGAAATCATTGGGAGCATATAGCATCCCTATTATACCGTTTGAAGATGAAGTCTCTATCCGTCCCTCTTTTCTGAATCGGTCAAATAGTTCAAAAGCCCATTCTGTAAAATCGGGAAAGTATATATAGCAGAGGGCATATCCGACCACTAGAAGAAGTAATAATATTCCAATGAAATTTATTCCTTGACGTCTCTCTGGCTTAATATCGATGAAGAATAGTATAGCAAAAACTACGAAACTGGCAGTGAACCCAATGACAGTAGTTCTGGCTGAAAATAAGCCGACGTAGAAAATAAATGCATATAGCAGCGCCAGGAAAATAAAAGATTTAATGTTCATTTTTATTTTCAGAAATAGGTACATTATGAATATAAGCGCATAACCGGCTACAATTCCGGCTCCGAAAAAACCTATTCCATACCCAATAAGCCGTTCTTTCTCAGCTATCTCTTTTGTTTCTTCATCAACAATGGATTTTAATTGAAGAGAAAAGAAGAAATCGTTGGCGGCTTCGTTGAAGAACATAATCAAAGTTATTATACTTTGTAGAGCAATTGCAGCGATAATATATCCGAGAACTGTATAAATAGTAGGGTTCCCATGTATCCGATACATGAAATATATGATCATATAAGCGGTGAAGAACCATCCCATTTGGCTTCTGATATATCCTGTCATAAAGTCGTCGACAAAGCCATTGACATAAGCCGATATATAGCAGATAAATATTAATATCCCAAAAACTATCAATACCGATACTACTTCTTTAAAAGGAAATTTATGTAATCCGTATAATATTATGCCAACGATACCGGACATAGAAATAAATGATGAACCTCGTATCTCTAAAGCCTGAGGATATATTAGGTAAAAGACTAATATAAGTAGTAATGCTTTGGCAATAGTATTTATAATGATATCTTTCATGTTACTATTATCTAAACATTATTTTATAAATGAAGGACTTCTTGTATTTCAGTCTAAATATGCATTTTGTATATAAAATTACAAAATCTCTGAATGCGTAATTTTTATTTATATACAAAGCAGATTTTTTTAGTCGTCTTATCACTTTGAGTCCTAACTGTGAATTTGCACATAAACGAAGCCAATGCAACGACAGTATATATTTGAGATATGCTTCCTCGCAGAAAGGTTTATCTTTATTGCGTTTTATTAATGAAAGCATGAAATCTTCACATTTGTCTAGGTATTCTATTGACGATTGTGTTGGTGTACATTCTGCTACAGAAGCATAAATATCTAAATATTCATCTGTGGTAGGTAGTCCTAACTGTTCGCAATGTATCTTGAAAACTTTCTTTTTGTTATCTATCTGAAGCTGCTCGTTCAACGTAGAAACTTGCTGTTGATGGACACGGTAAAGTAATAGCGGTTCGCTAAGATTTGCAATCTTGGTTTTATAGATTGCTTTCGACCATAATGCATAATCTTCTACATGAAGGTATTGCATTTCGAAATTAAGATCGAGTTCAGTAAAGACGCGTCGACGAATCATTACAGCAGGATGACATATTCCGGATTTGAACAGTATGTAGGCACGTAATTCGCAGTCATGTAGCGGATTGTGGTGCAAATAGAGCTTGTCAGGTTTGTTTGATCTGAAGGTGTAAAACTGAGTGCTCACAACATCGTGATCGTTATTGCTTTCAAGAAAGTCAACTTCTTTTTCTATTCGGGTAGGAAGTGCAATATCATCCGCATCCATCCGGGCTATATAGTCTCCCGAGCATAATGTAATCCCTTTGTTGAGAGTTTTGATCAACTTCAGGTTCTCATCATTGTTTATAACCTTTATTCGAGAGTCTTCTTTTGCCATTTTTGCCAGAATATCACTCGTGTTATCTGTCGAGCAATCATTAATTGCAATTACTTCGATATTACGATATGTTTGGTTTAGTATCGAACTCATAGCTTCTACAACATATTTTTCAACGTTGTAACAAGGCATTAATACTGATACTAATGGTTGGCTCATTTTTTCTTTTCTGCTATCGAATTAAATATAGATGTGTAGGCGTCTACCATCTTTTCTATTGTAAAGTTGGCAAGATAATATTCTCTTGCATATTCTGACATTTTATTGTGTACGTTGTTATCTGATAGTATATATTCAATCTTTTCTTCAAAAAGATATGATTTGTTGACTATCGAAAAGCCATTCTTCCCGTCTAAAATTTCTGTAATGCCTCCCACGGCAGATGCAACGATAGGAACACCGAACGATAATGCTTCGAGTAACGACATCGGTAAGCCTTCGTAGTTGGATGGCAGCATAAATACATCTGCATATCGAAGATAGATCGAAGCAGAATGAGCTTCACCTAAGCAAAATACATTCTCTGGTAGGTTCGGTATTGTTTCCTTATTTCCTATCCAGACAAAGGCATATTTAGGCATTCTCTTGGCTACGTCAAGAAATAGATCGAGTTTCTTTTGTTTCGATATTCGGGAGATGCACATCACTATCTGAGGATATTTTATTTTTATAAGCTCAAGTTCGTGTGTTATACTGTCTTGCTCGTTGCTATGCGTTATGTAATTGTCAGTTACAGCATTATATATGCGAACAACATTTTCCGAAATTCCTTCTTCTCGAAGACAGTTTACATCATATTTGCTTACACCTACAATCCGGAATGCTCTGTCTTTTAATTTTTGTTCAACTATCAAGAACTTACGATACCCTTTTCGTATCGAATCGAAACCATGTACTGTATATACGATCTTTTTCGGATTGAATGCCATTCGCCCCAAAGCACCCATTTTAGACGAATGAAGATGAACAACATCCGGTCTGTATTTTATTCTGTAATAAAATAATTTGAGTAATAGAAAAAAATCTTTCCAAGAAACTCCTTTACGGTGTTTGCAGAGTTTTATTCTTGTGAAATTACTCCCAAGTTGGCTCCAAGCCTCACCGTTTCCTCCGTACAAAACGAAGACCTCGTGTTTAGGGCTCAAACTCTTAATAAGGTTGGCAACAATTGTTTGCGCACCACCATACTCCGAGACTGTTATTACTTGAAAGATTCTCATTAATGACTTTATATAATTACTCTAAAGTACAAATATAATAGCTTTTATCTACATTTAGAGATGGCAAAGCCTTAATTTATCACTAATGACAATATATTTAAGTGAGTTTAGGCGGGGTTATAGCGAGTTTTTTCCATTTGTAATATCCGAAAATGGAGACAATGAAGAATATAACAAACAAACTTCCCGACATAATATCATGCTGAACAAACAATAATATGCTCGATATAGCATTAGCAGGGATAAGCAATAGCCATTGCTCTACCCATCGGCGCGAAATCATCCATAAGGCTACGATATTGAGCGAAGTGGTCAAAGCATCACCTATAGTCAGATAATCTTGGTCTATGGTGTAATGGATAAGAAGCAGATAAATTATCACAAAAACTACGATAATTCCCCCAATAATCGGGATAATTGAGGATTTTGGCGCATGGATTGTTACGCCACTATCTGTTTCTGTTCGTTTGTATTTTGTCAACCACAATATCCACCCGTAGGCTGATGCAGCAAAAAAATACACATAGATTGCCATGCTGGCATATAATTGTGTGTCGTAGAATATGTATATATAAAAGGCAGCCATGACAATACTGGCAGCCCACATCATAATGTTAGCTTTGTATTCTAAATATAAGTAGAGTAATCCTATAATGGCACCTACTATACTAACCCAGTTATTTTGAACAAATTCTAACATAATATTTTAATTATATAGTGTATAAATTAAAGGGAGTTTAATATAAGTATGATTTACTCTTTATGATCTATATTCCCTCTGTTCTGTCATCCCGATACGTAGTGAGGGATCTTGATTATACTCTCGTTATAGAATGGATAGATCCCTCACTACGTATCGGGATGACAGGAAAGTGTTAAAAGCTAATACCTACTCGTGCCATAATATTACGTGGTGCTTGAGGAAATAACCCTTTGTAAACAGACGGTTTGCTTCCATCGGCAAATTTCTCTGTACTTACCCATGCATTAGCTACATATTCTTTGTTGAACACGTTGTTTATAAAGAATTGCAATTCGATCTTACCTATTTTGTTAGCTTGGAAAGAATATCCGGCTATAAAGTTGGCAACAAAGTAGTCATCTAACTGATTGTCTTTGTTTGAAGTATTGTCATAATACATCTTACCAACATATTTATTCACCAGCGAGAAATTCAGATCTTTCATCGGGATAACCGTTATGATCCCGCTTCCTACTACAGTCGGTGAGAAAGATATGTTAGTCGATTTGAAAAACTCCGATTTTTGTTCCACAACGTTCCAATCTTCCATATTATCATAGGTTTTAAAATAAGCTGTGTAATTCTGGATTTTATTGCGGCTTAATGCTGTGTTTGCATCTAAACGTAACCATTTCACCGGAGTATAAGCAGCTGATAGCTCTACCCCCATGCGGTAACTGTCGGGTACATTTTCCTGCAATTTATAGCCAGTATCGCTCAGTTTTCCTGTCTGAACCAACTGATCCCTGTAATCCATGTAATAGAAATTAGCGTCGAAGGAGAATGTGGTATTGGCATACCTATATCCAAACTCATAATCGAAGAGACGTTCAGATTCGACATTGCGATTGCCTTTGTGAAGTTCTTTCAGGTCTGCTCGTAATGGCTCTCTATTCGAAATACCCAGAGAGGCATATACTTCGTTGAAATCGTCGAAACTATATGATAAACCAATTTTCGGATTGAAGAAATTGAAGTAATAGTTTTTGCTAAGATCAGCCATGTCGTCATCTGTTCCTTTCATGCGATAGTCTATATAACGATTTTGCACTTCGCCGAAGAGTGTCAATCTCTCAGCGCCGTCGATCAGGCGATATTCCGCTTTGACAAATGCATTCATATCTCTTTTGGTTGCTTCTTCACGATACCATTCATAATTGATCGGTATGTTGTCATTAAACATTACCCAAGGTAATTTGCCATAATGGGAACCCTCGAAATAACTGTACATGCCACCTCCGCTTAGCGATAATTTATCTTTTTGGTATGTAAGATTTAAGATTCCGACATATAAATTATTCGATAATAATTTTCTGCGTATTACATCCGATTTCTTGTATGTAACTCCATCTATAACTTGAGGTGGTAAACCGAATTTTTCTTCAAGATTTTGCTTGGTTTTATAGTTTTCGTAATAACCATATCCATTGTTATAGCTAAAATTACCATTGAGAGTAAGATTGCTGTTTAGTTGGCGTGTATAAATTGCTTGTGCAATGTTAGAATAGTAATTATCTGTCTCATTATCGTAGTAACGGATATTCCCTGCTTCATCGGTATATTGCCCAGCTATATTGAATCTTCGGTCTATAGCCATCATTTCGGGATCAACTCCTTCCCATGTTATGCCTGTGTGTTGTATGGCATTGATATAGACAAAGCGAAGCATTTGTTTATCGGTAAAATGGGCAACGGTAGCATAACCCGTTTTATGATCGACCTTTCCGTTGCGGATATAACCGTCACCGGTTACTCGTGAATAACGTCCATCTATTGATAATCCGTTTTTCATGATACCAGTTCCCGCTGCAATACTCGATACGAATGTATTGTAACTGCCGATTGCTGTCGATGCCAGCCCATATGCATCAGGTTTCGAGCCTGTGGTTTGTAGCGAAATACTTCCGCCAAAAGACGCAGCTCCATTGGTTGCTGTTCCTACACCTCGCTGTACCTGTATACTCTGTAAGGAATTAGACAAGTCGGGGATATTTACCCAATATACTTCCTGACTCTCAGGGTTATTGAGTGGCATACCATTTAGTGTGACATTAATGCGGTTGGCATCTGTACCCCTTATGCGGTACGATGTGTTACCCACTCCCGTTCCGTCTTCAGAATAGGCTACTACGGATGGTAAGGTTTGTAATACAAATGGAATATTTCTCGCAGCATTGTCATTCTTGATTTGTGCTTCGTTGAGGTTGGAGTGGGCTATCGGAGCATTTTTTCCTGCTCGTGTAGCCGATACTACAACTTCTTCGAGCTGAACCAGTTTTAAGTTATCAGCTCTCTGTTGTGCATATAGTCCTATGCTACCCAGTATAAGAGTAGTTGTTATAAAAAGTACCTTTTTCATTTAAATACCTAATTAGTTGTAAGAGGACAAGTATTGTTATCTTCATTACAGATGTTAAACAAAAAAGGGGTTTGATAAGATGGTTTCCCGAATTTTAAGAATATGCGTGTGCGCAAAACACATAATCCATTCCCTCCGCCGGCATTACCCGGATCAGGTTTATATGGGTGTGATCTCAGCCCGTTTTATTAAGGCACCCCTAAGATTTCGGATGTAAAGATATACGATTAATTTGAATTGAAGAATAAACACTTATATAAAAAAAATCTATTAACTATTCTTCCTTATAAATCTATCGTTAGTAGAAAGAAACATTATAAGCTGAATGATCTATAATGAAATGGAAAAGTATTACTTTTGTGCCAAACCAAAATAAATTATCTAGGCAATGAATTTTTACAAACTTACTTTAATTACATTATTCTCTTTAGTTATCGGATTTTCGTTTTCATCGTGTGATAAGAGGAATGATTATTGGAAAGCTGCAACTTTGGATTTTAGCGCAGTTGTTCCTGTCGCTCGACAAGATGGGTATTTTGAGCAAACAATAAGAATTAGAAATGTCGATATTCAGGGATATAGCCCTTCTCGTGAAGATATGATAGATATTCGTAATATTGATTCTTGGTTGTTGTTGTCTAATCTAACACGTTTGGACAGGATATCTTTTAGAATTGTATTGGATGGAGATACAAGGGTCTTTTATGAGCAAAATGGTGTATCGGGAGACATACAAGGCGAATTTATTATAAATAATGATGTTTACTATTCATTAATGACGGAAGTTATGAATAGGATAAGATATAAAGGCTATGTTGATATAACGATAGTCGGTAATTCTAATATCGGCGATGGTGGTCCTATTGAGTTTAATTTTTCCAATAATATTGATATCTTAATTAGAGATTAAGACGAATGTTATGTCAGATAATTCACTTAAATTATTTTCCGATTTTCTCTCTGAAATACAGGAATTAGATCAATCTGATTTATCATTAAGAAATAAATACTTGCATTTGAAGCAGGTGTTAGAGCGAAGCTGCAAAGAACTCACTATGAGTGAATCTTTGCAGTTTCCTTCTTTATTCGCTCGTCTCGTTTTCATTGCACAGAAATATGATTTGCCAAAAAGTATTGAATGGCAATTACAGAATATTCGTGTAAAAGCTTCTTTTCTTCTTCGCAGTGACGATAATCTGGTATCGACAGTGCAGTATCATTACGCAAAAAATACTATCGAACAGTTCTTCAATATAGTGTCAGGTGAAAAGATTGTAGAAGATACGGAAGAACTACTTGCCGAAACAGAAATTAAACCGCCTTTACGACTCGATAAAATCAGGGTACAACTATTATCTATTGACAGAGAGAATGAATACCTGATTTGCTGTGCCGATAGTTTAGCCGATGTAGAATTAAAAGTCAGATATAATATATCTCCTATAAATCACCTATTCAACGAGACAATCGATCGTTTATGGATAGGTGTCCAACTTAATTTAATTGATGTTAAGATTGACGATTCGGGCTATTACATACCGAAAGTGTTTGTTTTAGAACCCGATTATCTGATAGATGCTTCTGCAATGGCAGAATGCTTTCAAAATTATGGCAGTTCTCATTTGCATTACTTCCGACGGAAATTTGAACAGCCGGCAAATACCCATTATATCTTATTGGGAAATTTGGCGAACTATTTTCTCGACGAATTGATTTATGCCCCGAATCCTCAGGATTTAAAATTTGGAGAGGTTTTTACAAAATCTTTTTTACAGATGCCTTTCGAGTATTCTACATGTAGGGATATAAAAGAGAATAGCGATTTCAGAGAGTTTATGGCGAAGGCTCAGCGCCATTTTAATAATATCAAGCGGGTTGTGTTGAATGATATGCCTGCGAATGGTTTTAAAGTGCAGGATTGTGTACTCGAACCCTCTTTCTTTTGCGAGAAATATGGATTTCAGGGACGACTGGATTTGCTCCAGTTGTCGGATGATGAAAATGGAATAGATCGCATTATTGAATTAAAATCGGGAAAACCGCCCTTTCCCGCAAGCGATGTCACGAAAATAGCAGTCAATCACGAGACACAAACAGTCGTGTATCGATTGATGATACAAAGTGTATTCAATAAAGATGCTCGCCATATATATGCTACAATACTCTATTCCGCGGCTGACAATGCAGGCGAGAATGTTCGTTTAGCAGCACCTTATCAGCAATTAGAAAAAGAAATTATCAATACACGTAATCTGATAGTAGCTACCGAACACGATTTGTATGTAGGCGATAGTGAAACAGTGGAATCTACATTCAGAGAACTGTTCGACCTGAATAATTACGGTCGTGTCCCTCAGTTTTTTGTCGATAAACTCGCTGAATTGAATAGCGTATTAAATAAAGCATCTCTTTTGGAGAAAAGCTATTTCAATCGTTATGTAAATTTCATTTCCCGCGAATTATATATTCAAAAAATGGGCGATGAAGGTGCGGATTCGATGATGAGTACTTCTGCATTGTGGAACACGACTTTCGAGGAACGCAGAGATGCACTGGAATTGATCGCTGATCTTGAGATTGAGAATATTGATGATGATGGGCGTGACATGAAAATTCTTTTTAGCCGAAAGGAAACCTTCGATTTTACGAACTTTCGTGAAGGGGAGATCTGTATTCTCTATCCCCGACAAGATGATAATGATACTATCCTCACCAATCAGATATTGAAAGGTACTGTAGTTGAAATATCAGGTAGGCATCTACTGTTAAGATTCCGTTATAAACAACGAAATCGTCAGTTTTTCTCTCAATACAAATATTGGGCGGTAGAGCACGATAAGCTCGACCATACTTATAATGCGATGTTCAAAGGTTTGTTTGCTTTTCTGTCTGCACCAATCGATAAAAAAGAATTACTACTCGGGCTAAAAGAACCGCATTCATCGTTAAAAATTCTTTCAGATGAGGATTTGTCGAAAGAAAAGAAACAAAATACTGTAATAGAGAAAGCATTAGCTGCCGAAGACTATTTTTTGATTGTAGGTCCTCCCGGCACAGGTAAAACTTCAATCTTTGCCCGTCAGTTAATAGAGCGACTGTATGCAAATGAAAAAGCAAATATATTGGTAATAGCTTATACCAATAGAGCTGTGGATGAACTTTGTGCTGCTATTTGTCAAGCCTTTGGTGAAGATGAAAAAACATGTGATAAATATATTCGTATTGGTTCGGAGTTGTCGTGTGGTGAAGCATATCGTGATTGCTTATTGCAAAATGTATCAACTCGTGCTAAGTCGAGGAAGGAATTATCAGATAAGTTGCAAAATACACGGATTTTCGTTGGCACATTGGCTTCTATCGTCGGTAAGCCTGAATTGTTGGATTTAAAGAAATTCGATGTTGCTATTATCGATGAAGCGTCACAGATACTCGAGCCGCAGATAATGGGTTTACTCCCACAGTTCGATAAGTTTATAATGATTGGCGATCATAAACAATTATCCACTATTACATTACAAAACGAATATCAATCGAAGGTAAAAGATGAAACCTTAAATTCAATTGGGTTATATGATTGCCGCGAGTCTCTTTTCGAACGATTATACCGAATATGTCAAAGCAATGGATGGGCGCAAGCTTATGATACGCTGACTTATCATGGGCGGATGCACGAAGATATAGCCTCTTTTGTAAATACTCATTTCTATGATAAGGTACTGAAGGTTGCAACCGAAAGGCAAACAGCTAATCTTTATTATAGCATTTATGATGAAAAGAACTTTTATCAATCCCTAATTGCAACGAAACGTTTCGCTTTCGTTCCTGTTCGGGAAATAGATTATAATAATCCATCTGATAAAATAAATGAAGCGGAGGCCGATGAGGTTGTGTCTTTAGCCGTAGCCTTATTGCATCTTTACAAAGAGAATGATAAAATTTTTGATGTGCAAAAAACATTAGGTGTTATAGCTCCTTATCGCAATCAAATCGCATTAATCAAGCACAAATTGGAAATGACAGGTTCTCCCGAACTTGCCAATATAATGGTCGATACAGTAGAGCGTTATCAGGGTAGCCAGCGCGATGTTATTATTCTCTCGTTCTGTTTCAATAAGCCTTATCAGTTGAAATACTTTAGCAACATGAATCACGATAGTTCGGTCGACCGTAAGCTGAATGTTGCTATAACCCGTGCCCGCGAGCAGTTATTTATGGTCGGTAACGATTATATCTTACAGCAGAATCCTATTTATAGAAAGATGCTTGAATCTCTAAATGAGTAAAAAGTACTCCTCCATGTAATTATATCTATTCAATCTCAATTTTTTTATTTCAGATCGATAAATATTTATTTAGTTGAACATTCAACTAAATTATTTGTTATACCTTTGCAAACTGAAAATTAAGGTCGCAAACCTATTTGTTGTCCATCAGAGTATAACAATGTTTGTTGGTTATATCTTAAAATGTGACATTAAATATGTTCTTATACTAATTAGAAAGAAAATGATGCAATCTTTTGTACAAGCAATACTCAAAACTCAGTCCTCGTATCGTCAGATAATTCAGCGTAGAATGCGTGAGAATAGCATAAATCTGACATTCGAAATGCTACATATTATGCGGTTTTTGGCTAAGAACGAAAAGATAAATCAGCAAGAATTAGCCAACACAACGTTCAAGGATAAATCTAGCTTATCATATCTTATAAAGAATATGGAAAAGAGAGGCTTCGTTATTCGTGAAGAAGACGATCGGGATAAGCGAAGCAAGTTGGTTATGCTTACTAATGATGGCAAGCGATTGTATGAGCAGGTTCGAATAATTGTCGAAGACGTATATTCGTCTATTGAGAGAGAAGTAAATCTCGATCACATGAAATCGTGCATAAACTACATGGATGAATTTAATGAAATTATAAAGGAAAACTAAGTGAAACGTTTTACATATATAATATTATTCCTTACACTAAACCCGATACATTTTGTTATGGCACAGGATGCCTATAAATTAAGTGTGGAGGAGCTTTTCGATAGAGGTGTTCAAAATAGCATAGCAATACAAGCTTCTTATGTTAAGACTCAACTATCAGACGATAAACTGAGTCTGGCTAAAAATAAACAATTACCCGATCTTGCTATTGCAGGTGTATTCGGTTATGTAGGTACTCCGACCATATTAGACAAAGATTTGACTTTTCTGGGACATCCGGCCTCACCCGATTGGCGACAAAACTATCAGGTGATAGCGGTGCAACCTATATATCAGGGTGGACGTATTACGAATAGTATAGAGAAAGCTAAACTAGAGCAGGAGGTTGCTCAACTTTCTTTGCAAAAGAATAAAGCCGATCTGAAACTTTGGCTTATGACTAAATATCTTGATTTGTTTAATCTCTACAAGAAGCGTGAGGTTTACGGAAAGAATGTCGAAGAGGCTAAGGTTCGTGTGCATGATATAGAGAAAATGAAGGAAGAGGGAATGATAACGACTAACGATGTTCTGCGTAGTAAACTGCTCCTCACCGATTTCGAATTGGCATACAATGAAACAAATGATAATATTTCTCTGGTTTCTCAGCAATTAACTATTGTTTTGGGAATGGATGAAAACTTAATTTTGATGCCGGATGAGTCGTTACTAACAAGTCAACTGGATATCAGAAACGAAAATGATTACGTAAGTCTTGCTTATAGCCGATATCCCGATATACAAATAACACGGACAAACATGGCTTTGGCAAAGAATAACTTGAAACTGACAAAGGCTGATCTTTTGCCATCTTTATCCTTACAGGCTAGTAATACATTGGCTCGACCTATCCCGAATACATCGCCTGTACAGGATTTCTATCTGAACGGTTGGGGAGTAACTCTCAATTTATCATACCATATATCTGCATGGTTCGATCGGAAACGCAATGTTAGTTCAGCTAAACGGGAGATTCAGTTACAAGAACTGGCAGAAGAACAACAAATGCAGACTATACGTGCAGATGTAAAATCGGCAGTAGTAAAACATAAAGAAGCATTGGATAGAATAAAAGCTTTCAATGAATCGGTAAAACAGGCAAACGAAAATTATAGAATAGTCAAAAATAGGTATTTTAATCAATTAGCCATTTTGACCGACCTGCTGGATGCTAACAGTGTTCAGCTGGATGCCGAGTTGCAACTTACAGCGGCTAAAACAAATGCGATATATACCTATTATCAATTACAAAACGTAAGTGGAAGTTTATAACTATGGATATAGATAAATCAGAAGTAGATAGTAAGCGAGAGGAGAGAGAGGCTTATCTTAAACTAAGAAAAAAGCGTACGAGAAATATTATTCTGAATACGATTAGTATTCTTCTGGCTTTAGGTGGAATCATCTGGGCTTGTAATTTCTTTCTTCGTTACTATCGTTACGAAATAACAAACGATGCTACAATCGAGCAATATATTACACCGATTAACTCCCGTGTTTCGGGTTATATTAAGGAAATACGTTTCACCGAGCACAAGTGGGTGAATGTAGGTGATACATTATTGATTATCGATGACAGGGAGTTTCAGATCAAACTGATGGATGCTGAGGCCTCATTAATGGATGCAAAGAATTCGGTTTCGGTACTGGCTTCGAACATAACGACAACTTCGACAAATGTCGCAGTATCGGATGCCAATATAGAAGAAGCGAAAGCACGCCTTTGGAAATCGGAACAAGACCTGACCCGATATGCTAACCTCTTGGCTTCCGAATCTGTTTCGCAACAGCAATACGATCAGATAAAAAGCGATAACGAAGCGCAAAAAGCCCGCTATAATTCCTTACTTAAGCAAAAAGAATCGTTGAAATCGGTGTCTACCGAGGCTTCAAGCAAGCAGGGTAGTGTTCATGCCAATATTTTACGACGTGAAGCTGATTTGGAAATGGCTAAGCTCAATCTGTCATATACTGTTATCGTTGCACCATACAGCGGTTATGTAGGGCGTCGTACGCTCGATGTCGGACAGTTGGTACAAGCAGGGCAAACGATCACTTATCTGATCAAGAATGATAACAAATGGGTGATAGCCAACTATCGTGAAATGCAGATCGAGAATATTTATATAGGGCAGGAAGTAAGAATCAAAGTCGATGCTATCAGCGGAAAAACCTTTAAGGGGCGTATTACCGCTATATCTGAAGCTACCGGTTCTAAATATTCCTTATTGCCCACCGATAACTCGGCCGGTAACTTTGTGAAGATCCAGCAACGTATCCCTGTAAGAATTGATTTTGAAGATATTTCGAACGAGGACATGCGAAAATTACGAGCCGGAATGATGGTAGTTTCCGAAGCAATCAAATAATATAATGGCAAATATCCCTATAGCTCCAACTACTACACCTAATCCTTTTAGAGGTTGGGTGCCTTTTTGGCTCAAAACGGTTGTAGCTTTTATAATATTAATTCCTGTTCTGCTTATAAATGGAGCTTACACAGGAAGCAATATCGATGTGTCGAGTTATTTAGGCGTTCTATCCGAAGATATTAATATGGCTTATTATGCTTCTTCGGCAGGGATGGCAATAGCCTATCTGATTATTCCTAAGGTAAAACCTATTGCAACAACAAAGACAATTATTCTGGTTGTCCTCTTGATTCAGGTCGTTTTGAGCCTTATTTGTGCCGAAACGGCTTATGTTGAGATTATTATTATCACTAGTTTCTTTATCGGATATTTTAAGGCATTTTCGTTGATAGAAACGATTAATATTTTGATGCCGGCACTCAGTCCGAGTAATACACGTAATGAATTTTATGCTAAATTTTATCCGATAACACTCGCTTTCGGTCAGCTGTCACTTGTGCTTACAGCAGAACTGGCTTACATGTACAACTGGCAATATATGTACTATTTTATGGTGCTTTTATTACTATTTGCTATTATAGCAGTAGTAATTTGTATGTCTTATGCTCGTCGTCTGGTTCGCATACCGATCAAGGACATTGATTGGCTAAGTTTCTTTCTTGTCTCGGCATGCTATATGTCGGTTATTTACGTTGCTACTTATGGTAAAACAAAAGACTGGTTCAACTCGCCAGAGATCGTATTTGTAACTATACTGATTCCGATTACTGGTTGGTTGTTTATTCGTCGTCAATTTTCCGATACACCTTTTATCGATTTGAGCGTGTTGAGAAATAGGAACTCATTAGTGACCTATATTTTATCTTTCGTTTTGATGTTCTTCGCATCATTCAGCATATTAATATCTTCTTATACTACTTCCATATTGAGACTCGATAGTACGAAAGTAAACGAGTTGTATTTGTATATGATTCCCGGATTTGTACTTGGTGCTGTTATTTGCTATTACTGGTTTTTGAAAGCTATTCGTATGGCATGGTTAATTTTTCTCGGATTCGCTTGTTTTACCATATCTTTAGCCCTTTTATATTTTCAGGTTATGCCGACAGGATTGTATGAGGATCTTTATCTGCCTATGTTCCTTAGAGGTGTAGGGATGGTAGCGCTGTTTGTGGCATTTGCCATTTATGGTATTCAAGGGTTAACACAAAAACAATTAATATACAATGCTTTCTTTATGATTAGTGCCCGTTCGGCACTGGCACCGGCAATAGGTTCTTCTATTTTATCCAATTGGCTTTATCGTCTGACCCAACAAAATGTAAATGTGCTGTCGCAGAATTTAGACACTCAGAACCCGATGGCTGTAAGTCAATTTAATACCTCTGTTAATAGTGCCTTGTCGCAAGGGTGGAGTATCGAAGATGCACACAAGATAGCAACTAATGCTCTCTATCTTAAAGTTCAGATACAGGCTACAACGGTAAGTATTAAGAATATATTAGGATGGATGTTGATTTTTGGGATAATCCTACTGATTATAATCTTGCTTTATTTCTTCCAGTTTAAGCCTGTTAGGTTGATGAGGATGGGCAATGATATGTCAGGGTGAATTCTTATAATTTATCCCTTAAAACTTAAAAATAAAAAGACCAATAACTTAAGAAGCTATTGGTCTTTTCCTATATTATCGAGTAATCTTATTTTTTATTTACTCTGAATTTCTCATTACCGTTTTTAATGAAATCAACGATTTGATCAGCAGCAGCTATCCCTGCATTCGTATTTGCTTCGGCTGTTTGTGCTCCCATTTTTTTAGGAGTAGAGAAGTAGCGGTCAGCATATTTCTCTGCCATTTCAGCATGATTACCGGGCATAATGTCTGTTACATATTTGAAATCTTTGCGGTCAGCCATCACTTTCACTATTTCTTCTTCGTTGATAACCTCTTTACGCGCAGTGTTGATTAATAACGCATTCTTAGGCATCTTGCTTAATAGAGCATAGTTGATTGAATTTTTAGTCTCGGCAGTAGCCGGAATATGTAGCGAAATATATTGACATGTAGTGTAAAGATCTTCTACCGATTTTACAGCTTTCACACCTTCTGCTTCGATAGCTTCAGCCGTAAGGAACGGATCGAAAGCATATACCTCCATACCGAATCCTTTAGCTACACGAGCCACATTGCGTCCTACATTTCCATAAGCATGGATTCCAAGTTTTTTTCCTAGAAGTTCAGTCCCTGAAGTTCCATTGTAAAAGTTACGAACAGCATATACTATCAGTCCGAAAGCTAGTTCAGCTACAGCATTTGCATTTTGTCCGGGTGTGTTCATTACACAAATATTGTTTGCAGTTGCCGCCTCAAGATCGATGTTGTCGAATCCTGCTCCAGCACGAACAACTATTTTCAGATTTTTAGCTGCATCTAATACTGCTTTATCGAAAATGTCGCTGCGGATAATAGCTGCATCTACATTAGCCACAGCATCTAATAACTGTTGCTTTTCTGTATATTTTTCAAGTAATACAAGTTCGAAACCTGCATCTTCGATTGCTCCTTTTATTCCTTTTACGGCTTCTGCTGCAAAAGGCTTGTCTGTTGCTACTAATACTTTCATGTTTTATTATAATGTAAAAAAATAAGAGCAAAACTTAATTTGCCCTTATTTGGTTAGCTTTTTTATTTTACGTTTTTCTTTGCAAATTCTTGCATGCAATCCACAAGAGCTTGAACACCACTTAGTGGCATAGCATTGTAGATAGAAGCACGGAATCCACCAACCGAACGGTGTCCTTTCAGTCCGCTCATGCCTTTTTCTGTGGCAAATTGAGCAAAATCGGCTTCAAGGTCTTTGTATTCGTTGCTCATCACGAAGCAAACATTCATTATAGAACGGTCTTCTACAGCGCAAGTTCCACGGAATAGAGGGTTGTTGTCGATCTCGTTATATATCAGGTTTGCTTTTTCAATATTACGTTTGTACATAGCCGGTACACCACCGTTAGCTTTCAGCCATCTTAGTGTTTGCATAGCACCATAGATAGGCACTACCGGAGGAGTGTTGAACATAGACCCGTTTTCGATATGAACACGATAATCCAACATTGTCGGTATCGGGCGGGTAACTTTACCTAGCAATTCGTCTTTAACGATAACAAAAGTAAGACCTGCAGGAGCCAGATTTTTTTGTGCGCCACCGTAGATCAAAGCATATTTAGAAACATCTATCGGACGAGAGAATATATCGGAAGACATATCGGCTACCAATGGCACCGGAGAGTCCAGATCGGTATGTAATTCAGTTCCGAAGATTGTATTGTTAGTTGTGATGTGAAAATAATCGGCATCTGTAGGGATTACATAATCTTTAGGGATATAGCTGAAATTATCGGCTTTAGAAGAAGCAACTTCTACTACTTCGCCGAATAGTTTAGCTTCTTTAAGAGCTTTGCTTGCCCAAGTACCTGTATTTAAATAAGCAGCTTTCTTTTCCAGTAAATTAAATGGTACCATGCAGAATTGAAGGCTTGCACCTCCGCCAAGGAAGATAACAGAATATCCTGCCGGTATTTCTAACAATTCTTTAAATAATTCAATAGTTTCGTCCATCACTAATTGAAAATCTTTGCCTCGATGGCTTACTTCCATTAACGATAGAGAAGAGCCGTTGAAGTCAAGAATAGCTTTAGCTGTTTCTTCAATAGTTTGTTGTGGTAAGATAGATGGACCTGCACTAAAATTATATTTCTTCATGTGATAAAAATTAGAAATTAATATTCTTCATTTGGTTTTTTTAGGGTCGGAGACCTTTTATTGTTTAAATAAATGCCATGCACAAAGTGTCTTATAATCTGACAGTATGGCAAATAAATATTCACTGTTGTAATAAGGTTTCAAATTTACTAATTATATCCGAATGCCGTTGCATTATGAATAAATATGTTCTTCATTTTAATGATTTTATCAAATTTGCATTTTAAATATTTTGCATATTTGATGTCGGAAAACCTTATCAATTCAATTGTTTTTATATATTTGTGTATAATGAAAATAACCTGTTAATCAATATAAAACACGCATAGATTATGGCTATTATAAAACCATTCAGAGGAATACGTCCTCCCAAAAATATCGTAGAGAAAGTAGTTTGCCGCCCCTATGATGTTTTGAGTTCTCTTGAGGCTCGTTTGGAAGCAGAGGGAAATGAGAAATCATTGTATCGTATAATTAAACCCGAAATAGATTTTGATCAGTATATCGATGAACATCATCCCGATGTTTACAATCGTGCCGTTCAGAATTTTAACGAGTTCCAAAAGAACGGTTGGTTGGTACAGGATGAAGACGAAAATTATTATGTTTATGCCCAGACAATGAATGGCAATACCCAATATGGCTTGGTTGTTTGCTCACATATCGAGGACTATATGACAGATAATATCAAAAAACATGAGCTGACTCGCAAGGATAAAGAAGAGGATAGAATGATGCATGTCCGAGTGAATGATGCGAATATAGAACCGGTATTCTTTGCTTATCCTGATAACGAAGAACTAGGAGCTATAATGACGCGAATAATATCTACTCCTACCGAATATGACTTTGTGGCATCCGATGGTGTCGGACATCATTTTTGGATTATAAACGATCGGGAAGATGTTGCTAGAATAACAGAACTATTTGCTTCGATACCCTCTTTATATATAGCTGATGGTCATCACCGATCGGCTGCGGCTGCCTTGGTTGGTGCTGAAAAAGCAAGACAAAATCCGAATCATACGGGGAAAGAAGAATATAATTACTTCATGGCTGTTTGTTTCCCTGATAGTCAATTAAATATTATCGATTACAATCGTTTGGTGAAAGACCTTAATGGATTGGGTGTTTCCGAATTTCTGAACAAATTAGGGGAACATTTTATTGTGGAAGAAAAGGGTACTGATATTGTGCCTCCTGCGGGATTGCATCATTTTTCTATTTATCTGGATGGTAAATGTTACACGCTGACAGCTAACTCTGATACATACGACGATAATGATCCGATCGGAGTACTGGATGTTACTATTTCTTCAAAATATATTCTTGATGAAATATTAGGTATTAAAGATTTGCGAACCGACAAGCGGATTGATTTCGTAGGTGGAATAAGAGGTCTCGATGAGTTAAAACAGCGCGTAGATAGTGGCGAAATGAAATTGGCGTTGGCTTTATATCCTGTTACGATGAAACAATTGATGGATATTGCCGATTCGGGAAATATTATGCCCCCTAAAACAACATGGTTCGAACCGAAACTTCGTTCGGGATTGGTTATACATAAATTGAGCTGATATTCAAGCTAATAAATAATATGAGCTT
Source organism: Dysgonomonas sp. ZJ709 (assembly GCF_011039195.1). Taxonomy (NCBI): domain Bacteria; kingdom Pseudomonadati; phylum Bacteroidota; class Bacteroidia; order Bacteroidales; family Dysgonomonadaceae; genus Dysgonomonas; species Dysgonomonas sp. ZJ709. The sequence goes on from NZ_JAAKEM010000001.1 coordinate 422,807, forward strand.
GAAGCTATTCCCCTAGGAAGGGGCATAATACTCGCTTCTGTCATCCCGAAACGAAGTGAGGGATCTGTTTACTCTAAAACAAAGAGAGTTAAGATCCCTCACTTCGTTTCGGGATGACAGGTTAACTATTTATTAAAATTCAATATATATCACCCTTAGCTACTTCTATAAATAACTGTGCTAGTTTATCACTGACAGCATCAGCAAATTTCTTCCCTTTTTCTGCTGTTGATTTATGAGGGTTGCCAACTCCTGTGTCTTCCGAAACTTTAGCCCAATTGCGAGGTGTCCATCCTATACCTTCCCGTAAAGTCTGAGCTTTGAATGGTTTGTAGGTGCCGTCTCCGGCTACAGACAAATCTACTAAGTCGGGGCGATAATGCATTAAGACCGATGTTTCCATTTCTCCTGCATGATCGTCAGTTTCTTCAAAATAACCTGTTTGAGATATAACCTTAAACCAATCGGCTACAACAATAAAGAAATTCGGAAAATCGACAGCCAGATCACGAATCATATTCCGAAAATTATTTGCCCCATGTCCGTTTACTATTATTAAAGTATGTATTCCCTGATAATCGAGAGAAGCCACAATGTCGGTCAGTATTGCTTTCTGTGTTTCATAACGGGTGTGCAGACAGAAAGGTAATTCTCGTTGACCGGTATTTTGCGTGCCCAGCGGAATCGTTGGCAGTATCATCCCTTTCAAATCGGATTGCTCATAAACTTTTCTTACAGCATCTACTGATACATCGTGTGCGAGGTAGCAATCGGTAAGGAATGGCAGATGATAATTGTGAGGTTCGGTGGCTCCCCACGGTAAGATTGCATAATCAAACTTTTTGCCTTTAGTGTCGTTATAAGACACTGACTGAATGTCGAATTTATCCATAATTAGCTCGTTTCTTGTAAAGATAATGAATTTTACTTTTCTATCTTTGCATTATCAATGAATAAAATATGACTGGTAAAATAAAGGAATTACGAAATATTGTCCCTGTGCCAATGGGGGAAGCTATGCAGTTGTTGAAGGTAAATAATGGTGATGTTGCCCTCTGTGCTGCTTTATTTAAAGCAAAATCGATAAGCGAGATTTGTGAATTGACAGGTTGTGACTCTAAAATGGCGGCAGCATATTATGAGACTGAAAAATTCGATTTTAATAGGACTGTGTCGAGTATCAGAGATGCTCTTTATGATGAAAATTATAAAGTGATTGAGGGGTTGACAAAAGAGAATCTACGCATTGTTTTACAATGGCTTGGGGTTGTCGAATCGGATGATTTTGCTGTGTCTCTTGATTTTCAGCAAATAGGGACTGTTGTAGAAACACTTTCTCTTGTTCCGACACTGAAAGATATTGCATCGTTAGTCGATAAGGCAAAAATAGCGAAAAGATCGATTTTTGAAGGATACACTGATGATATGCCACTGGAGGAGTTTGTTCGTCGTCATAGTCGATTGGATGATAATCCCGATTTCCAAAAAGCATACTCTACGATTCCATTGAAAGTAATCGTTTTGAAAGAAGAAGTGCTAAGACACTTAAGAAATTTGTAAAAAGAGCAAATCCGGTCTTTCTGCCATTCCGAACTGAGAGGAGGAATCTGTTATGTTTCGAAACGGCAAAGCACGAAAGAATATATCCCATAAAAAAACTCCCCCGAAATCTATTTTCGGGGGAATTTTTACATATAATTTTTGCTTTTATTTAGCAGTTGCTATTAATCTATCTTTCTCTTTGTCTATTGCAAAGGTTATTGTACCACCTTCTTTAACAATGCCTGAAAGTATCAATTCTGCAATTTCGTCTTCTACATAATTTTGAATTGCACGTTTCAACGGACGAGCGCCGAATTGAACATCATAGCCCTTGTCGGAAAGGAAGTCTTTAACCTCTTGTGAGATCTCAATCTTGTAGTTCAGTTCATCCATACGCTTGTAGAATGTTCTAAGCTCGATATCGATAATCTTGTCAATTGATGTTTTGTCTAATTGATCGAATGTAACGATATCATCCACACGGTTCAGAAACTCAGGAGAGAATGTTTTATTCAATGCTTTTTGCAATACACTTCTCGAGTATTCCTTGTCTGCTGTCGACATTTTGTTGAATCCGATACCTCCACCAAAATCTTTCAATTGGCGGGTACCTACATTCGATGTCATTATCAGAATCGTGTTTTTGAAATCGATCTTGCGACCTTGACTATCAGTTAGGTGGCCTTCATCCATTACTTGAAGTAATAGATTGAAAACATCCGGATGCGCTTTTTCTATCTCATCCAGCAGGATTACGGAATACGGTTTGCGACGAACTTTTTCGGTCATCAATCCGCCTTCTTCATATCCTACATATCCCGGAGGTGCTCCGACTAAGCGAGATACATTGAATTTCTCCATGTATTCACTCATATCTATACGTATAAGAGAATCAGCCGAATCGAACAATTGTTCTGCAATCATCTTAGCCAAGTGGGTTTTACCTACACCTGTCGGTCCAAGGAACATAAATGTTCCGATAGGGCGATTAGGGTCTTTTAATCCAATTCGGTTACGTTGAATAGCTTTCACTATTTTTTCAACAGCCGAGTCCTGACCGACAACAGTCGCTTTCAGGCTTTCTTTCATGCCTACCAGTTTCACGCCTTCGGCTTCACCGATACGTTGCACCGGAATACCCGACATCATAGAAACGACTTCCGCTACTTTTTCTGCATCCACTGTTTCGGGTTGTTCCTTCAACTGATTTTTCCAAGCAGTTTCTTCAGTTTCCAGCTTAGCCATTAATTGACGTTGAGTGTCTCGGTAGCTGGCGGCCAATTCGTATTTTTGAGCTTTTACAGCTTCGGTTTTTTGCTCTATAACATCTTTCAGTTCTGCTTCCAGATCTTCAATCACTTTAGGAACGAGTATGTTTGCAATATGCATACGAGAACCCGACTCATCTAAAGCATCTATTGCCTTATCAGGGAAATTACGGTCTGTAATATATCTGTCAGTCAGTTTCACACAAGCTTCGAGTGCCTCTTCTGTATATTTTACATTGTGATGTTCTTCATAACGTTCTTTTATGTTATGGAGTATTTGCAATGTTTCTTCGGCAGTTGTAGGCTCTACGATTATTTTTTGGAAACGACGTTCCAAAGCACCGTCTTTTTCGATGTTCTTGCGATATTCATCTAAAGTAGTCGCACCGATACATTGTATCTCACCACGTGCTAAAGCAGGTTTCAGCATATTTGCGGCATCAAGCGAACCTGTTGCGCCACCTGCACCCACAATGGTATGTATTTCATCTATAAATAAGATGATATTCGGATTCTTAGATAGTTCGTTCAGTATAGCCTTGATACGTTCTTCGAATTGTCCGCGATATTTTGTACCTGCTACAACAGATGCCATATCAAGGGCGATAACACGCTTGTCGAACAATACACGAGAAACTTTCTTTTGTGTAATGCGCAAAGCTAAGCCTTCTACTATAGCCGATTTACCCACTCCCGGTTCACCGATAAGTATAGGGTTATTCTTTTTGCGGCGGCTAAGTATCTGCGCTAAACGTTCTATTTCTTTTTCGCGACCGACAATCGGGTCTAGTTTATCTTCCAATGCAGCCTTTGTCATATCTATGCCAAAGTTATCGAGCACAGGGGTATCAGTAGCCTGACGAGGTTGTTGCGTACCAACGCTGCCGCTTCCGCCAGAGTTCATTGGTTCGTCATCATCGTCATCTTCTGTAAAATCAGCACCCATTCGGGGAGACTGATTTTTGTGCAGCATATCGCTTACACTTTTAATATATGTATATGTTCCGTTGTAATCCATGTTATAATGTTCTAATAAAATTGCAGCAATATTGTCATGATCTTTCAATATCGCCAATAATAAATGTTCAGAGTCTGTTTCCTGACTTTTAGTCAATCTGGCTTCCAGTATACTCATTTTTAGTATCTTCTCGGTGCTTTTGCTTAATACAACCTCACTGTTAGGATACACGTCTTCTTGTTGTTTCAATATATTTGCATCTATATTAGCTTTCAATTCAACCAGATTAATCCCAAAATCATTCAATGCCTGAATTGCAAGTCCTTCTCCATTACGGAGAATACCTAGCATCAAATGTTCGGGCGCAAGATAGTTGGTTTGAAGACGTCCCGCTTCTTCACGACTATAAGTCATGATCTTGCGAACTCTTTGTGAAAAATTATTTTCCATAACCGTCTTATTTGGTGTTTCTGTTATCGTTCTACAAAAATAAGATTAATTTCCAATTCAATTTTTGAATTTAGCCTTATTAATTATCTTTATATTATTCAAACAAAAATGATGCCATAAAGTTTTTGAGTATGTTAAGATATTGTTATTAATTTGAAAATAATCTGTATTAAAATATGTTATATGATCATTATGTATATATAATATTGTTGCAGATGTTATATTTCTGTTAAAATATTATTTTTTATGTCTTTTTGATTTTGGTATTTTGAAAAGTGTGCTTATATTTGTACTGTATTTTTCATGGTATTAGATTTATGGTTAGAAGTGAAGATTGGTTGTCGGGATGACAACCAATTTTTTGTTATTGTACATGTCGGTAATGCATTGTAATGTATTTAGTTTATTGACTATCATTTGGTTGGTGTGTTTAATTAGATTGCCCTTCACATCCATACAACTAAATTTGGCATCCTTCAACAGGACTGTTAGGCGTACATTAGCTATTATGTATTGGATTTGTTATATAAAAGCAATATTCAAGCCGAAAGGAGATGGAAGTTGTTATTTTAAAAGAAAAAACAATTAATTTTGACATTGCGGATTAATACCGTTGTAAAGAATACAGGCTTACAAAATTATTAGAGATAGACACTTAATTATTAATATCCATTATATGAGAGTTGAAAGATAAATGCTAATAATGAACGCCAATAATTAAATTATCATGATCTCATATGAAAGATATAAAATGTCCTTATTACTGGTTTTGTGGAGAAACTTTCAATGTTAAAGATTTATCTAAGCATGATTCTGATTTTGTAAATGATGCTATAAGTAAAGGAATGGCATTTATGTTTATTCATTGTCCAAAATGTAAAACACAAATTCAATTCAATCCTATTAAATGGGAAGAAACTGCAATGTATGATAATCCTAATGAAAAAGAGGTTACGAAAAAAATCAAAACTAAAAAAGAAGCACTTGATATTCTGAGAAATGAAAATATTAAACTTATTACTGGTTACATTGATTTTCTCTCTAAGAAAAATTCGACCTTGGAAGTTTCAATAATAGAGGGGCGAAATAAATTTAGGCTATACACTCTATCTGAATTATGTGAGAAAGTGAATATAAATAATGAGGCATATTTGCAAATAAAATCGATAGCAGGATTTCTAAAATCTGTTCCAGAAGAATTGAAAGAATGGATTGAGGACGAAATACCATTTAATGAATTGATGAATTGTCTGATAGTTGGATATGAGAATACAAGCTATCTTTTTATAGATAACAGAGATGAAAAAACTCTTTGGATTTTCGAATCAGGAGATATATACATTAAGAAAACTCAATTTGAACTGAATGATATAATCAAAAATATGAAAATCGGCAGATAACAATATGCTATTATGGAATTTCAATTATCGCGCAGATTACTAGAAAAATCTAATTGGATCAAGGTGAAAGGACGTAATCTTTAAAGTTATTTGATTTTGAAAATAATGTCGGAATGATAATCAATTTTTTGTTTATATAACCTCTTAAATTGTAGGAATTGATTGCATGTCTCTATTTAAATATCTATTTTACAGCGTTTTTATAAAGGTATTTTCATGTAAAAAAAACTTTCTCGTAATATTTGTGGGATTAATTCCGTTTAACCTAATAGGGAAGATTATAATATTTACACCATTACATTCTAATACTATGCTACGAAAATCTATTTTGCTTTTATCTGTTGTATTGCTTCAGCTTCTACCTGTAAAAGGACAAGGTGTTAATAATAAATTGAAGGATGTGATATATCTGAAAAATAAAGAAGTTGTAAGCGGGACTATAATCAAAGATGAACTTGGTGTTTTAACGATAAAAGTAATAGATGAAACTACAAAAAATGAAACGGTACAAACATTTCAGAAATTTGAAGTAGAGAAAGTAATTAGAGGTTCTGCGCCTGCCTCTGGTAGTAATGAGTCTGCTGATAATAAAGAATATAATAGTAATAAACAGAATCTTAGTTTGCAAAATAGTGTAAATAGCCAAGCACAGCCTGACTTAAACCCACTAACTGATAGTTATTCTGACTTGCTGAACAATGAGAATTTGCATCAGAATTTGAAAAATGATAGGGTCAGTGTTCCCGAAATGAGTGTTCCCACTCCTGTTCAATCCGGCATGCGAAGCCAAGAAGATACGGGAGATCTTACTTTTTGGACTCCTCCGAGACCCAAGCACCGAAGACGGGAATGGAATAGGGATATATCTGGTTATCGGGGATTTATCGATTATGGATATACTCACGGAGTTGGTAATGTTAAGAATAATCGTTTTGAAATTATTTCTTCGCATGGATACCAATTCAATCCGATCTTTTTTCTGGGTTTAGGTGTCGGTTATAATTTATCGCTTAATAAAAAAGAATCGTCTTTACCACTATTTATCAACCCCCGTATTAATTTTTTGGATGAAGGCACTACACCATTCTGGGATGTGAAAGGCGGATATTCGTTCTTTGGGGGTAGGGGCTATTATGTAAGTAGTTCCTTTGGAGTAAGTTTTAGTAAAAATGATAAAGTAGCTTTCAATATTGGGCTGGGTTATACACTGCAATGTGCAAAGTTTGATGAACGGTCGACAATAGACCCCTCTAAGTTTGTCACGTTGGACGAAAAATACAACGGTATATCTCTTAAGCTGACTTTTGAATATTAGAAAACATAATAAATCAATTCCTATTTTCCTGTCAACTATCTGAACGGTATTCTTCAATATCTAGTACATTTGTCTTTGAATCTACATAAATAGTTTGTTTTCATTTTAAAAATCAAGATAAATGATAGTTCTAGAATCATTACTGTTTTTTATTCTGGCTGGTATTTGCGAAATAGGTGGCGGTTATCTTATCTGGCTTTGGCTTAAAGAAGAAAAACCCTTGTGGTATGGCGTGCTGGGTGGCTTAATACTTGCTCTCTATGGAGTTGTTGCAACTTTTCAAGAGGCAACCTTCGGACGTGTATATGCAGCTTACGGCGGGATTTTCATCGTGTTATCGTTGTTGTGGGCATGGTCTGTCGATGGTTTTAAACCCGACCGTTACGATATTATCGGTGCGATAGTCGCATTAGTTGGTGTTTGCATTATCTTCTATGCACCTAGGGCGAGTAGCTGATGAGTTTCTGCAAATTCCTTATTATCTTTGTACTTTATGGAAGATACTTTTAAAACAATCAGCGATATATCGAAGGCTATTTATACAGAAAAGCGGAGCAAGTTTATTGCTTATGCCATACCTGTATCTACAGTGGAAGAGGTGAAAATGACTGTTGACAAGTATCGGAAAGAATATTATGATTCACGCCACGTCTGTTGGGCGTATATGCTTGGTGCAGATCGTGATAATTTCAGGTCGAACGATGATGGCGAACCTTCGGGTACTGCTGGTAAGCCGATTTTGGGGCAAATCAATTCGAATGATCTGACAGATATTCTTGTTGTTGTAATACGCTATTTTGGTGGTATAAAACTTGGTACAAGCGGCTTGATTGTTGCTTATCGCGAAGCTGCTGCGGAAGCGATTGCTTCGGCTGAAATAATAGAAAAGACTGTCGATTGTACTGTCGCTTTTGGTTTCGAATATCCTTTTATGAATGATGTGATGAAGATCGTAAAGGATTTAGAACCAACAATAGTGAAACAGGAATATGATATGGATTGCTTAATGATTCTGTCTATCCGAAAAGGTAAATATAAAGAGTTGGTAAGTAAGCTCGAAAACGTAGAGAGTCTGCGATTTATCGAAGAATAAAAAAAGTTGCCTGTGAACCACAAGCAACTTTTTATTCATTAACTAAATATAATTTATACGATACCCTGAGCCATCATAGCTTTAGCTACCTTCATAAATCCGGCAATATTTGCACCTTTCACGTAGTTTACATATCCATCGGGTTGTGTGCCATATTTAACACAGTTCTCGTGGATATTCTTCATGATAGACTTCAATCTATTGTCTACTTCTTCAGTCGACCAGCTGATTCTTTCAGAGTTTTGAGTCATTTCTAATCCCGAAACAGAAACACCTCCTGCATTGGCAGCTTTGCCCGGTGCATAAAGTATTTTTGCACTTTGGAATACCTCAATAGCTTCCGGAGTAGATGGCATGTTTGCACCTTCCGATACAGCTATAACTCCATTAGCGACTAGTTTCTTAGCATCTTCGCCATTCAGTTCGTTTTGAGTGGCCGAAGGTAAAGCGATATCTGCTTTTTCTGCCCAAGGACGAGCATTTGGTACATATTTACAGCCGTAAGTATCAGCATATTCTTTGATACGGCCTCTGTAAAGTTCTTTCAGCTCTTTTACGTATTCCAATTTTTCCATTGTAATACCATTCTCGTCATATATATATCCGTCGGAGTCTGATAAACTTACAGGTATTGCTCCTAGTTCTATTAATTTTTCACAAGTGTATTGAGCAACATTACCTGATCCCGAAACTAGACATTTTTTACCTTTAATGTCGATATTGCTTGTTTTTAGCATTTCAAGAAGGAAGTAAACATTGCCATAGCCGGTTGCTTCAGGGCGAATCAACGAGCCACCAAATGTTAAACCTTTACCAGTAAAGGTTCCTGTAAATTCGCGGGTTAATTTGCGGTACATACCGAACATATAACCAATTTCGCGACCACCCACGCCTATGTCTCCTGCAGGAACGTCGGTATCAGGGCCGATGTGTCTCCATAATTCAGTTACAAACGCTTGGCAGAATCGCATGATTTCAGCAGAAGATTTGCCTTTAGGGCTAAAGTCCGATCCGCCTTTACCACCACCCATAGGCAAAGTAGTAAGTGAATTTTTGAATGTTTGTTCGAAAGCTAAGAATTTAAGAATAGAAGGAGTTAGGGATGCATGAAAACGGATGCCACCTTTGTATGGTCCTATCACGTTGCAGTGTTGCACTCTGTAACCCATATTGGTGTGGACTTGTCCTTTGTCGTCTACCCATGTAACACGGAAAGAAAACATGCGATCGGGAATACATAGTCTCTCGATAAGGTTTGCTTTTTCGAACTCCGGGTGTTGGTTATAGACTTCTTCGATAGATTCTAATACTTCGTGTACCGCTTGATGATATTCCGGCTCGTTTGGAAATCTGCGTTTTAATTGCGCTAATACTTCTTCTGATTTCATTAAATATCTTGTTATGGTTTATATTTGATGCAAATATAGTGTTTTTTTTGTCTTTTTGTCAGTTTGATGTCTCCTATTTTTGTAATTTTTCACTTTTAATAAGATTTACGTGATAAATACATCGTAAAGGACTCTTGATATAGTTTTTTTCTTATTTTTGTATTTACTAATTAAAATGTAGAAATATAACAGATTAAAATACATGACTTATCTTATAACGGGTGGTGCCGGTTTTATCGGCTCGAATTTTGTTAAGCATATGCTGGCTGCACATCCTGATGCAAAACTTATCATTTTTGATTCACTTACATATGCGGGTAATTTGGGTACACTTTCCGAAGAACTTAAAGATCCTCGTGTCGTTTTTGTAAAAGGTGACATTTGTGATAGAGCAGCTACCGAGAAGGTGTTTTCAGATTACGAGATTGACTATGTTGTAAATTTTGCAGCGGAAAGTCATGTCGATCGTAGTATCGAAAACCCGCAATTGTTTCTTCAGGTAAATGTTCTGGGAACTCAAAATCTGTTAGATACAGCAAAAAAATATTGGACAGTAGGTAAAGATGATAATAACTATCCTCTCTGGCGCGAAGGCGTAAAGTATCTCCAAGTTTCTACAGATGAGGTTTATGGTTCGTTGGGTGATGAGGGTTATTTTACTGAAACTACGCCTCTCGATCCGCGTTCGCCCTATAGTGCAGGAAAAACAGGTGGTGATCTGATTGTTAAGGCTTATGCCGAAACTTACAAGATGCCGATAAATATAACTCGCTGTTCGAATAACTACGGGCCGTATCATTTTCCGGAAAAACTGATTCCTCTTATTATTCGTAATATTTTGGAAGGTAAACAACTGCCTGTATATGGTGATGGCAGTAATGTCAGAGATTGGCTGTATGTTGAAGATCACTGTAAAGCGATAGATGCAGTTCTCCATCGGGGGCGTGTCGATGAGGTTTATAATATAGGTGGGCATAACGAAAAGAAGAACATTGATATAGTAAAACTTGTTATATCTACCATACACGATATTTTAGAAAAAGAACCAAAATACAGAGAGGTGCTTAAGAAAAAAGAAATAGCTGCAGACGGAACTATTGATATCAGTTGGATAAATAATGATTTAATTTCGTTTGTGAAAGATCGTCAAGGTCATGATCACCGTTATGCTATCGATCCGGCTAAGATTTCTAAAGAATTAGGATGGCTCCCCGAAACTACTTTCGACAAAGGTATTGTAAAGACTATTTATTGGTATCTTGACAATCAGACATGGGTAGAAGAGGTTACGTCCGGAGATTATATGAAATATTACGAACAAATGTATTTAAACCGATAACCAAAATATTATCTTTCCTCTAAATTTATGGAACGACTAAAGGCTATTCTAGCAGATAAAATATTAGATGTTACATCTCTAAGTGGTGATGATGTAAAAGCAAAAGTTGAAAAAATACAGCGCTTTCGTGATTTCGCCAATGCGTGTCAAACATTAATGACCAAATATCCTTTGATAGAGGATGAGCTAATCAAAATGGTAAATGACGGCGATTTTGATACAAAGGTCGCTTCATCACGGGTCGATTCCGTAATTCGGTTAGCTTATAATGGCAATGAGCATATTAAAAGCGAGCCGATTCAGACTATAGAAGAAAAAGTATCGGAGCCGGTTGTTGATTCCCCTAAGGAGCCAATAATTGAAGATAATCGGGAATTGGATTTGCCGAAGGTCGAAAATCGTATAATTGAAGTTATTGTAGAAAAGGCGCCCGAAAATTATTTGCCTGAGGATGTAGACTACGAGGAGGTTAAACCTTTATTGCTGCCCGAAGAAGAAACGAATGAAGGATATGTTGCTTACGAAGAAACGGAAGAAAATTCGTTCAATACTGAAATCCCCGAGATTGAAGAGGAAATAATAGAAACCCAAACGCCGACTGAAACCGAAACGGTGTCGACCACATTCATAAATGTAAATGCTGAACCCGAAATAGCAACTCTTAGTGAAGAGGAACTCGCTTCGATTAAAAGAAAAGCGACAATTCGTAAGGTTATACAAATAATAGGTATAGTCCTCGCTGTTGTTATATTGATTATAGTAATAAAATTCATACTCAAACATTGGCTGGTTATTCTGTCTGTAATAGGTGGACTGGCTGTTATAGCCATGATTGTTTGGTTTATAAAGAAAAAGAAAAGTTAATCCCCATTATGGAATATTATAGGCAAACCCAGCTGAAAGATTATAATTCGTTTAAAACAGAAGCTGTAGCTAAGATTTTTTGTCGTCCACAAAGTGTAGACGAACTTCGCCAGTGTTTATCAGATTATCCTAACGAGCAAAAATTGATAATAGGAGGAGGTTGCAACCTTTTCTTTACAAAAGATTTTGACGGACTGGCTGTATGTCTCGATATAAAAGGACTCCGCGAAGTGTCTGATGAGGAGGAAGAAGATGAAGACGTTTTTATAGAGGTTATGGCCTCCGAAGATTGGGACACCTTTGTTGCTTATTGTGTTGATGGCGGTTTTGCCGGACTCGAGAATCTGTCCTATATCCCCGGAACAGTGGGGGCATCTCCTGTACAAAATATAGGAGCTTATGGTGCAGAAGTGAAAGATTGTATTCACGAGGTTATTGCAGTAGATATTAACACAGGGGAGGTTCTTTCTTTCTCTAACGCAGAGTGTGAATTTGCTTATAGAGACAGTGTTTTTAAGAGAACAAATAAATATATTATTGTTTCAGTTGTATTCCATTTGAAACGTACATTCAATTATTTACCGAAATATTTCGATCTGAATAAAGAACTCGAAGCTATAGAACAGCCAACGATTAAAGATGTTCGGGAGGCTGTAATACGTGTTCGCCAACGTAAATTACCCGATGAAAAAGTATTGCCCAATTGTGGAAGCTTCTTTAAAAATCCATGTATAACTTCGGAACAGGCAAACGAAATATTAGCTGATTACCCGGCTTTGCCTGCATTTCCGCAGAAAGATGGTACGGTAAAAACTTCTGCCGCATTCTTGATAGATCAGTCGGGATATAAAGGTAAGCGAGTGGGTAATATAGGTACATATCCTAATCAACCACTGATAATCGTTAATTACGGTTCATCGGATGGAAACGAAATTCTTCGTTTTATGCGCGAGGTTCAAGGTGCAGTGAAAGATACATTTGATATTCACTTGGAACCCGAAGTAAGAATATTCTAATCAATAAATTTTATAAAAGATTATGGCATCGTTTATTATAGAAGGAGGTTGTCGCCTCAATGGAGAAATAATCCCGCAGGGAGCAAAAAATGAAGCGTTACAGGTTATCTGTGCCGTTTTACTTACACCCGAAGAGGTGGTGATCGAAAACATTCCTGACATATTAGATGTTAATAACCTGATTGCTTTATTAAGCGACATGGGTGTGGAAACAAAAAGGCTAAATGAAGGGGCTTGGTCGTTCAAAGCAGAAAATGTGGATATAGACTATTTACAGAGTCCTGAGTTTATGAAGAAGAGCGCTTCTTTACGTGGTTCGGTAATGATAATAGGCCCTCTTGTAGCTCGGTTTGGTCGTGCTTTGCTTCCTAAGCCGGGTGGTGACAAAATAGGTCGCCGCCGATTGGATACTCACTTTATCGGTATCCAAAAGCTTGGAGCAAATTTCGATTATGACGATGCAACGCAGATATATAATATTTCAGCTGATAGATTAGTCGGTACCTATATGCTTCTTGATGAGGCTTCGGTAACAGGTACTGCAAATATATTGATGGCTTCTGTTCTTGCAGAAGGTGAAACTACGATCTACAATGCAGCTTGTGAACCCTATATTCAGCAACTAAGTAAGTTGTTGAATCAAATGGGGGCGAAGATTACAGGTGTTGGCTCTAATTTATTGCGTATCGAAGGAGTAAAAACACTATCCGGTGCGAAACACCGTATTCTGCCTGATATGATTGAGATAGGTAGTTTTATCGGAATGGCTGCAATGACAGGCTCTGAGCTGACTATAAAAGATGCTGCTTACGACGAATTGGGTATTATTCCCGATACTTTCCGCCGACTTGGTATTCAATTGGAAAGACGTGGCGATGATATCTTCATTCCGGCACAAGATGAGTACGTAATAGATACATTTATCGATGGCTCTATTCTTACAATAGCAGATGCTCCATGGCCGGGGCTTACTCCCGACCTTATCAGTGTGTTGCTGGTAGTAGCTACACAAGCAAGAGGTAGTGTGCTGATACATCAGAAGATGTTTGAAAGTCGCTTGTTTTTTGTAGATAAACTGATAGATATGGGTGCTCAGATTATTCTTTGCGATCCGCATCGTGCAACAGTTATTGGTATGGGAAAACGTGCCATGCGTGCTACTATGATGACATCGCCGGACATTCGTGCCGGTATAGCATTGCTTATAGCAGCTATGTGTGCCGATGGTAAGAGTACTATTCATAATGTGGAGCAAATAGACAGAGGATATCAGAATATCGATGTTCGTCTCAATCAGCTTGGTGCTAATATTATGCGTTTAGATTAAGATTAAAAATTATTGTATTTATTATAACATATAAACATTTTCAAATTTTTAGACTATGACAGAAAATGAGAAATATCTTCGCGATCATTTCCTAGTTAGTATAAAATCAGGATTTCTATCCCTGGAAGATATAATTGCTGAAACACTCGAAGCCGTTGAAGACGAAGGGTGGGGGAGTGAGATCTCAGAAGAATGGGTGAATGAAAACGTTAAACGTGAGTATGAAAAGAATGTTGTTGCTAGCAAATCGTGGCAACACCCTACAGATACTGAACGTTTACATGAAGTATTCGACAATCTTTGTCGCGAAAAAATAGTTGCATTGCACAATGCAGGTTATGATACGGCTGATGCTGTATATGATGCTCAAGATATATGGAAAGATATTGAAGATGCGGGTACTAAGCCAATCGGTTATTGCTATTATCATGGACAAGATCTAGAACGGGTAATAGAAGAAGGTATTCTCAATATTGGTTTTTATGGTGCCAAAGAGAATAATGATAAAGAAGCCATTATCATTGGAAATAAAGTCGTTGCTGCTTTCAAAGCTGCCGGATTTAATGTAGAATGGAATGGTGCCGCTTCCCGAAGAATTGCTATACAAGATTTTAATTGGCAAAATAACTTTACTTCTGATGAAGAGGTTGAAGAGAAATGGGGATATGAAAGAGTTTTAGATTTGATGGTCAATTAAAACTAAAGATATTTCAAATAAAAAAGAGGATTTCTACTAAAAATCCTCTTTTTTATTTATTTGGTATTTTTCTTTATTTCAATTCTTTGATGCGAATATTTTTGAATTTAACAGGCGAACCATGTCCCAGAAATCCGATGTGCCCCTTCTTATTGAATAAACCCGGATGTTCTTTCTTATCGACTGTTCCATTTTTAGTTGCTTCTTTCAAATTACCATCTAGAATTACCGTTCCGTTTAATGTTATTTTGATTTGATCGCCATTAGCTATCACTTCCTGATAGTTCCATTCTCCAACAGGTTTCAAATACCCTCTTTTAGCAGGCATAATGCCATATACGGAACCATGATATTGATATTCTTCAAGATCACTGTAGATAGGAGCATCATTATCCAGTATTTGTAATTCCATGCCTACATAAGCTGCATCTCCTGTCATAGGAGTTCGGATGCCTAATCCATTATTAGCTCCCGGTGTTAGTTGAAACTCAAAGCGGAATATAAAGTTTCCATATTCATCTTTTGTGAATAAATTTCCACCATAAGTTTTACTTGGGTCTAATGAGATAGTTCCATCTTCCATTGTATAATCTACTGTGTTGCCGGTCCATTCATGCATATTAGTTCCATCGAATAGTATCTTATAGCCATCTTTCTGCTCTTCTGCCGATAGTTTGAATGGTTCGGTACGTTCCAATTCCTTCACATAGATATCTCTGTAATAAACCTTGCTGCCGTGTGCCTGTAGTTCAAGTTGTTCTATGGCAGGAAGCGGTTGGGAACGATCCCAGAAGTTTTCGAGGATAATATTATCTGTAACAAGTTCTCCATTTAGTTTAACTGTTACACGATCGCCTACCATTTTAATGTATAATGTATTCCATTCACCCAGTTTGTTGTCTGCCACCTTCAATGGTTTGCTTGGGTTCTTTTGGTTGTTGTATAAGCCTCCTGATCCTACTTCTGCACCAACGTTTGTGCGTGCTATATCCCACATCTGTACTTGAGGTGTGCCACGCAGGTAGATACCTGCATCAGCTTCGGGTCCAGCAGGGTCGAGCATCCAGTCTATATACATTTCAATATCTCCGTATTGCTTTTGAGAACAAATGTTGTCATATCCTTTTCCGTCAAATATCAATAGACCATTTTCTACTTTCCAGTCTTTACGCATTTGCTCGTCAGCCTTTTCTTGTGCTTTGGCTAATTGTGCGGGTTTCATTTTCGCACGTGCGATCGGATTTTCGACCAACCCTTTCCATCCCGTCAGATCTTTTCCATTAAACAAAGATACATATCCTTCTTCTTTGGACATTTCTGCCAGATGTTTGCGGATAGCTTCTCTTTGATATTGTGCATCAGGATTGTCAAGAACTTCAATTACTTTATTCAATAATGCTTCTACATTTTTTCCTGTGAAGTCTTTATTTTCTAATGCAATATTCATTACAGCATGAGCTGCTCGTTGTTGTACCGGTTTTTGATCTAGATATTCGCCTGCAAAGATCAAACCTAAAAATGTATTGGTGCGTCCAACCTGTGCAAGGATAGCATTCTTTTGTGCATCTGTTTTTGCTATTTCCATTGCTTTCTTTAAGCTTAATAAACGGTTCTCTCCTGTATATGCAGGATTAGATACCAGTTTGATATAAGCTTCGAGAGCGCGGTCGAAATATGCAGAGGATGCAGTATCTTTACAGATAGCATATAATACATCGGCTGTTTCTATATTCTTACGAAGAAGAAGCGCTTCGAACGCAGCATCTTTAGCTGCACCCCTACCGCTATTAAATCCTGTTGTAAGTATATCTAACACAGAGTCATCGCCGATAGTAGCAAGAACCGAATAATAAAGATGCTTTTTATTATCCCCTGCTTTTTGCATTTGTCGGATGACTTCTGCTTGTTGTTGAGATTTAGGCTTGAATGAAACCGCACTTACTACCGCTTCTTGAAGAGGTGCAATAGCCGATGCATCAGCAGATTCAAGCATTGTGTATAAGCCTGTAAGGTCTTTTTCAGTTACAACATATTTCAATGCGCTGTAAGCTGCTGCTTTTACTTCCGGTGATTCTGATTTGGTTTGTTCGAGTACAATACTCATATTTGGAGTTGAGTTGCGAAGAGCGAGTAACTCTAATGCTGCAATTTTTCCTGCATCTTGTGCTGTGGGGATTACGCTAGCTACAGTAGGACTTATATCTCCATCGAAACTTGCTAATGCTCCTTGACCCAAGAGTACAGCATCTTTACTGCTACTTGTTAATAGTTTCGCCAAGCTGGGTATTGATGATTTATTCCCGATTCTAACTAATGACCATGCAGCTGCTTCCTGTACTTGAAAATCACTGTTGTATAATTCTCCTTGAAGTACCTCTACTGCATTTGCCTTTCGGATCATTTCATTTTTAACAGGGCATCTGCTCTCACGTCCTAACCAATTGATGATATCGATTTTATTATCATTTTTAACTTTGGCTATTGCTTTTACAATTTCATTGTATGTTGACTGATTTGCAAAATCGGAAGTATATATGAGAGCGGCATTGCGATAAGCTTTATCTTGGTCTTTCAGTGCGGATAAAACTAATTTTATTCCATTCTCTTTTTGAATAGATAGCAATATGTACAAAGCTGCATCACGAGTTTGGGTTTTGTCAGCTTTAGTTGCATCTTTCAATAGATTAGTTGCTGCCTTTTCTGCATCTTTTACATCACCTTGTGATAGAACTCTTTTGATAAGTGCGATATAGGCATCGTTACCATTGCCTTTATCCATAGTATATCCTGCTTTTAAAGCTTCGTCAGCTAATGCTTTCAACGAAACTTTCGTTCCGGTTCTGCCCAGTGCATACAAAACTGCCTTTTTCAGGTCAATATCAGTTGTACCTAATAATGTCAGTAATTTTGGTTCTGCTTGAGTGGATTGGGTGAACCCTAAAGCATTTACAATATCGATCTGCGGTTTTCCATTGCTGGTATTCAGAGCCGCGAATAACGCTTGTTTCGATTTCTCGCTGTTTATGGTAGCAAGAACTTGAGCCGCAGGAGCACTTAGCGATTCATCGCTAAGATAAGATGCAAGTTTATCTATACTTTCGTCTTTGCCTACTACATCTAGTTGACGAATGATAAATGCTTTTGTTTTACGCTCGCTTACCTGATCCAAGGCTTTTAGATAAGCATTGGCTACAATTAATCGAGAGTTGTCTTCTCCTGTAGCCATTACAAAGTGGGACAAACCGCTGAGGGCATACTCTACTTGTGCATTACTGCCTTTTCCGGGAGCATGCATCATGCTGACTAATTGTAATACTCCCGGTTCTCCGGTAGTACTAAGGTCTTTAATTAATTTGTTATAATTTGCTTGTTCTTCGGCTGGCATTTGAGCTAAAACATCTGCAACAATAGTTTTGGATGTTCGGTTAGTCGGCGATTGAGCCAATGCCATAGTGCCACAAAGCAAAAGAGTTCCTATAAATGAATATATTTTTTTCATGTTGTATTTCTTTTGTATGATATTAAGTAAAAGGATGTATTTATTGTCTCATATTAAAGTAATATCTACCAATCATAGTTATACTTGGATGGGCAATAAATAGGTCTGTGACCTTAAATACTCCAAGGCGCGCGCATTGGTTGATCGAGTAAACGATTAGCGGCTTCGTCATTTATAAATTCCAGTTTCACAGGGTCGAAATGTAGCGTCCGATTCAATCGTAAAGCTACTGCTCCCAGATTAACTACAGTACACGAACGGAATCCATTTTGCTCGTTGAGGGCAAACGGTTGGCGGGTATGCACACATTTTATAAAATCTGTTTCTTGCGGATCAGGCTCAGGGAAGTCAGCCAGTTTTCGCTCCCAATTGGGAATATCACATACAAAATTCTTGTAGACATTGCCATCAGGTCCTGCAATGTAAGGAGTATCGGGATCTCCGTAATCTCCACCCCATAGTACTATCTGGCATCCATCTTCATAGGTATATGTTATGGATCGCCAAGTTCCGACAGCATCGGGATCTTGTTGAGGGGCATCTACTTCTATTTTTACAGGGCTGGTATTATCTTTGCCTAAGAGGTATTGTACGGGGTCTATGTAATGTTGTCCCATATCACCTAGGCCACCTCCATCATAATCCCAATATCCCCGGAATGTTTGGTGTACACGGTGAGCATTGTATGGCTTATAAGGAGCTGGTCCTAACCACATATTGTAGTCGAGTTCTTCGGGCACAGGTTGAGGCTCAAGATAGTCTTTTCCTACCCAATAGAATTTCCAGTCGAAACCTGTATGTTTACTTATGGTAACTTTCAATGGCCAGCCGAGCATGCCACTTTGTACTAATTTCTTTAATGGTTTGACAGGGGTACCAAGACCATAAAACTGATCTTCGAACCGGAACCATGTATTTAGTCGGAATATACGTCCGTATTGTTTCATAGCTTCCATCACACGTTTACCTTCTCCGATAGTACGTGTCATGGGTTTCTCGCACCAAATATCTTTACCTGCTTTAGCTGCTTCGACAGACATAATTCCGTGCCAGTGTGGCGGAGTTGCAATATGAACAATATCTACGTTTTTATCTAGAATGAGATCACGAAAATCATGGTAGGCGGCAATATTATCTTTCACCAATTGTTTACCCAATTCCAGATGCTTTTTATCTACATCGCAAACTGCAACTAGGCGAGTGCCGGCGTAATCTACATGACCTCGACCCATGCCTCCGGTGCCGATAATGCCTTTTGTTAATTGATCGCTTGGTGCTATAAAACCTTTCCCAAGCACATGACGTGGTACGATACTGAAGACTGCAATTCCTCCAACTAATTTGAGGAAGTCTCTTCGATTAGTTTCCATAAGTATGATATTTTAATGATTAACTAGTTAGGAGTAAAGTTAATAAAATATTTTAAATTAATAAATTTTTTCCCTTATTGAAATGTTATAAAATGTATTTTTCCATGCCTGTAGTATAGTGTACTTTATACTTTCCATCTTCGTCATAGATAAAGAGTGCATCAAGGAAAGGGAATGTATCTACCCATTGTTTAGCTACATCAATTCCCACCACCAAAAAAGCCGTAGCAAAAGCGTCTGCTGTTAAAGCATCGCAGGCAACCACAGTTGTAGATAATAGGTTATGTTTCACCGGATAACCTGTTCGAGGATCAATCGTATGTGGTATTTTCTGTCCGTTTTCTATATAAAATTGTCTGTAATTGCCCGATGTTGCAATTCCTCTATCCGAAATTTGTAGAATTAGTTGTAAATCTTGGCCGGGTATAAGATTATTGTCAGATGGTTTGTCCACCCCTATGCGCCAGGCTTCACCACTGGTATTTAGGCCACTCACTCGTATTTCGCCACCTATCTCGATAAGATAATTACTTACACCTCTTTCCTCTATAAAGTCGGCTACTATATCTGCTGAATATCCTTTTGCTATTGCGTTTGCATTTAAAACTATATTGGGATGTGACTTTATAATTCGTTTATTTTCCATGCGAATTTTATCCATTCCTATATATTGTTGCACATCGATAAGTTCGTCAGTGTTGATAGGAGCTCTTTCTTTAAAACTGAATCCCCATATACGAAACAGAGGTTCAGCGGAAATGTCGAAAGTTCCGTCTGTCAGCTTACTTATTTCTTTAGCCCTGTTAAAAACGGTAGAGAAATAATTGTCTACTTCTATATCCTCATTTCTGTTTACACAGGATATGATAGATGTTTCGTCATATACCGATAATGATTTTTCGAAGTCACTCAGCAAGTTTTCTATATCAGGCTGAAAATCGCGTTCGCTGTCATCTTGATAGATGATATTGTAACTAGTGCCTTCGGCTTTGCCACGTATATTAGAATAGAATTTTCCGTTATATGATAATATAAGATCCATAATGGGAATAGCTTATTGGAAAAGAATAACAAGATAAGAAAAAATGTAATTGGTATAATAAAAATCTCCCCTTGTTAACCACAAGAGGAGATTTGAAAAGATAAATGAAAAATCAAGAAGCAGATATAATCTGCTATCTTTGCTATTTCGCGAGTTTTATTTTCTGTAACTTGTTTTTACAAGTGGGCAGTTTAGTAGATAATCTAAACTAAGTTTTACACTTTCTGCCGGAGTGAAGTTGTATTTCTCTACTTCTACTACTAAATACTCTGTGCCTGCAGCATCAGTATTTTTGAAGATAGCATCGAAACCAACCATTCCACTTTGGCCAAGTTCTTTATTGTCTTTTATATGAAGTAATTTGAAACGTCCCGGATATTTGTTGAAATAGTCAACAGGGCTTTGAGCACCTCTTACTACCCAGTATACATCCATTTCGAAAAATACAAGCTCAGGATCAGTATTCTCAATCATGTAATCATACATAACTTGGTCTTCTACTTTCTTGAACTCATGGTCGTGGTTGTGATAACCGAATTTCATACCCTGTGCTTTACATCTTTTACCGATTTCATTGTAAAACTCACAATATGTTTGTAGATCTTTAATTGTTTTAGGTACTTCCATCCATGGAGCTACAATGTATTCCATGCCTGCTGCTTTATGAGCTTCTATACAAGTATCCCACCATTTTAGCGATTCTGAAAAGTCTTTAGTCGCTAATTCTTTTTCGGTCAATGACTTTGTTGTATGAGAAGATAAAACTTTCATTCCTGCATTTTCTATGTCAGCTTTAAATTCTTGAGGTGTTTTGCCATAGAACTTGCCGTCGCCGTATCCTGCTGCTTCTACAGCAGTGAATCCCATTTCGCCGGCTTTTTTTATTGTTCCTGCATAATCTTTCTGTATGTCATCACGCAAAGAATAAAGTTGCAATGCTATTTCCTTTTTTTCTTTAGCTTGCTCAGTAGATGCAGATGCATCTTGTTTGGAAGAACATGCTGACGATATAAGTAATAGTGCAGCAATGTATAATAAACTTTTTTTCATGATATTGAAGATCTTAATGAAAACTTCATTGTAATTATAAAAATCAAATCTATGGAATCTCCATAGATTTGATTTTATTTTAAATATATCTCGTTAGAGAAATTTAGTCTAGAACTTTAACTTTGATGTTACGGAACCATACATCATCACCATGATCTTGGAATCCGATATATCCTTGTCTGTCAGGACCACCACAGTTATTCAGCAATTCGAATGCCAATGGCCATTTTTCTTCGCTGAATTTGCTAGCTTGAAGCATTTCTGTCCATTGTGGAGTCCACAAATGGTATTCAACAACATTCACGCCATTTTGACCATGAACAACAGTTCCTTTATAAACCATGATCTTAGCTTTGTTCCACTCGCCAAAAGGTTTTTGGTTTTGAGGTACAGCAGGAATCATGTCGTATAATGAAGCTGACATTCTGTTATTGTCTTTTCCTAGTTTAGCATCCGGATGATTTGCATTATCCAATACTTGGAATTCAGGAGAAGAAATATAAATAGGCTCCATTCTTAACTCACCTGTTTTAGGATCTTTAGCTTGGATTTCTTGAGCTAGATAGAAGATACCAGAGTTTCCTCCTTTAGATACTTTCCACTCTAATTCAAGTTCGAAGTTTTTGAATTTGTGAGCGAAGATAATATCTCCACCTTCTTTGTCTTGAGCTTCTCCACCGCCTGAACCGCTAAACTTGATAGCGCCATTGTCTATAGCCCATTTGTTAGGCACATGATCTTTTCCGTAACCACGCCATCCGTTAAATGTTTTACCATCAAAGATAGTGATAAAGCCATCTTTGTCTTTTGGATAAGCGGAAATGTCTACTGTTGCGTTTTCAACAACTGTGTATTCAGGTCCCATTTTTTCTGTTTTTAAACTATCACTTGCGGCAGCATCTGTTGCAGCTTTATTTGCTGATCCACTACAGCTAGATAAAGCACCTACAGCTAGCAGACAGCTCAAAGAATATACAATTTTCTTCATTTTTTTATTTAATTTATTATTAACTGTTTAATTTATTATGGCATGTCAGGAAGTTTCCAACCATCACGATATGTGTGCTTAATCAATTCTTGAGCAAATGCTTGTGCATTAACAGGATCAGTCCAAGTTTTATTAAATGTCGGGTGACCGTCTTTGATTTCAAAACCATCTTTAATAACAGTTCTGATCATAGCATTATCAGGAATATTTGTAAACCTCATGTTCGGACCATCCCAATGTAATTCTTGGTTAAGACCTTGTAGTCTGATAGCAAGAACTCCCATTACAACCATTTCGTTGAATGGACCTGCTTCGCTGAAAGGAGAAGCGGTTTGTACACGGCTCGATGCATCTTCCTTACAAGCACGTACCCAGTCCATTTGATGAGATTCTTTCACTTCTCTCAATACTTTAGGAGCTGAAGGAGTGCGGCCAGATAATAACCAAGGGTCTTTACCGTAGCATCCGCAGATAAGAGTATCTTTTGTTCCGTGGAAAATAACGCCACCACCATCATCATTTAAGCTTTTGTTAGCAGGCATTCCTTCCGGACGCATTGGCATTAAACCTCCGTCATACCAGAAAACTTCTACTTCAGGCATGGCTACCTTAGGCATGTTTTCGCGAGCAGGGAAAGTTAATTTCACCATTTGTGCCGAAGGAGCACAATCTGTCAATAATAGAGTTGAGCTACCTTGTACTTTGGTAGGATATCCTAATTTAAGACCTTTGAATACAGGGTGAAGGATATGACAAGCCATATCGCCTAGTGCACCTGTTCCGAAGTCCCACCATCCACGCCAGTTCCAAGGAGTATAGATTGGATTGTATTCACGATATTTAGCAGGTCCTAAGAATAGATTCCAGTCTAAAGTCTTAGCTGGTTTTTCACTTCTTTCAGGAACATTTAATCCTTGAGGCCAGATTGGACGGTCAGTGAAAGCTTCTACTTTAGTTATTTCACCTATTTCGCCGTTCCATATCCATTCGCAAGCTTTACGAACACCTTCGCCTGACGACCCTTGGTTACCCATTTGAGTAGCAACCTTGTGTTTGTCAGCCAATTTTGTTAATAGACGAGATTCGTATACACTGTGAGTAAGTGGTTTTTCACAATAAACGTGTTTTCCCATAGTGATGGCTTCACTAGCTATAAGCGCATGAGTATGGTCAGCTGTAGCTACCATAACTGCATCTGCCGATTTGCCTAACTCGTCATACATTTTTCTGTAATCGTAGAAGGTTTTAGCATTAGGGAAATGTTTAAATGTACCTGCACTGTACTTCCAGTCTACGTCTGCAAGACCAATGATATTTTGGCTTTCCAGACCTTTTAGAACTCCGTTACCACGGCCGCCGACTCCAATACCTAAAATGTTAAGTTTGTCACTCGGGGAAACGTGTCCAAAATTCTTTCCTAGAACCGTATTAGGCACTATTGCTAGTCCTAACGCAGCTTTTGCTCCTGTGCGGAGAAACTTTCTTCTTGAAATTTCTGATGACATAAGTTCGCTGTTTTTTAATTAATAAATGTGTTTCTTAGATTTATAAGGATTATGATTAGTTTTTAATTTTAACCCCTTACTATCTCTTGATTGTCTTTATCCCAATACATGGTACGGCCTTCAAGATAAGCTCTGGTACCCATATGTGCAGTAATAGCTTCCTCAAAAGCCTCCTTGATACCGCATGACGGTTTTTTATTTCTGTCGCGAATACACTCTAACCATTCACGGATGTGAAGGAATGTTGTATCGTAACGTTTTCCACCTATATATGAATATAATAGTCCACGTTGAGCGAAATACAGTTCTGTAGCCGATGTGATGGCATCGACGCTGCTATTTCCCGGAACGTAAGTATATAATGGAACATCAGGTTTGATAAGGCCTGATTCTATTTTATCTTTATATCTGGTTGAACCCGGATCTACTTTCACTGTTAGCGTATCGGCAACCTCCATGCATGCGTCATGTCCCATTATAACTTTTCCACGAGGACGGTTGCTCGCAAGTGTAGCACTATAAAGCATTGAAAAGTTAAAGTCAGGAAATTCGAATACTGTTTGTAAAACATCCGGAACTGTACGTCCGTCTTTGAAGAAATACACACCTCCCGACGATGCTGCCGAATGTGGTATTCCTGTTCCTAATATTTGATTTACAGCGTCGTACTCATGCGTTAATAAGTCGCCACTCAATCCTGTGCTATAATCCCACCAACAACGCCAGCGGAAGAAGCGTTCAAGACTGAATTGTACTCTGTCTTCGGATCCAACATATTTCATCAGACCATTTTTGCCCATATAGGACATATATTCATCAATCCTGTTTTGAGGACCTTCGAATTGTTTCCAGTCGATAGTCTTCGGATTGGCTTTTTCATGGATAGGATATACCCAGGCTCCATTCGGATCGTTTCTATTAGTACATACTTCTATAAGAGAAATGCTTCCTAATAGTCCGTTGTCTATTATTTCTTTTGCTTTACGATAACTGTCTACTTGACGACCTTGATGTCCCAATTGGAATACAATTCCGGTTTCTTTTACAGCGGTTACAACGTCGTATGTTTCAGGTACAGTCCACGATAGAGGTTTTTCAACATAAACATGTTTTCCGGCTTTAGCCGCATCTATGGTCATGGTGGAATGCCAGTGATCGGGCGATGCTATAATTACTGCATCTATATCGTCTGCTGCCAATAACTCTTTATAATTAAGGTAACGTTTTGGTGGTGTTCCCATCTTTCCGTTTGTGCCTTCTCTATTGATATTAGCTCCGGCCAAAACAGCCTCTTCGCCGTAAGTATCGAAAATATCGCAGACTCCTGTGATTACAATATTCAGGTTATCTTGTTCGAGATAGTCTTTATAACGTGTATCGCGAGAATCTTTTTTCGCACCTTCTTTTAATTTATCTATATGCTCGGGAAGTGCAAATCCTGCTGCTCTTAATAATTGCTTACCTCTAATACCAAATCCAATTATACCTACTCTGATTTGAGGACCATCTACTTGTGTGGCTGTAGCAATAGGATTTTCGCCGCTGGTATTGAATATATCTCTTATTTGTTTCTTTTTATCGTCTTCCAGACCTTTCTTTTTGAACAAGCCGTAGGCCATAGCTCCTACAATGGGTACGCCAGCTAATGCTTTTAAAGCATCACGTCTGCCTTTAGATGGTGTTTGTTCTTGCTTTTCGACCGAATCTTTTTTTTCGGGCGAAGTATTATCGTTGGGTATGAATTCTTCTTCAGATGTATTTCTATCTTCAGGTATCATAATTTATGTAATCGTTTTATTCTTTTATTTTTTATTAAGAGCTTTACAGATATATCGGTCAATTCCAATAATCTGTGATGTCGGAAAAAACACTAATACCATCAGAGCACATATCTCAATAATATTTTTGTCTATCCATAAGTAAGAACCTTCTGAGGGCATCATATATTCTGCTCCGATAAAGGGTACGTGTGATATATAATAGAGAACTAATAAAATAACTCCCCCAATAGAAGCGTAGCGTGATAAGCAGCCTAAAATGAGACCCAGACCAACCAGGATTAATGCGTATACATTAATGCAGTTGCTAATTGATAATATCGTTGGGTTGTTCGCAATGTCTTGGTAATAACTTGCTAGCAATCCTTTAGAATCCATTAAATAAGGATAAGCAGTCCAATTGGAATTGAGAAGTTTCACAAGTCCCTCGTAAAGAAAATGCCAACCAATTAGCATTCTTAAAGCTACCAGCCAGAAAGTTTGGGGACGAGTATAAGATGTTTGTTTACTCATTATTGATATTAAGATTAATATTTAATTAAAAAAGAACCACATAGTGATACTAATTCTATTCTTAATGTAAGCTCTGTTTATCACCAAGTGTTAAAATAGCTTGCATTCTAGTGCTTTAAATTAAGGAAACTCGCTAGTTTCATGGTATCTTCTGAAAATTCTTTTTGAATCGTACTTTATTGTATTTGTAAAGACTATTTCTCGAAACAGTTCTTCGAGTTCAAAAGTAATTTTTTTTTAATTATTACTGAAACATAAAAAGAATAATATTATAGTAAATTTCTTAAAACAAGTTAATCTGTAATAATTATGTATATTTACTTCTCTTTATTGGTGCTTTTTTGATGGCATTTCGATGTTTTTCGTGACGCATTTTGTAAAAGCTTCATTGTTAAAATTATTTAATAATTAATTTCTGTAATACCAATCTTTGAGCTTCTGTTTTTTTAGGGAAATTTATTTATTCGGGATTTAATAACGAATCATTTTTTACTATATTTGTGAGTTCTTAATGATATTGTTAACAGGCATCTGAAAAATAGTTGCCATTAAATTTAAATTAAATGAATACATTATTGTTCTTAGGGAATCTCGGTACAGGTGAGATCATAATTATTGCTATTGTTATAATACTGCTATTCGGGGCAAAAAGAATTCCTGAACTTATGAAGGGTGTCGGCAAAGGCATCAAGGGTTTTAAGGAGGGTATAAATGGCCTTGAAGAAGATGTGAATGGTAAAGTAGCAAATAAAGACTGAGAATAGCACCTTATAATAATATGGAAGAGGAAGAAGAACTAGGAACCGGCATGTCTTTTTGGGATCATTTAGAGTCATTCAGGTGGACACTTTTAAGATCGATAGCAGCTTTATTTATATTTGCAATTGTAGGTTTTGCTTTTATGCCTTATCTGTATGATAATGTAATAATGGCACCGGCAAAAGCTGACTTTTTTCTGTACAGATACCTCTGTAGTATTACTTCTTCGGTATCTTTCCTTCCCGATTTTTGTGATGATACATTCCATGTTACCATTATTAATTATAAGTTGGCGTCGCAATTCTTCAGGCACATGAGTACCTCTTTTTGGTTAGCTCTTATTCTGGCTTTCCCTTATCTGGTTTTTGAAATATGGCGTTTTATCCGTCCTGCATTGTATGCGCATGAGAAGAAGAATATCCGATGGGTATTTGTATTTGGAACACTTATGTTTTTCTTGGGTTGCACAGTGGGATATTCTCTCGTGTTTCCGATGACGCTGCGTTTTTTATCCACTTACCAGTTAAGTGAGGATATTATCAATCAGACATCCCTGGATTCTTATATGGATAACTTTTTGATGCTCGTTTTTATTATGGGTATTGTATTTGAGTTGCCTCTATTATCGTGGTTGTTGTCTCAGTTTGGCTTGTTGAACCGTTCCTTCTTCAAGAAATACCGCCGTCATGCAATAGTAGGGTTATTGGTTGGAGCTGCTTTTATAACACCATCGAGCGATCCATTTACACTTTCGGTAGTATTCTTCCCTCTCTACTTCCTTTTCGAGTTGAGCGCCTTCTTTGTGAAACCAGCACCACCCAAGGAAGATGGCGACGAAGATACCGAGGATGGAATCAACTTGTTTCAGTTCGGGGACTCAAAAGATAAATAAATCATCATTAGACTTAAATAAAAAGAACGACTGTCATTAACAGACAGTCGTTCTTTTTGTAGGTTACAATTAGACTTTTTATTTTATTCTACTCCCAGCGTTAACTTGCATATTTCAATTTCTTTCAGATCACCGGTGTTTTTACGTAGTGCATCCGAAAGTTTTACCGCTTGTAGGTATTCTCCCTTAGGTGTTGCCTTGATATCTGTCAGTTTTATAACCATATTTAGAGCTTTGGCACCTACGTCGTTAGTTAGGAATGTGCCAATGCCGTATGTGTCGTGCAATCGCCCGTTCACATATTTCTTTATCTCTCTTACACGTTCTACATTAAGAGAATCGCTGAATACGATGGTCTTCGATGTAGGGTCTATTCGGTTTTCAGTATAAAACTGAATTGTTTTGTCTGCAAAATCCAAAGGGTCTCCACTGTCGCAACGAACGCCGTCGAACAGTTTAGCTTGCTTTAAACTAAATGACTTGAAAAATGAGTCTGTGGTATATGTATCGGTCAATGTTATTCCCAGACTACCCTGAAATACTGCTACCCACGCTTCGAGGGCTTTTATGTTTGCTGCCCGATAGCCAAATAATGCGCCGTGATACATAAACCATTCATGGGGCATAGTGCCAATCGGGATAGTATTGTATTTCATTGCGAAATAGACATTGCTTGTGCCTTTGAAGTATGCTCCCGAATTTTCTTTTAGTATTCCTATCACTTTGTCTTGTACATCGAAAGAAAAGCGTCGGCGTGTGCCGAATTCGGAAAAGTCGGCTTGTATATTTTTTAGCTCTTTAGCCTTAGCTAATGCTTTTTCTTCCACATCTTGTGGTTTCACACCGGTCATGTCGAAATAGAGTTCTGATATAATAGCCATCAGAGGAACTTCCCATAGCACGGTACGATACCAGAATCCTTCTATGGTGATTTCTAATTCGCCACCATCTTGTACAATTAATACCTCTTCGGGGTTGTATTTATATCCTTCGAGAAAATCAATAAAGACAGGATCGAAAAAGTAACACCTTTTCTCAATAAACTTTTTTTCATCTTTACTGAGTTTGAGATTTACCATTGCTTCCACTTCTTCTTTCATCTTTTCGGCGAAGCCCAGTGGAAATTGAGTATTACCTCTGTTGGTGAATTTATATTTTACGTACGACCACGGATATAGTCTTTGAATGGCATGCATTACAGAGAACTTATAGAGATCGTTGTCTGTAAAATGTTTTATAATCATATCGGAATGTTTTTATTGTTAGAATAACAAATATACATATTAAACAAAAAGAAAAGTCAAAAAGATCCTATCGGACTTTCTTTTTCACGACAATTAATTGTTTAAAAGTAACAAGCGTGACACTATTAATTTTGAAATTGCCTCGACTTTTATTTTAGTTACGTAGTAAAAGGAGTTTCAAAGTGCTTTCTAGATTTAAGTATAGGAATAAATCGTATTCTGAAGATAAATCGCTTAATTTTAGAATATTAATTGGCTCTTTTTATTCATCTTCAGTATCTTCATCATCTCTACCAAATAAACTTCCTCCTTTAATTTTATATGACACATAAAATAATACTCCGCTAGTAATGGCCGAACCCATGCAAAGAGGTGATAATTCTGTTATTAATGATAAGTTTGGTCGACCTCTTCTGTTACGAAAAAAATGGGGTGGTGTTGTCACCATAAAAAGAATAAGGGCAAGGATTGCAAAAGTTAAGGTGAAATCGCTTAGATACTTTCTCATAGATGTTTAAATGTAGATATGTAAACAAAGATATAACAGAAAATGAAATATTACCTTATCTTTTAATGCAAAGAGATGATCTAATGCAAAGATATTCTTTCTGATCCTGACTGATTTTAATAGAGATAAATTCAAAATATTTGATAAAGTGATTTACCTTAATAATTAATTTATGAGATATCCATTTTTTGCTTTTCAAAAAAAATATTACTTTTGGCTTATAGAACTAAAAAAGAACAAACAGCAATGGTATTCCGTTTTTTACTTTTGTCAGATGAAGTTGAAGACTTCAGACGTGAAATTCAGATAGATGCAGATGCAACATTTTATGATTTGCATGAGGCGATTATAAAATCTGTAGGTTATAAGGAGGGCGAGATGAGTTCCTTCTTTATTTGCAGTGATACTTGGGAAAAAGAAAGAGAGATTACACTCGTAGAAATGAATACTAGTTCCGACGAAGATTCCTTCACGATGAAAACATCTGTTTTAGATTATTTCTTAGAAGATGAAAAACAGAAAATGATGTATGTGTTCGATTATATGACCGAACGTGCATTTTTCATGGAACTGCGTGAAATCATTACCGGTAAATCTCTCGAAAAAGCTGTTTGTACGAGATCAGAAGGTGAGCCTCCTGCCCAGTTTGTAGATTTCGATACACTCGAAACTGAAGCTGTTACAATAGATACCGGCGAAAACTTTTATGGTGATGAGGGTTATGACCTTGATGAACTTGATGCCGAAGGTTTCGATGGTTTGGATGATGGCACAGATGGTGCTGCCCCGAGTGAAGAAGAATTTATATGAAACAATTAATTGTTCTGCTGGGACCTACCGGAGTAGGTAAGACGGCACTTAGCCTTCGTTTAGCAGAGCATTTTAAAAGTCCTATTATCTCGGCAGACTCACGGCAATTTTACCGTGGATTAGAAATCGGAACAGCCGCTCCTACCGCAGAACAAATAGAGCAAGTCGAACATTTTCTTGTTGGTAACTTAGATGTTACAGATTATTATAGTGCCAGCGAATTCGAGAATGATGCTCTCTCAATAATATCGGAACAACATAAATTACATGATGTAATAATTGCATCGGGTGGTTCTATGCTCTATATCGATACCCTATGCAATGGTATTGATGAAGTGCCCACTATCGACGAAAATTTGCGTAGCGAGGTTTACGATTTATTTGAAAAAGAGGGGTTGAATCCCATTCTTGCTCAACTGAAAGTGCTCGATCCTGTTTTTTATGATCAAGTGGATTTGAAAAACTACAAGCGTGTAATTCATGCTTTGGAGGTTTGTTTAATGACAGGCAAGCCTTATTCTTTCTTTCGAACTAAAACAAAAAAACACCGCCCGTTTAATATTATAAAGATTGGCTTAATGCGCAATCGGGAACAACTTTACGAGCGTATCAACCACCGTGTGGATGATATGATGAAACAGGGATTGCTTGATGAGGCGAAACGGTTTTATCCACAGCGACAGCTTAATTCGCTAAACACAGTAGGATACAAAGAACTCTTTAAATATTTGGATGGTGAATGGACACTGGACTTTGCAATCGAAAAAATAAAACAAAGCACCCGAATTTATTCTCGCAAACAAATGACATGGTTCAAGCGAGATCAAGAGATACATTGGATAAATCTTTCGGAGATAAATGAAGAGGAGGCTATGGAACAAATATGCCATCTTGTTTGTTAAGTTAAGATATTAATGATTGGAGAGTGGCGCTTTTGATAATAAACTTACCATTAACTATTTATATTTTAATGTGTAAAAGTGGTTCCAATATTTTTTATTATTTTTGTATTTAATTGTAGAAAATTTAAATAAACACAAATAGGATATATGAAAAAAAGAATCTCTTCATTGATTAAATTATCGCTGGTAGCATTGCTTGTCTTAGGCGGCTCTTCGGGTTGTACGAAAGAGTATTATGATGTTTTTAACGATAACTCTATTGTTGGATCAAAAGTTATTACACGTAATTTTGATGTTGAAAAAGCAGATTGGGTATGGAATCCGCATGCTAAACGGTACGAAGTTACAATTGATTTCCCTGAAATTGATCATGATCTCTATGAGTTTGGAACAATTGTAAGTACTGCCTTTATAAACGAAGAGTTTATTGATTCAAATGGTAATTCCACTGTGTTTGAAGTGCAAACAGAACTGCCAATTGTTCGGACTTTTGATGATATATTGCCAATATATACAGAAAAGGTAAGTAGTGATATATATTTGGGTAATCCAAGTTCTGTGACATTTTATATTCAAACGTCAGATTTGACCAGTACAAGTCCTTTTTTAATGGATTATCATTTTAAAATGGCGCTTATTTGGGATAGCGGATTATAATGAACTTATATATAAAAATAAAAAAGGCACAATTTAAATTGTGCCTTTTTTATTTACCTTCGCATATATGAAAAGAGGACACGCCGATTTACCGCTTCATTATGGAACAGTACCCCCGTGGCTGGCTCAGCGGATGAGTCTGCTGGGCGGTGCTATTGTTGAAGCAATAGTGTTGGAGTATGGGCGCACGGCTTTGCTTCAACGGTTGAGCGATCCTTTTTGGTTTCAATCATTAGGGTGTGTTTTAGGTATGGACTGGCATTCGTCAGGAATTACTACTTCGGTAATGAATGCCCTGAAAAAAGCTATCAATAAACGCTCCGAAGAATTAGGAGTTTATGTTTGTGGTGGGCGGGGTAAATCGTCTCGTCAGACGCCTGCCGAACTCATTCAGATAGCAAATAAAACCGGATTGAACGGTGATGAACTCGTTCGTAATAGCAAATTATCGGCTAAAGTAGATAATACAGCCGTACAAGATGGTTTTCAGCTCTATCTTCATTCGTTTATTGTAACGGTCGAAGGTGAATGGGCTGTTATTCAGCAGGGAATGAATCCGAACGAACGGATGGCAAGACGCTATCATTGGCTATCGTCGGCCATCGATTCGTTCATCGAAAATCCTCACACATCGGTTTGCGGCAAAAACCAAGGGCTTATTCTTAATCTTACTGATAAACTAGCAGCTCCGACCAAAGGGGGAATACTTGAACTTACTCACGAATTACCCGATAAATTAATGCGTGAAGTATCGCTAATCTTACCCCGTCATCACGAAGTGGAGGCTAAAGATGTTAATCTCAAGCGTCTTGGTGCTGCTCTTATTCTAGCGCATGAGACTAATATCAAAGATTTTGAGTCGTTATTGTTACTCGAAGGTGTTGGTCCTCGCACAGTACAATCGTTGACATTGGTAAGCGAGGTGATACACGGTACACCATCACGATTCTCCGATCCTGCACGATTTGCTTTTGCTCATGGAGGAAAAGATGGGCACCCTTTCCCCGTACCTTTAAATATTTATGATGAAACGATCGACATATTCGATAAGGCAATCCATCAGTCTAAATTGGGGGATAAAGACAAATCGGATGCCCTAAAAAATCTTTCGCGTATCTCGCAGGAGATGGAAAAAGGTTTTGTTCCGAACAATTATTTTGATGATTTGGTGCAAAAAGAACGTGATACATCTTATCTTTACGATGGCAAAACAGTATTTGGTAATGCAAAGAAGCCAAAAGATAAAGGGCAACAACTGAAGTTGTGGGATTAATTTCCTGACATATTTATATAACACAATAATTACAAACTCAGAATGAAAAAAAAGATCGTACTAGTCAATATATTACTCCTTTTCACACTTTTAACAGTAAAATCCCAAAACGAGTACAAATTACCGGAGGGAACAACCATTCAGGATGCTAGAGAAATGCTGGAAAAAGAGTTGCAGCATATAGACGATTTTCTGGAACTTAGAGCTATTGCCGGACTGAAGATTAGTCCGGGTGATGTGGATGAAACTGAAGAAGAGGAGGACGATGTAGTCAATTTGAGTAGCATTAAGCCAAAGCTTCTCTCTAAAAAGGAACTGAAAAAGCAGCTCACTGCTTTTTTTAATACTGTTGAATTCTATCAGGAATTGAAGTATCCTCAGTCTAAGATAAATCCGAGTTATAGTTTATATTCACTGGAAGATATTATTCGCCTCGAATTGAATGATTCTGATACAGCGTCTTTTGTTTTGAGAAAGTTGTTCTATAAGGATGGGACAACCGATATCTTGGCGCAAGATAATATATCAGGGCTTAATCTTCCCAATATGAAGACTGTAGATAGTGCTTTGGTTGATCTGAGTTTTAATTATCCGATTGATTTTACTAAAATATCTATGTCAGAACGCAATCAGAGATACGAGGAAGGTGAAAGTTTTATCCAATTGCAGTCGATAGGAGGTAAGGAAGTCGAATTGGTTTGTAGTAGGGATTTGTATAAGAAAATCAGTAAACAAGATGGAACTACAAAAGACGGCAAGACCGAAGCAACGAGAAGGAGTTCTTATAATTCTGCACCTTCGCCCGAAATGTTTGATTATGTCGAAAAACTTAAGGTTTTTATAAATGAAATAATCGCTAATATTGATGCCGGAAAATATCAGACAATAGAGGATTTGGAAGAATACGTAAAATTAAATGTACCGCAGGATATTTCTGTTCAGTCAGAAAAGCAAGATATTACATTGTCATATTATTTCCCCAAAAAGATTGATGAAATAAATCTTTATTTTCCCATATACGATACGTTCAAGTATTCAACCATTATAAGAAATGTTCAATTGGACTCATATGAACGGGTTAATTTTTCTATTGCAACAGATACCGAAAAAGAAAAGAGGGGAATTGTTGATAAATCGGGAAATTGGATCGTAGAGCCGCAATATACTTCTTTAGTTCATGTTTCGGGGGTATTTTACAGTGGTTCTCTTGAAGAGGAATATCTTCAGACATCATATAAGTTAGATTCAATAGGAAAAAAATTAAACCCTTATGGGTTTTTGATCGATCGTGTATTCGATTCTTTCTTACGTATACAAAATGAAAACGAGCTTTTTGGTATAGCTGATACAGATGGCAACGTTGTAATACCACCGCGATATGCACAAATAAAAGATTATGAATATGGTTCGCTTTTTATTGGTGTAAATTATATCGATAGTCTTTCGCAAACAATGGAGCTTTACGATTTCAAAGGACAGAAAGTTTTACCCGGCAAATATGATATGATCGAAATAAGCGGTGATAGAATAGAGGCCGTCTCTACATCGGGAGGCAAGATTCATCTTGCAATTTATGATAGAGAAACGAGAAGCGAGTTAAAGAACGAATGGTTTGACGAAGCTGAATATGGAAGATCGAGATACCTTTACAAACGCTATGATTTTGATTTGGGAAATTATAATTATGAAAATATGCAAGGTACAATCGTAATACCGGCACTTGATGGTTATGAATTTGTAGATGAAGAGTTTTTCGGGCAACTAGTACGTGTCTCTAAAAAAGATATTGGAGATGAAAATGAAAATATCTATGGCTATGTAAATATAAAAGGGCAACTGGTGATTCCTGCGATCTATGAGAATGCTATGCCATTCAGAGGGAGATATGCGTATGTCGAAAAAGACGAAAAGGTAATGCTTATCGATGCTGATAATAATATTCATAGAGAGTTTTCGTCGCGGCTATGGAGTGATATTGATTACTACTCTGACCCAATAGAAGACACCATATATATTCTTGTAGATGGGGAATCGTACGATATAAACGGAGATAGGATAGGATTGGAGTTTACAGATCCTGTAATCGAATAACATACTCCTGAATTAAATGAGAATTAAGTTTATAATACTATTGTATTTTTGCCTGACAACTTCGACTATATTGGGAGTAGGTCCGGGTCAGAAAGACTGTTCTCCGGAGCTGGACGAAAAGGGATTAATTCCAGAACGTAATCAGCAGATTATAGATAGTGTAATTAAGTATGGTCCTTTCATCTCGTCGACATATAAGAAAGCTGTTTGTACCGAATTGATTATTCCTATAATAGCCAAGTTTCATAAATTGGATAAGATAGATAAGAATCGTATAAGGATTATTACGAATCAGAATATCCAAACTTTACTCAAGGGAAATTCACCTATACCGAAAGGAGTGTATTATGCTCTGGTAGAAAAAGGAATAGGGGAGTCTATTGATAAAAAGGAAGATGTATTACCCGGCGATTTTGTTCAATTTTGGACATCAACATGGGGTCATTGCGGTATTTTGAAAAGCATTGATATCGAAAATAATACAATGGAATTATATTCATCTTTCCCTTCCACTAATGGATATGGTGTGCAACGATTTCGAATTCCGGAGTACTGTTTTTTTGTAAGAATGAAGTGAAAAGTAGTCTGCAATACAATTTATCGACTGTTTAATCGTTTATTATTAATAAATTGTCGTTATTTTGCAGTCTGATATTGCAGTTTTGTGAATGAAGATTAGATTATTAGTATTACTCATCATATTTTTAAGTGTTGGTGTCAATTCCATATATGGACAATGGGATGCCCAGGTGAGTCAGTACTGGAAAATAAAAAACTACTATAATCCATCATTCATCGGAGAAACTGAGAGTATCGAGAATGTTTTGTTACATCGCCGTCAGTGGGTAGGTATGCCCAAGGCGCCAAATACATCGATGGCTTCGTTCAATATGCCTTTCGAATTTTTCGGTAAGAAGCATGGCTTTGGATTTTTGGTAGTAAATGAGGATATAGGATTGTTTTCTAATACAACAACCGCTTTACAATATGCGTATAAGTTCAAATTTAAAAAAAACAGATCGTTGAACGTTGGTATTCAGGGAGCTTTAGCTAACATCAATTTTGATGCCGGTCAGATTCGTATTCCTGAGAGCGATTATCATGATCCTGCCGATCCTGCTATACCGGGTGGTGGAAGTGATAAAACTATTGATGCTTCTCTCGGGGTATCGTGGGTAACGCCTAATTATTATATTGGGTTTTCGGCTAGTCATTTGTGGGAGCCGGCTTTTGATCTTGATGAGAATCATTCGTCCTATATGGGGCGCGCCTTTTATCTGATGGGTGGATACAATATAAAGCTACGCAATCCGTTGATAGAATTTCAGCCGTCTGCTTTTATTAAGTCCGATGCAGTCGTTACACAAGTAGATGTGACAGCTAAAATAGAATATAATAAGATGTTCAATGGTGGAATATCTTGGAGAAAAGACGATGGTGTTGTATTTTTGCTCGGTGTTAGAATTAGAAACATAGATGCAGGTTATTCTTATGACTTAACAACCTCCGATATTTCGACGGTTAGTAATGGAAGTCATGAGTTATTTTTGCGTTATATCATACCCCTCGAAAAGAAAAAACCGATGGGTGCACAAAAAAGTGTGAGAATATTATAATTTGAATTTTTGAACAAAAAAAGAAATAAAAGGTTTTAGTATATAATATCTAAACCTTGAGATATTAAAGAACAACTATGAAACATTTATTATTTGCAATCATAGCATCTTTGGTACTATTAACATCCTGCGGCAAGTCGATAGGAACAGGTAGTATAGGTGGCGAAGTTGTTGGAGAGAAATCTTCATCATGGGCAGAGCCTTCACCCTTCGGTATGGTATTAGTTTCGAGAGGTTCCATCGAAATGGGACCGGCCGAAAGTGATTCGCTGTGGGATATAAAAGCTAACCCTAAAGGTGTGTCAGTCGATAATTTCTGGATGGATGAAACAGAGGTAACTAACTCCAAATATCGTCAGTTTGTATATTGGGTGCGCGATTCTATTATTCGCGAACGCTTAGCTGATCCGGCTTATGGAGGAGATGAGACTTACAAAATCACCGAAGACAGATATGGCGATCCGATCAAACCATATTTGAATTGGAGAAAAGCTATTCCTAAAAGACCATTAGAAGACGAGGAGCGTGCAATAAACAGTGTTACATTTATCCATCCTATAACAGGTGAAAGACATATCGATCCGAGTCAATTAAACTTTATCTACGAATGGTACGATTATACAGAGGCTGCGAAGCGCGGTAACCGTCTGAATCCGCAAGATCGGGTGTTGAATACCGATATTACAGTAAATCCGTCGCAAGTTGTAATGATATCGAAAGATACCGCTTATATGAGTGAAGATGGTTTGCCTGTGAATGAAACGGTTGTTCGTCCGTTGACGTCTCTGTTCGATTTCCTTCATACTAAAATTGTGAATGTATATCCCGATACTACGGTTTGGGTGAACGACTTCAATAATGCATATAACGAACCTTACATGCGGATGTATTTCTCGCATGCAGGTTACAACGATTATCCGGTGGTAGGTGTTACTTGGGAACAAGCAACGGCTTTCTGCGAATGGAGAACAAAGTTCTATCGCATGGGTCAGCCTAACAACGCACGTCCTATCGAACAATACCGTCTGCCAACCGAAGGTGAATGGGAGTTTACAGCTCGTAACGGGCGTACCGAAAATAAATATCCTTGGGATATAGATGGTACTATGAACGAAAAGGATTGTTTTATGGCCAACTTCAAACCGGGCGAAGGTAATTATACAAAAGACGGAAATCTTATTCCGGCGCGTGTAGCTTCGTACGCTCCCAATCGTTTTGGTGTGTACGATCTGGCTGGTAATGTTGCCGAGTGGACGTCGACTGCTTATGCCGAATCGGGACCGGCTATGATGGATGATATAAACCCTCAGTATCGATACGATGCGGCTAAAGAAGATCCTTATGCTATTAAGAAAAAAGTAGTAAAGGGTGGTTCATGGAAAGATATCGGTCGTAATATTCGTGGTGATATGAGAGATTCTGAATTCCAGAATCAGCCACGATCGTATATTGGCTTCAGATGCGTGAGAAGTCAGGTAGGCTTTGCAAAATCGAAAAAGTAATGATGATGAAAAAGATATTTCAACTAACTGCAATATTGTTTAGTTTTTTATGTGTAGCTCAGTTCGGGTATGCGCAGGAGGAACAAACCGAGTCGTTGCGGGAAAGACTGGCTCGCAGGCAGCAAGAACAACAGCCTCAAGGTGCGACTGTACCGCGATTGTCGGTGCGTGCAGAAAAAATGAACGAGACACAAACAAAAGATTTGTCGAATGCTACATGGGTACGCGAAGTATATCGTGTGCTTGATCTCGGGAAGGGAACAAATGCAGCTTTATACTATCCGGTGGAGCCTATTGGAGACAGAATGAATTTATTCACTATGATCTTCAAGCTTATGGCGCAAGGAGATTTAGTGGCATATAATTTTCTTGATGGACGTGAAGTCTTCAATGATGAGAATAAAGTCAATTTCAAAGATGTGTTGGAGAGGTTAAATATTCCTTACCAACAAAATGGAAATACGTTTATCTTCAATGAGATGGATATTCCAAGTAACGAAGTTTTGGCTTATTATGTGAAAGAGGCTTGGTATTTCGATCAATCCAACTCTGTTCTCGATACGAAAACGATTGCTATTTGTCCCGTATTGCTTCGCCAGGATGATTTTGATGTGATTTCGGGTAAATACCCTCAGTTCTGGATTCCGTACGAAAATTTACGTCCTTATGCTGCTCGTATGCCTATTATGACTTCCGACCTGAATAATGCGATAACTAAAACGGTTGACGACTATTTTAGAATGCGTTTGTTCGAAGGTGAGATATATAAGACAACTAATATGGAAAATAAAATATTAGCCGAAAAATATAAAACCGAAGAAGAATTGAAGCAGGCGAGAGAGAAGATTGAAGGAGAATTGACAAGTTTCGAAAAAAGCCTGTGGGTAGTCAATGACTCGATTAATCCTCAAAATACAAATACTAAAAAATCGAACAATAATAAACCGAAGACACCGAAAGCAAGTAAGCCTAAAAATACATCATCCAGTCCGACTTATTCGGCAAGAGATAGACGCTGATTGTTGGTTTAATCATATAAAGGAAAAGGAGGTAATACATATTATCTCCTTTCTTATTTTTAAACTTCTATCACTTTTCCTAATTTGATATAGCAGATGTATCCTTTTACTTCACTATAGCCCATTTTGCTGATCTGATCGGCATAATATTTTACCTGACGAATGTATTTTTTATCTTCCTTTTCGCCGAACTTATAATCTATGACAATCACATCATCGTCTTTAATCATAACGCGGTCAGGTCTGATAAATGTACCGTTAGGTTGTAATATCTGGACTTCGTTCAGTATTCTGTATTTACCCGTATACCAACGTGAAACAATTGGGTCGGAAAGATAATTGTGTAACAAAGATATGACTTCATCTTTCTGTCCGGCTGTTATATCTCCTGTTATATGATAACTTTCTGCCGCACTCTCTATGTCCTCAATTGTATTGATGCGGCTTACAATTTCGTGCATTAATGTGCCATAATCGCGTTGACCGGTGTCGGTAAAATAATATTTGTTATTCAATAATAATTTCAAACGTTGATCGTAAGAGACGCTTGGTAAAATATCTATATCGATTTCATTAGCGGAAGGGCTTTCTTTTTTTATCGCCTTATAGTCTTTTCCCAGATCGAGTGTACAATCTTCGTCGTCTATGTACTGCGACAAATCAATTAACTCCCTATCATCAGTGGGTAAAATATCAGTTGAGTTTATACATTTCCACAAAAGAGAGGATATATTATTCACCTCATCTTTTTTAGGCTTAGGACAAAAAGCTATCAGCTCGTTTTTAGCGCGGGTGAAAGCCACATAAAGAACATTAAAATTATCGATAAATGCATGCAGCCGCTCGTCAAAATATTCATATTCGAAGATTGTATTTTTCAACTTCTGTGAATACTTCACGGGTACAAGGTGAAGCCTGTTGAATGGCTCTATCTCAGGGTGACACCAAAGAATAGTTGTTAGTTTATGATCTATTTCCCAATGACAGAAAGGCAGAAGTACAACATTAAAACCTAAGCCTTTCGATTTGTGTATGGTCATAATGCGGATGGCATCCTGACCATCGGGTGTAAATATTGTTTTGGTCGATCCTGTTTCGTCCCACCATATAAGGAAAGAATCCAGATCTGACGAATTGCGAACCGTGAAATCCAGTACCATATCGAGAAACGACTGGATATAAATCTGCTCATTATTCTCCATCGCATCGTGAAACAATTCGAATATTTCTTCAGTCATTTCATACAATGGCAATTCACGAATGCGGTTTAATTCGTTCAGTACTTCTTGCGGTAGCTCATCGTTTTCAGAAAAGTACTTCTGTAGGGCATCTTCGGCTTTAAGCTGATTACTATATTTGAAATATTCGTATATAGCTAAAGCTTTGAGTGAAGCATCCAACGGATTACGCAAATATTTGAGTAGGGCGATAATAAGTTTTATACTCTTCGAATTGCTAACGAACAGCGCTTCATCCGATATAATGTCATAGTGATATTTCGAATTGGGGTGGAGGCTCTTATATTCCAATAACCTGTTGGCAACCTCAGCACCTTCTTTTTTTGTGCGGACGAGTATCGCTATATCTTTAAGTTTGTAACCTCTGTCTTGTAGCTGTTCTATATGTAATGGTAATTGTTCCAACACATACGATTGCCAATCGTGTTCTTCGGTATCTACAAACTCTATTTTTACATGCCCCTCATTATATTTGTGGCTATCGGGTATATGTTGATATAATTGATCGTAAGCCTTGGTTATTCGTGAATAAAAAGGTTGCAAACGAACATCGGTTGTTTCTTCAGGCAGAACCTTGTTATACGTATCCTGTAACAATCGGGCGCCTGATGAGAATATAGCATTGTTGAAATTAATTACATTACGGGCACTTCGCCAGTTCATATCTAATGTTTCCCTATATATACCCTCCGATTTAAAATCAATATCGAGTTGCTGATCCAGTAACTTCCAATCCGAATTTCGCCAGCGATAGATACTTTGCTTCACATCCCCAACAATGAAATTCTTATTTCCATCTGCAAGACTGTCACGTACTAATGGAAGAAAATTACCCCATTGCATACCCGATGTGTCCTGAAACTCATCTATCATATAGTTATTGATGCGTGTACCTACCTTTTCATAGATGAACGGAGATTCGTTTCCTTCGATTATACGATTCAGCAGTTCGGTTGTATCCGAAATCAGCATTATGTTATTCTCTGCTGCATATTGGCGGATTTTTTTATCCACATCACCCAATATTCCCAGTGTAAAGAAGTATCTGTTTATCTCGTAAGCGGTCTGATATGTTCTTGAATTATCGTAATGTACAATGATATTACTGACACATGCATTCAGTTCGGCAAACGAATCTTCTATTTTGTTTTTTGTAGCAGCATCGGCTTTTGCTATATACCAGTTTGAAACATCATTCTCTAGTTTTCTAAACGTAGCGGTTGGTTCTTCTATTTCCCCTTTTGCCCATTTGAGAAATGTTTTGAATGGCGATCTGCCCCCTCCTTTAAAGTCTTCGGGTGTCAGCCCATAGCGGTTAATTATATTGAGTGCTTTCTCTCCTGTTTGCTGCGAAATACGTTCGAAACTCTGGATTATGGCAAAGAGCATATCTTTATAATCGGTCATCAGCTCCTTATTTTCGATATCAGTTTGTACCTGATTACTATATGCCTTATAGCTTTCCTTGAATATTTCGGATGAAAGAGACTGTATATCGTTACGGATATTCCATGTTTCTCCATTCTCGACCTTCTCTTCCGAAAAGCGGATGAGCCAGTCGAGCAATTGTTTGTTTTCGCTACGCTCTAAATCGAAAAGCATTGAATCTATTGCTTCTCCTAACACTTTGCCTGTGTCCAGTTCTACATTATAACCTCCGCCTAATCCTATTTCACGGGTAAAAGCGCGCATGGTTTGCTGAAAAAACTTATCGATAGTACTTACCGAAAAAGACGAGTAGTCGTGAAGAATGCGCACAAGAATATCACGAGCCTCCTTCCTTACCTGTATCTCATTATAGCCATACTCGGATGAAAGAAGTTCTATATAATCCGACTTACGATTTGCTGCCAGATTGGCTAGTTCATCAATAATCCGGCTTTTCATCTCGTCGGTCGCTTTGTTGGTAAAGGTTACGGCAAGTATATGGCGGTATGCAAATGGTGATGAGAAAAGAAGGCATAGGTACTCGGCGGTCAGGCGATGGGTTTTACCCGATCCTGCCGATGCTTTAAATACATGTAAATTTATTTCATCGTCAAATGCAACGTGATTTGGCATAGCCTTCTTTTTGCAATATTTCTAAGATTTTATTTCTGAAATCGCCTTGAATAATGATTTCTCCATCTTTTACAGAGCCTCCTACACCACATTTTACTTTTAGTAATTTGCCTAATGCTTCGAGATCGTCGGTAGCTCCGATAAAGCCTGTTATAAGAGTCACAGCTTTACCTTTGCGGTTACGCTTGTCCAATGAAATTCGTAGCAGTTGTTTTTCTTTCAGCAATGTATCTGCTTCAACTTCCTCCTCTGAATCATATTTAAAGTCTGGATTTGTGGAATACACAACATTCAGACGGTCTTTCCAGTCGCT
Source organism: Dysgonomonas sp. ZJ709 (assembly GCF_011039195.1). Taxonomy (NCBI): domain Bacteria; kingdom Pseudomonadati; phylum Bacteroidota; class Bacteroidia; order Bacteroidales; family Dysgonomonadaceae; genus Dysgonomonas; species Dysgonomonas sp. ZJ709. The sequence goes on from NZ_JAAKEM010000001.1 coordinate 466,094, forward strand.
CATACTGATATTGGTTTTTTATTCTTTACAAATTTAGTTTAAAATAAGTGACGATGGAAGAAAAGTATGGCTAATATCAAAACTTATTCTTAATAATATCTGTTATAAATTTATTGTATATATTATATAATACAAAGTATTAATTACTAAATAACTAGAGTTATGTCATATCCGATAGAACAGATAGAAGGAGTTGGGGCCGTATATGGTGAGAAGCTCAAAGCAGTAGGTGTAACAACCACAAATGATCTTTTAGATAAAGGGGCGACAAAGAAAGGTCGTTCAGATTTAGCCGAAAAAACAGGCATTAGTGAATCTCTTATATTGAAATGGGCTAACCACGCCGATTTATTTCGTATCAAAGGTGTTGCAGGTCAGTTTTCGGAATTGCTTGAAGCTGCTGGTATAGATACAGTTAAAGAATTTAAGCATCGTGTAGCAGAGAATTTACATTCTAAGTTGGAAGAAGTAAACGCATCGAAAAAATTAACAGGTCGTGTGCCTTCTGTGAAAGAATTGCATGACATGATTGAATTGGCAAAAGGGCTGGAAGCCAAGTTGACATATTGATATGTCGTTTTTTGGCGATAGAAAGTGACTTCTATATATATTGATATAAATTAATTTGGATTTAAAAATGTAATAGTTATTAAACAAGCTGGAAAATAGATTAATAGCCTATTTTACAGTCAGAATGTCATGTGAGAGATTGAACCTTTTTATAATTAGGTTGTTTAATTTTTAATTAAGCTTTCAATTTATTAAAATTTATATAAAATAACATGAAAAAATTATTACTATTAGTAGCTCTTGTAGCTTTTTCGTTTAGTGTGTATGCCCAAACAGGTTTTAATTCAGCTTTAGTTAAAGCGGGATATCAAACAGATGCTAAAAGATTTGGTGTTGGAGTAGAAGGTCGTTACTCTATTATGGAAAATGTTCGTATCGCTCCGGAAGTGACATTCTTTTTTCCTAAAAATCACACTATGGGATTAGACGTAAACGTTAATGCTCATTATGTATTGCCTTTGCAAGACGGTTTTTCGATATATCCACTAGCTGGTTTTGCAATGATAAACAATCGTTACTCAAATGATGGCAATTCAAATTCGAATACTGATTTTGGATTTAATTTAGGCGCAGGTGCAGAGTATAGCATAAGTCCTAAGAACTTTTTAAATTTAGATTTTAAATATACATTTACTGACCATGATTTTGGCGTTATAATGCTAGGGTACGGTTTTAGATTCTAATGAGTTACATTGTTTCTTTAGAAAAGGCAGTTCGTTATGAACTGCCTTTTCTATTTGATGGTATTGCTTATGTATTAATTTTAATGTATTTTTGCAAAGAATTATAAATTTTACATAAAACAACATGATGAAAAAATTATTACTATTAGTAGCTCTTGTAGCTTTTTCGTTTAGCGCAAACGCTCAAACAGGTTTTACTTCAGCTTTAGTTAAAGCAGGATATCAAACAGAAGCTAAAAGATTCGGCGTTGGAGTAGAGGGTCGTTACTCTATTATGGAAAACGTTCGTATCGCTCCGGATGTAACTTTCTTCTTCCCGAAAGATAAAGTTATGGGAATGGACATAAACCTTAATGCGCATTATTTATTTCCGTTGAAAGATGGTTTTACTGTATATCCACTTGCAGGTTTTGCAATGATAAATAATCACAGATCTTCTCAAAAAATTGGAGAAATCTCTGGTCAGACAGTAGAAATTCCATCTAGTTCAAGTACTGATTTTGGATTTAACTTAGGAGCAGGTGCTGAGTATAGCCTAAGCCCTAAGAACTTTTTAAATGCTGAGTTTAAATATACATTCAATGATTGGGATTTTGCAACAATAATGCTTGGATACGGATTCAGATTCTAATAAAAGAATATAGTTCATAAAATAGGAAAAGGCAATTCATAGTGAATTGCCTTTTTTCTGTTTATTTCAATATATCATCTGCTTTTAGTCTTTGTCTATAAAGCGTTTCTTTTTCTTTACTACAATTACCTTGAACAGCTTATCTCCCGGGCGTATTTTGTCAGCTATTTTTATTGAAAACTTCTCACCTTTTACAGTTTCATCCACAGATTTCAGGTCGACACGTATTTCATCTACAATGTGGTTTACAGCTCCTGTAGTAGGTCCTGTTATTAGAATTTCATCACCTGTTTTCAGCGATTGAGTTTCCATCAAAAATTCGGCAACACCAATGTTAGAAAAGTATTTAATGCCTTTTCCGATATATATTTTGCGCTTGGTTGCACCCGATCCATAATTGCTCGACCATTCGCCAAGGCGTTGACCAAGATAATAGCCATCCCAAAATCCACGATTGAAAACTGTCGCTAAGCGTCCGTTCCATTCTTCTACTTTTTCTTCCGAGAATGTTCCTTCACAATGTGCTTTGATAGCTTCCCTATAACATTCTACAACTGTACGCACATACTCAGGTCCGCGTGCGCGCCCTTCTATTTTGAATACACGTACACCTGCATCCATCATCTTATTCATGAAGTGGATTGTTTTCAAGTCTTTGGGAGACATGATGTATTCGTTGTCGATTTCGAGTTCTATATCGCTTTCTTTATCTTTCACAATATAGCTTCTCCGGCACAATTGGTTACATGCTCCGCGGTTGGCCGAAAGATCTTTTTCGTGTAAGCTCAGATAGCATTTGCCCGAAACAGCCATACAGAGTGCGCCATGGCTGAACATTTCGATGCGAATAAGCTCTCCACTGGGTCCCGTTATGTTTTGCTCGACAATGTCATTATAGATTGCTGCCACCTGATCGAGATTCAATTCGCGAGCAAGTACTGCTACATCGGCAAATTGCGCATAGAATTTGAGAGAATCCGTATTCGTTATATTTAATTGAGTAGACAGATGTACTTCCACTCCTATGCTGCGGGCATACATCATTACAGCTACATCGGAAGCAATGATAGCCGATAATTCAGCCTCTTTAGCTGCATCCACTATTTTATGCATCAATGTGATGTCATTGTCATAAATGATCGTATTTACTGTAAGATAACTTTTCAGGTTATTCTTTTTGCAGATAGAAACGATATTTTTTAAATCTTCGACAGTAAAGTTATTTGACGATTTGGCACGCATATTTAGCCCTTCTATACCGAAGTATATAGAATTTGCGCCACCTTGTATTGCAGCAGCTAATGAATCGTATGACCCCACAGGAGCCATAATTTCATAGTCGGATATATTTTTCATTTATTTTTTGTTTTATAATTCTAAACCGTTTTCACGGTCTTCTTTATATTTGATAGAGAGTAGTCGTAAGAATGAGCTGATCTGCGAAATAGCGGCTTGAGTTTCGCCCGATACTTCTTTCTTCTGTAGTTTCATCAATAGAAAGCCATACAGAGCAGAGAAACAAGTTTCTAGTTCGGGAATGTTTTTGTCCGGCGATTTGGAACGTAACTCCACTATAAAGGATAGGGTCTTATAGTAAGTTGCCGTATAGTCGGATTCTTTAGATGATTTTAGTAGTTGCAAGTGCAGATCGGTAAGGTCGAGTATTACATTCTTGTTAATTACCAGATGTCCCGATTCGGTAATACCTTCCCTGCGCATCATGTCGATAAGACTTTCATACCATTCTTTGGTTTCGGCTTTAATTTCATCTGACTGTGTGTATTGTGCTATTATTGCATCGTCAATTTTATCTATATCTAGTTCATAGGCACGTATCAAATCCTCTACTTGCCACATATAGAGTAAGTATTCTGCAATATTGTCTTGTTTAAGTTTTTTAGCTATAAGCATTTCAGTGAAATTTAAGGTTACAAAAGTAAAGAATAAAAATGAGAATATGGTTTGTGTGAATGATCTATTTGCTTATATAGACTTTGTCTATGCACTTATAGTGATAATATATTCAATTTGTTGTGAACAAAGTTATTGAATCTTTGTTTTTATAATAAGAGCAAGAGAAAACAGGTGTATTTTTTCATAGTGTGTTTAGATGATTGTTTGGTTAATAATTATTGGTTTTATCCAACCTGTTTTCATAATTAGTGTGTTAAAGTTAGTTTTAGTATTAGTTTTAGGTTAGGAAGAGATGGTTGTTGATAATCGTCTCTTCTTTTTTTATATCTTTAATCTCATGTTTAACGTTACAACAATAGAAAGCGGATACTTTATGGCAGATGGCGGTGCAATGTTTGGGGCTATCCCTAAGCGTGCATGGTCTCGTAAGTATGTGTGTACAGACGATAATCTGTGTTCATTAGCTATGCGTTGTGTACTAGCTGTATCTTCGGATGGGAAAAGGAAAGTATTGATTGATTTGGGGATGGGAGATAAGCATCTTAGTCAAGCTAATTATTACCAGCCATATGATCTGCTCAATATTGCGGATGCTTTAGATTCTCATGGTTATCATTCGAACGATATTACGGATGTGGTGCTTACTCACTTGCATTTCGATCACTGTGGTTATGCAACACTTAAAGATGTAAATGGAGATGTCATACCCTCTTTTCCTAATGCTAACTATTGGTTGAGCGGGCAGCAGTGGAGAAATATATTATCTCCCAATCGTTTAGAGCAAGACGCTATTTTTGCTGATAATATTCTTCCGATTCAGGAAGCCGGTCTACTTCATTTGATAGACGAGGATACAATGTTATATGATGGTTTCCGACTTCGCCTTTTTGATGGACATAGTGTCGGGCAATTGGTTGTCTATATAGAGGGTAAAGATGGTGTTATAGTCTTTCCTGGGGATTTAATACCTACCTCTGCACATGTGTCGCTGGAATGGATATCTGCTTATGATCTATGTGCATTAACCTCCTTGGCTGAAAAACAACGTTTTCTGGAAGAAGCTGAAAGTAATAATTATATGCTGATTTATTACCATGATGCACGTGTGGTAAAAAGTAAAGTGAAGAAAATAAATGATAATTATAAAGCAACTGATTTGCACTATTCGTAGTCAATAAAAATCTCTTATTGTTTGTATCCCGTATTCTTGTATCATTATTAGTGATAGGAATTTCTAAGAAACAAATCCTGCGGACCTCACGGCTCACAGGATTCGGATTTTACAAAACTACGCTTCAAATTTACAAAACTGAACTTGAACTGGTTTTATAGCTTTTACCTGAAAACAGAATGATTAAAATTTTGTAAAATTTACTTCAGCATCACTCATCCAATCTTCATATTCCACTTGAACGGAATAGGAGTGGCTGTGATTTAAATCTTTTTCTGCATCGAAAGCTTTATATAATTTATATCCTGAATGTATAGCCTCTTCGCCCAACGATCTTACTAGTTTCTTATATCCTTTGTGCCGCTCACTCCCGTTTATAAGTATGTACGGCAATTCTTGCTTGTGCTTCCCCTCAGTTAGTGTTGGTATGAGCATTATAGATTCGTTTTCTCCAATTGGAATGTATGGAATGTTGATATCCAGATCGATTTGGAGAGAGTTTCCTTTTTTCTTCTTTTTAGATTCTTCAACATTAATCAATTGATTCATATTTTTCTGGTTTTTATAACGATGTAAACAATCCTATTTTCCTTACTTTACTATATATAGTATATTCGATTCTATTTGTTCATCCGATATTGAGAAAGAGACATGCCTGTATGTTTTCGGAAAAAGCGCCCTAGAGACGATTGATTCGCAAAATGTGTTTTTGTCGCAATTTCTTGAATATTTAAAGTTGAGCACTTTAATAAATCTTTTATCTCCAGTATTATATATTCCAAAATCCATTCTTTAGCCGATTTGCCACTAATGGTTTTAACTACTGTTGATAGATATTTGGGTGTGATGCATAATTTATCTGCATAGAAAGCGACATCTCTATTTTCCTTGTAATACTCTAGTATCAGTAGGAAAAAATTATAGGCTAACTCTTCTTTTCGGGCATCCAGACCTGAACTTTTTGACGAAACTGTGTTTTTGTAATTATTATAAAGATCCAGATATAGAAGGCGAAGAAGGTTTATAATGTATTCTCTACGAAATAGATGTTGAGAATTCGATTTGCTGTATATCCAGCGATAATAATTGGTGAAGTTATCAACCTCTTTTCCTATTAATTTATAATGACTTTTTGATCTCATATACAAAAAGAAACTAGCTGAGAATCTGCAAATGCCACTAAGTACATCATTGAATAGAGAATGTGACATAGTGAAGTAGTCTATTGAGAAATCGGAGCTGATTTCTTTTGCAGACACAAGTTGGCCGGGAAGAATAACTATTAGTTGGTTTTTGTTTAAGAGATATTCATCATTATGTATACTAATTTTTACACTTCCGGTCAGGCATAAACCAACCAGACCAAAGCGTGCATAAGAAGGAAATGGGGTGATAGGCATATGCTTAGAATCCTTATATACCCTAAAGTCGTTTTCCAATGGGTCAACAACGTCTTCGTCCTTGAATGAAACTGTATTTTTACAATATAGCATTTTGGTGTCTCTTTGAGATTGCAAATATATAGTATTAAAGTTTTCGATAATTAAACAGTGGTCATCTGGTATCATATTGTAGAAATATGGTATTTATGATTGCTGTTTTAGTTAAAATAATATAGTTTGTGAGGTATGTTAACCAATTTAGGAAGGGATTTGTTCGTGTGATATTTCTTAAACTATTTGAAAAAAATATTATTTATGTTTCATTCTTGTTGCTATGTATGTTGTTTGTAAATAGATTTTTAAGAGAAAAAGAAAAGCCCTGGAGAGATCCAGGGCTTTTCCTAAATTAGGTTTTCTATATTAGAATTCCATAGGTATATCCATTAATAGAATACGAGCATTTTCAGTGTTAGCAGTTATTTTAATCGTATCAGTTTCCCATATTCCTATTCCATCGCGGTGGTGTAGCTTTTGGTCGCCAATAGTAAACTCTCCTTCGACAACCATTGCGTATACTCCATTACCTTTTTTCTTAGGTTGGTAATCAAAGCTGTACTCTTTGTCGAAAGTTCCTAAACTGAACCATGCATCCTGATGTATCCATAAACTTTCACTATCTCCGTTTGGAGAAACGACTAGAGTCAGTTCATTTTTGTTATGTATGAAGTCGAATGCTTTCTGTCCATATCTAGGCTCCACGTCTTTTTTATTAGGAAATACCCATATTTGGAAAAGATTGACCGGTTTGTCACGATTTGCATTGTATTCACTATGTGTGATACCCGAACCGGCACTCATCACCTGTACCTCTCCTGAATGGATTACTTCCGTATGTCCCATACTATCTTTGTGTTCCAAATCCCCGTATAGAGGTATTGTTATTATCTCCATATTATCATGGGGATGTGTTCCAAAGCCTTTACCACCTTCCACTATGTCGTCATTTATAACTCTTAGTGCTCCAAAGTGGATGCGCGACGGATCATAATAATTAGCAAAGCTGAATGTATGGTATGTGTCTAGCCAACCATGATAAGCATGTCCTCTTGTCGATGCTTTGTATAATACTGTTTTCATATATTTACCCTTTCTTGTAATTGTTTAAAATGCAGATAGATTTCTTTTCTGCTTTACAAAGATAAGGATATAATATCTATTTGTAAAATAGTAAAATTAATAGATATGTATTAATATATGAATAGATAATTTGTATCTTTGTAATATGGTTAATTTTGAATGGTATAGAACATTTAAGGCAATTTATCAAGCTGGTAATCTGACAAAAGCTTCGCATGAACTTCTTATATCCCAGCCCAATGTGAGTGTTCAGCTTGCAGCCTTGGAGAATCATGTCGGACATAAACTGTTTGGTAGGTTACCTCGTAGATTAGTACCTACGGAATATGGTAAATTGCTCTACACGCAAATTGTAGAATCGGTAGAAAATTTGGAAAAGGTAGAAACTGAATTCCGAAAATCGGCTTTGAAGCGAAATAGTACTATTCGTTTGGGTAGTCCGATCGAGTTTTTCAATAATTACTTAGTTGATAGGCTAGGAGAGTGTAAGTCTAATTTGAATGTGGAGTTTGCATTAACCAAGGACTTGATTGATTGCTTGGTTAAGCAAGAGTTGGATTTTGTGATAGCTACCCAACAAATAGAAAAGCCTGATGTTTATTATCTTCCGATTATGAATGAATCTTTTATGATTGTTGCAGATAATTCTTTTGATAGTCATGTTTTTGATAACTACATAAGTGATAATAATCTGGTTGAGGCTGAAAAATGGCTGATAGCTCAAGCTTGGATTACTTATGACAATGAGTTGTCTCTTATTCGTCGTTTTTGGCGGGAAAACTTTAATAAAAGACCTTTGATAAAACCTCATTATGTAATTCCTGATATTAATATAATTTTGAAGGCGGTAAGCTTAGGTAACGGGATTAGTGTGGTGTCCGATTTATTTATTGATAAGTGTACTGGTGATAGCAATATGAAGATATTGTGGAGAGGTATTGTTTCAACTACGAATACATTATTTCTGGCTTATAACCCTTTGCGTGTAGAGGCTTCCCGAATTGACGAAATGAAAAATTTGCTAGCTTTAAAAACTGATACTCTGAATGAATTTGTATGAGTTATATCTTAGATTCTGATAATAAATAGTTAATTTTAGAGTTCATATAGTAAAGGTTTGTATTATGAAAAAGCTATTATTCTTGTTGTTAATCGTTATTTCAGCTAACTCTTATGGTCAGATTGAAACAGTAAAGGATAGCATTCCTTTATTTGATAAAAACAATAACATTGAATTGAGAAACGAGCGAATAGATAATTATTTGCGGACGGACGATGCTTCATTATTAAAAGAACCCCCTGCCGCATACGTTCCCGATTATCAACCTTTGCGAAAAAATAATTCGGAGCCGATCGATTTTAGTTTGCCTCCAATGTTTTATGATCCTTTTTCTACAATCTTTCCCAATGCAATAAATGTCCATAATTTATTTGCAAACGATTATAGCTATTCCGCTTTTTATCGGCTTTCCGATCAAGCCTTTTTAACTACGCTTTCCACTCAGGATACTTACCCCACATTGGGCGCAATAAGAGTTATGAACGCCCGATTTGGGTATCAACCGACTTCTTGGCTGCAGATGTCGGGCGGACCTTATGTATCTAAATATAATGTATATGGTGCACATTACAATGATATCGGTGTGGGAGGGAATATGAAATTTCTTTTAAATGATCATTTTCGTGTCAATGTCTATGGTCAGTATTCTGCTTTTGGGCAGCGCAATAATACAGGTTCTCCTGTGGTGGGCATGTATCCGCAGTCTTATTATAGTGGCACTGTTGAGTTTAAAATAACAGAGAAATTTGGAGTCGAGGCAGGTGTGGTTCGCGAGTTGAATCCTTTTAATGGTAAGTGGGAAACACGTCCGGTTATATCACCGGTTTTTTATGCCAAATAATCTTTCTATTTACTTTACTGGCTAATTTTTTACAATTGTTTTGTTTATTTGCTATTATATGTAAAATAACGTTTTGGGTTTTATTCTAAAATGTTATTTCTACTTATGTCCTCTTACCTTGGTCTCAAAGTATTATTTATAGTTAAATTAACATAAGTTAAATTGAGGTATTTTGGCTCATCTAGATTTCTGTATCTTAATTTGTATCTTGCTATTTCTGTCCTTGATTCTACTTAATATGCATATATTAAATTATTTACATATTGGGCGTGGGTTGTTGTATGCTTTTCTTTTCAGCTTTGTATGTCTATTGTTTTTAGTCGCATCTTTTGTTTGATCAAATGTTAATGTGTGTTGTACAACATCTGCTAAAAGGTATGATTTTTAGAGGAATGTATGAACATATGATGAATTTTATTTTATCTTTGTGACAGGATTTGTTGACATATATTAGAATATGGTCAATGAAATACACAGTGTTTTTTAATATTTTAACTAAACTCAAACATCTATGAGAAATGCATTTTCATCTTTGGTGAGGAGAAAAAGTATTCATTCTAAGTGTCTTATAGCCATGCTGGCTGTAGGTAGCTGTAGTGTTGCTGCATCTCCAAGTATCTATGCGAAATCGGAAATGGGCGTTTATGAAGACATGCAGCAACAGACCAAAACTGTTGTTGGTACAGTGTCTGATGAAATCGGAGAGCCTCTTTATGGGGTAAGCGTCAGAGTGAAAGGTACTACTGTTGGTACTATCACTGATCTTGACGGTAAATTTACATTGCAAGTACCAGCTGGTAATTCGGTGCTGCAATTTTCTTACATTAGCTACTTGTCTCAAGAGGTTAATGTTGCTAATCAAACCAATGTAACTATTGTTCTTAAGGAAGATAGTCAAATGTTGGATGATATCGTAGTAGTAGGATACGGTGTTCAACGTAAGTCGGATGTTGTAGGATCTATTGGTGTGGCTACGGGTGAGCAATTGTTGCAACTTCCTGCTAATAATGCATTAGAGGGGCTGAAAGGTCGTGTCGCAGGGGTAGCTATTTTTAATACAACAGGTAATCCACTTGGTGATAATGGTCCTCGTGTATTGATTCGTGGTGTAAACTCTATTAACACAGACACAAGTCCTTTGTATGTAGTTGATGGGGTTCAAATGGCCGATATTCAATTCTTAAATCCAAATGATATTGAGCGTATGGAGGTGCTGAAAGATGCATCTGCTACAGCTATTTATGGTGCCCGTGGTGCTAATGGGGTTATCCTTGTTACTACTAAAAGAGGTACAACCGGTAAAAAAGGAACAGTTGTTTCATATGCGGGTTGGTTGACAGTTTCTACTTTGTTTAAAGAGATTGATGTCTTGAATTCGGCAGAGTTTATGGAGGTTCAACGTATTGGTAGACAAAATATACCGTATTTTGATTCATCAAAAACAGCTCAAGTTCCAGATACATCTAATAAAGATCTTTTCGATTCTAATGGTAATCCTTTGTATGATACTAACTGGCAAAGAGAGGCTACACGCGATGCGTTTTCTCATAGCCATCAGGTAAATATTCAAAGTCAAGGCGATAAGTCATCTCTAGGAGCATTCTTCAATTTTACAGATCAACAAGGTCAGTTGATTAATAACTATGCGAAACGATTGAATGCTAAATTGACTTACGATACAGACGTGAACAAATGGTTGTCATTTAATACTAACTTAATGATTAACCACGTTTGGGGTAACTCAGTTGAAGACTTCGGTGGTGGACAAGATGCTCGTCGTACGATGCTTGAAATGCCTCCTATTTTCCCTGTGAAGTACCCTGACGGAACATATTCTAACAGTAGCGGTACTAATCTTGGACTGGAAGCTATGCCAAGCCCTGTTCATGAGTTGACAGAAGTAAAAAGAAATCGCTATAAAACTAAGATTTTTGGTAACTTAGCAGCTACTTTCCATATTCTTCCGGGTTTAGACCTAAGAACTCAAATAGGGGTTGATGCGAATTTCAGACAATTTAAATTATACCAAGGAACTGATTTGATTAACATGTCGGCAGGTTCAAGCGGTAGAGCTTTCATTAATAGAGAAGACCATCTTTTCTGGCAAGAAGAAACCTATTTGACTTATATAAAAACTATTAATAAGGTTCATCGTATTAATGGTACTTTAGGTATGGCTTGGTCTCAAAATACTACAGATTCAAATAATAGTGGAGATGTTAGATACTTCCCGGATGATTTCTTCGGATATAACAATTTAGGAGCTGGTACTCAACCTTCTGGACCTACATCAGGGTGGAACAGATGGTCGATGCATTCTTACTTCGCTCGTGGTAGTTATGCTTTCAAAGATCGTTACTTAGCAACAGCTACAGTGCGTGTCGATGGTTCTTCCCGATTTGGAGGAAACAATAAGTATGCAACATTCCCTTCTTTGGGACTAGGTTGGATCATTACCGAAGAAGACTTTATGAAAGAAGCATCGTGGATATCTAATTTGAAACTACGTGCAAGTTATGGTTCTACTGGTAATACCGAAATAGAAACTTATAGATCTCAAGCACCTTTAATTTCCAGTACCCTTTTATTAGGCGGAGTTAGAAGCCCTTATAACTACTTGGAGCGTTTTCCTAATCCGGATTTGAAATGGGAGAGAACTAACCAATTTGATGTCGGAGTAGATTTCGGTTTGTTTAATAATAGAATTAATGTAGAAGCATCATATTATTACAAACAAACTAAAGATTTGTTGCTAGAGCGTCCGATCCCTTATACTACAGGTTATGGTGTTGTTTGGGATAATATTGGTCAGGTTGACAATCAAGGTATTGATTTGATGATTAATAGTACTAATATTGAGTCTAAAGATTTTCGTTGGGAAACAACATTCAATATGAACTACAATAAGAATGAAATTAAGAAATTAGGTGCAAATAATGAAGATATTTTCATGGGACCGGATTTCCTTAGTGGTAATATTATTCTTCGCGTAGGTGAATCGTTAGGTACATTCTGGGGATACGAGCGTCTAGGTACATATAGCTCTGAAGAAGGTGCTGCCGAAGCTGCAAGAGCAGCTGCAAATGGTGAGTCTCCTTCATTCGTAGCAGGTGAAGCGAAACGTTCTGCAGATAAGAAAATATTAGGTAAAGGTATGCCGGAAATAACAGGTAGCCTTATAAACCATTTCTATTATAAGAATTTTGACTTAACAGTTGATCTTCAATTTGTATCAGGAGCTGATGTTAGACAAAATTTCTTCCATTCACTTGAAGATAGAACTGGTCTTACTAATACTTTGAGTACAACTCTATATGACGCTTGGACTGAAACTAATCAAAATACAATGATTCAGAGAATTCGCCATGCCGCAGTTTCCGGACAAAGCTCGCAAAGTGACTCTCATTGGGTGGCTGACGGTTCATATATCAGAGGTAACTTAATTCAATTAGGTTATACTGTTAGCCCGGGTGCATTGAAGAAAACAGGATTATCTTCTCTACGTATCAATGCAAGTGTGAAAAATGCATTCGTAATCTGTTCTAGCGATTTCAAAGGATATGATCCGGAAGCAACTTCTTATGGAGATAAGTTTGGACAAAATACATTTTTCTTCCAATACCCTACATCTAGAGTATATTCATTGGGTGTAAATCTTAGTTTCTAAAAAATAAAAGGAATATATTATGAGAAAATTTTTATATACAGTCATTGCGCTAGCAATTTTAGGATTTAGCTCCTGTAATGACTTCTTAGAAGAAGAAATGAGATCACAGAAGGATGGTACTAAACCGTTCACCTCTGCGGCCGATGGTCGTGCTGCTGTGAATGCTCTATACAGACAAGGTTTCTCCGGCTTTTGGGGTGCTGGTTCATATACAGCGTCGAGAGCTATGTATGACGGATATTTATCAGGATTGTATGAGAATGTATCATACGCAGGTATGAATACTTTTATTACAAATGCCTTGAACCTAGAAGTTGATTCTAATGTAAATGATGGTGATCTGACTAGTTACTGGTCGCCTCTATATGTGGAGATTTCCAGAAGAGCAAATTATGCGATCAAAAATCTTCCAACATGTCCGGGATTGACAGATGCTGAACGTTCCAGATTATTAGCTGAGGCTAAATTCTTTAGAGGATTGAACTATTTCTTTTTGGTTAAACGTTTTGGACCAGTTCCTTTAATCGATGTTCAATACACATCTTTGGCTGATGACAATTTCTACCCTAATCGCTCTTCGGAAAGAAAAATCTATGATTTTATTATTAAAGATTTGACGGAAGCGCTTAATGATGGAGGTTTGGCTAATACAGCATTTCCGCTTAATGGTATGAGAGTGTCTAAAGGTACTGTTTTGGCTCTTCTTGCAGATGTGTCTTTGAATATGGGGGGATATCCACTACAAGATAAATCTATGTATGCGAAGGCGGCAGAATATGCTGATCAGCTAATAAAAGATCCTGCTTATGCTCTAATTGAAAGCACAGATAAAGGGGAAAATAGTGTGTATAATATTCTTAGAACTTCAGATGTTCAAAGCGAATATCTATATCAAATAGAGTTTGATGGTGATATTTCTGATGCGGGACCTTATAGTGCGTGGTGTTTTCCTGCTGAGACTCATAAAGTATTTGGCCTTAAATATGATATTGTAAATGACTGTTTAACTCCGGTTCCAACTTTCTTGAATGTATATGATAAGACAGATGACTTGCGTTATCAAGATGGTCAATATTTCCATACTGAGTTTAAAAACCGTTTGACGGGAAAAGTTATTCCGTTGTCAGAAGGCCGTGTTAAAAAATATCCATTCTTCTTTTTTGAAGAAACTGCGGCTGTTGTAAATACTAAAAATACTAAAGACAGAGTTGTATATAGATTAGCAGAAATGTATTTGATTTATGCGGAAGCTAACACGTTAGCTACAGGTAATGTATCTGCTTTGGCTATTAGCCGCTTGGCAGCAATACAAGCTCGTGCATCTATATCTAAAAGTCAATCTGATATAGAGGCTCAATTAGCAACATTATCTCCGGATGCTTTTGTAAAAGAAGTTTGGAAAGAAAGAATGCGTGAGTTGATATTTGAAAATAAGACTTGGATGGATGTTACTCGTACTAGAAAATATCCTTTGCTTGATGCTAGTGCTACTGCTGCTACATTCCAGTTTGTGGATGTAATTGGAGCTAGAAATGGTAGAGGAAGAACATTCACCGAGAAAGATCTTTTGTTACCGTATCCTAACTCTGAAATACAAAGAAATCCTAATCTAATGGCTGAACCATTAAATTAATATTCTTTATTTCTATAAATGAAAGAGGAGCTTTAAGCTCCTCTTTTTTTGTAGCTACTATATTCGTTATTTTATATCTTTTTGCACATTGATTAAATAATAATATATTTGTGTACACTTATCCCTTAGAAACACAACAATGAGGAAATTAATTATAATCCTACTCTTATCTTGCATATCCTTTATTTCTTATGCGCAAGAATCAGATTTTTATAGACGACTGGCTGCCGCAGCTATAGAGCTCACCAGAGATAAAGTAACTTATGATCCGGCTTATTATAGTATCCCCTATCCGAATGGTGATGTACCTGCTAGTAAAGGTGTTTGTACAGATGTGGTTATTCGTGCTTATCGAAAATTTGGAATTGATTTGCAACAAAAAGTGCATGAGGATATGAAAGCTAATTTCAGTAAATACCCTACAAGATGGAGTATGAAAAAGACTGATCGGAATATTGATCACAGACGGGTGTTGAATCAGCAAATGTATTTTTCACGCTTTGGAATTGTACTGCCAATATCAGATAAAGGAAGCGACTATAAGCCGGGTGATATTGTAGCATGGGATTTAGGTGGTGGTATTACGCACATTGGTATAGTCACAGATCGTCAGTCTAAGGATGGCCTACGTCCTCTTATTGTTCATAATATTGGTCGGGGACAGGTACTTGAAGATATGATATTTAATTTTAAGATTACAGGTCATTACCAATATAAATAAAAGAGATTATTTAACTTTAGGCATTGTCGTTTATCAGTTAGAGTATTCCAATTAATTTCGTAAGATTATGTATAGATATTTGAAGTGCATTATTCCAACAATTACTATTGTCATTATTTTTCTATTTATGGCTTGTGGGGAAACTAAAAAGCCTTTTGATAAAGAGAAAGGTGTCGATTTTACCGAAACTGATAATCTTCAATATCTGGATAGTATGATAATGGAATATATAAATCCGGATATGGAGGTGATTGAGATTGACTTTAGAGCAGCTGATACAGATGATGATACTTTTTCGATCGGAAAGGGTAAAGCTATTGTTTTTTACGTAGACCCTCAAAACAATAAAAAGAGAAAAGCTATCATCATTGATTTAAAGGATGGTACATCTAAAGAAGATACAACGTATAATGCGACAGAGAATTCAAAAAAATACAAAGGTCATAAGATTGCAGTAATGAATTGTTGTTCAATGATTGCCAACAATATAAATAAGGCTATGGAGATATTGGATGCAGATGATATTTCTGTTGATGGTATAGGAACATATACTATTACTCTGCACAATAAGCCAAACAAAGTAAAACATAAATTTTCGCTAAAGAAGCGTACGGGATCTGTAGATAGACGCGTTTACTACGACGAATATCGTTTCGAAGCAGATGGAAAAGGGAAGGTTAAGAAGCTAAAATAAATTATTTCAGCCTTGTTTTTGTTTCTTTGAATGAATTTCCTTAATGACTTTTCGGGTTGTTTTCGTTCTGCCAATTCCGGCTTTTGCCATTTCATTGATTCCTTGAGAATTATCAGGATCCAGACTTAGTGCTTTCATATAGTCTTCAACGGCATTGTCATATTCACGAAGTAATTCATAAGCAAATGCCCGTTTTGTGTACGCACCGGCGAAACAAGAATCTATATTTATCGCCTTTGTATAATCATTAATTGCGTTTTTGTATTCACCTATATTTGTATAAGTATTTCCTCTGTTACAATAGGCTACAACGTCCATAGAATCTATCTGTATTGCCTGATTGTAATCGGCAATGGCACTCTGATCGTTACTCAATTCGACGTATGCATTTCCTCTATTTATGTACACATCGACAATGTAAGAAGGATTTAATTTTATAGCCTTAGTGTAATTGTCAATAGCTAAGTCATATTTTTGTAAATCTTCGTAAATGATTCCGCAATTATAATAAGCGTCAGTATAATTTCCATTAATATTTATCGCCTTGTTATAATCAATCAATGCTAAACTATCGTTTCCAATGCCTTGATATGCTACACCACGATTAAAATATCCGCTGGCTTCTGTCGAATCCAATTCAATATTTATATTGCAGTATTCGATCGCTTTATCGTAGTTCTCAATATTGCAATACTCATTACTGATAAATGAATAGCATTCTTTAAGCAGAATGGTCTTCTTTCGAGGGGTAATGAGAGCTTCATCCATATTTATTTGCTCTATAATCCCTTCAAAATTTAGTATTCTATCATTTGGATTCTTCAGGCTGTCAAGAGTAACAAGCATTTGATGGCGGAAAGCAGCAATATGTTTGTCCTGTTCGAGATCTTTATCGAATAGTTTACAAGAATTACCGGCTATCATTATAAATGAGAGGCAAAGCATCGGTATTATTTTCTTTATATATCTTCTTGAGTTGCTAGTGAGCATTTTTTAAAAGAATTAAGTTTGTTCCTATTGCAAAGATATATAAAAAGCTTTATATACTATGCGCTGTATCTATTTCATATTAAAGCAAAAATATCTACCTATCTCAGGCAGATATTTTTTCATAGTAGTGTTTATGTATTCGAGAAAGCATTTATATTAGCTCCCCTATATATAAAACGAAAGAAAGGTTAACTTGTTACATATTCACGAGAAAAATTTATTTGCATATTCGCTTATTCACAAAAAAGAGCCTGCATAATTGCAGGCTCAACATAGTGGGTGAGAATATTTTATTTTTGGAATACCTCGATTAATGATGCAGATATAATTTTATTCGCATCAATATTTAATTCTTTGGCAACAACATTTTTCAGGTCTAGTGAGATGTAAATAGTTTTAGTCCCTTTATCCTGTATAATTGCAGTCTGTTTATTGTTCACGTTATCGTTCAATTCAAAAACATTATTAACAGTGAGTTTATAAGTTCCATTTATTGGCTCATTGCCATTCGAAGAGAAAATGTAGGTTCCATTATCAGCGAATTTATAAGTAGACCCTTTGCTATTGTCGTTATAACTGCTAATGAAGTTTTCAATCTGTTTTCCTAAATCGGCATTATCTCCTACATTTACGTTTGGTTGAGTACTTTTGTACGTCCACACACCCACAATATCAGTAGATATTGGAATTTTGGGGTCATCTTCGTTGTCGCATGAAATAAGTGTAAAACTAGTAATAAAGACTAAAATGAAAAGTCTGCTCAGTAATTTTGTATTCATAAAGTGATTTGTTTTGTATTTTGCGGTTGCAAAGATAGAAATAAGATGTAAGTAATAAAAGTTCAATTTGTTATTAATATAAAAATTAATCGGATAGCAACCTATTTGGCTACTATCCGACGAATAAGAAAGAACTTATTTATTATCAATAGAAAATTCGATACATTTTAGATGTAATTAGAAACTGGATCAATCGAAATCCCAGTCCCAATCAAAATTTTGGCGCCATCCCCAGTTATTTATACAGCCATTGCGATGAAATCGATCTGAATTAAACCTGTAATAGTCTCTTAGAGGTTGTTCCACAATAATAGTTTTATTAGCAGGGGTTTTAATTTTGATCGAAATTATCTCCCTATCCCATGGATTGTCATTATCATACCACTTAGGGCTAATGATGAATAAAGAGTCTTTACTTGTGTAGTCTAGGCGCAAGTTATTCGCTCTTTGCTGTGCATCATCATAAGTTCTGCTAAAAGCCTTTTTATCTACTTCTACCGTGCAAGACGTTAATAAAGAGTCTTGCTCGATTTGTACTCTGGGTAGAATAAATACAGCTCTATCTCTACCTTTAAGCCTATTAAAATACAGGTTAGGTGTATTCGGTTGCTGGGTAGCATTTTTATATTCATCGGCTATTCTAATATATATGGTATCAGAGTTCGTAGCCAGAGGAATATTCTCTAGAGAGGAAGCTTCATATCTGTAATTCTTTGCCCAAGAGATGCCCTTATTTCCTATATAAAATGCAGCACCGAACCAGAAGCACAATCCTACAATGAAGCTAACCAGTGTTGTACGTGTAAATCTAGATCGACGTAATCCTTTTACAAACAGGTTGAAGAGGCCGACAAGAGGGAGAATAAATAGCAATACCATGGCGATTCTAAAATCGATAGTATTCATACCTATCAGTGCTAAATAATTTCGCACATTAAATATTTCCGTATCGAAATATAGCCATAAGAGTGTTCCCGAAATGGCGATAAGTCCTATAATTGTTATTACGGCAGCAAATCCAAAAATAAAATTGAAAAATACCCTTATAAAGTCAGTAAAAATACTTCCTCGGTATTTCTTGTTTGTAGCAAATAATTCGCGATCTTCTATATTCTCTATCGAGGGATTAGTTCCTGTCATAGATACCTTTTGCTCAAAAGTTTTAGCTTTAGGTATTATTATTGTGAAAATAATGTATGCCAATACAACTGTAGCGGCGGCTTTGAACGAGAATATGTTTAGTATTAATATTATACCAATCAATGCTATGCGTATTGCAGCCGGATCTACTCTGAGATAATGTCCTAATCCGCTACATATTCCGCTTATAATACGGTGGTCGGAATCACGATATAATTTTTTCTTGAAGATATCGAAAGTACCTGTCTCCTCCGCTTTTGAATGATTGCTATTATCGTTTGTTGCGGCTTCTTCATCTCCAAAATCTTTCGGATTGCCCATTATCTTTATTGTCTCTTGGGCATCTTCTAGTGTAACGGCAACATCAGTATTATTGATGCGCATGATTAATAGTTCGCTCAGACGCGCCTCTATATCGGCAACAATTTCTTCAGCTTCCGGATTTTTATCAAAATGCTTTCTGAGAGCTTCCAGATACGTTTTCAAAATATGATAAGCATCCTCTTCGATACTGAAAGCTAAGCCGCCGATGCTTACTTTTATAGTTGGTTTCATATACTTGTTTTTATTTGTTTCTGATATTGTCTATTACCTTCACAAGATCTATCCAAACATTGTCGAGTTCATTCAACACGGCACGTCCTTTTTCAGTTATAGCGTAATACTTACGGGGAGGTCCTTGGGTTGATTCTTCCCAGCGATAGCTTAATAAACCCTGATTCTTTTGTCGGGTAAGCAAGGGATATAGCGTTCCTTCTACTACGATCATTTCCGAATCTTTCAGTTCGCTGATAATTGCCGATACATAGGCATCTTCTTTCGAGAGTATACTTAAAATGCAATACTCAAGAATACCTTTGCGCATTTGCGCTTTTATATTGTCTACATTAATTGTTTCCATGAGTATTTGTTTTATTTGTGTTCGTATGTATATCTTCTAATATTCTCGGCTGTGGGGGCGAAACCTCTCATAGCTAATTTTTGAGGAACAGTATTTGCTATAGGAGCTACTATCCATATCACAATATAAGTTATTAGTGCGGCTCCATATAGGAAGAAGATCGCTACAAATAATATTCTTATAATTGTTACATCAACGTCAAAGTAAGCTGCTAGTCCTGTACATACACCAGCAATCATTTTTTCATCGGGATTTCGATAAAGACGTTTTTCTCCTTTTTGATAACCTTCGTTATCCGCCTTGTACCTTGTGCCCGATGTGCTTGTTTTGGCTTCTTCATCAAACTCAGTTTCTATCACACCCAAATGATCTATTACTGTTTCTACAAGTTTCATATTTACTACCTGATTAGAATACTTCATCTCATTCTGAAATATTTCGGCAACACGTGCTTCTACATCTTCCATCACCTCACGCGCTTCGTCAGCATCGGGAATCGTTGCCTCAAAGCGTTTCAAATAATCTTTCAAACGAAAATATGCATCATCTTCTACTGTAAAGTTGATGCCTCCTATACTGACTTCTATTACTTTTTTCATAATATTTCATATTATAATTTTATGCACAGTTATTTGTTATGCAAATATATGTAATAATATTAGTACTATGCAATACATGGTAGCCTCGTTTTATTTATACTGATTTGTTATATCGCTGTTTAATAGTTGATTATGCATAATGTGGTTTTGGTTAATTAACTTTAATTAACTGATTTGACTCTTTTATTTGTTGATTTCTTATTATTAAGGGCAAGATTTTAGGAGGTAGAAGTGTCGTATCTAGAAATAAAAAGGCCGTACTTCTAATATTTCCATCAAAAGTCCGCCTTTTTTTACTTATATTTTATTATCTATTCTTTCTCGTGGAGTTTTTCTTGCGCGTAATTTAAAGCTTTTTCAATATCACTTTTCAAATCTGTTAAGTCTTCTGTGTCTATCTCTAATACAGTTTTGTAATCTATAATGGCTTTTTCGTAATCATTAAGTTCCATATAGGTATTTGCTCTATTGAAATAGGCAATAGGAGACTCTTCCAGCTCAATAGCATAACCGAAATCTATAATGGCTTTTTGATGCTGCCCCATTTTGTCGTATACCAATCCTCTATTATTGTAGGTGCTTGCGTATGATGAATCTATGCTGATAGCTTCGGTCAGATCTTTTAGAGCCTTCTCATACTGTCCCCGATTGCTATATAACGATCCCCGGTTGTAGTAACTCATCATATTTTCGGGTTCCAGAGCTATTATTTCGGTGCAGGTTTCTATTACTTTTTCTTCTTCGTTCATCGTGAAATATACCGCAGCCATGTGTTGATATACTTTCGATAAGAGGCTGTCACGCCATGCTGTAGTTTTCTTGTACGTTTCGTCAGCCTTTATTCGCTCGATGGTTTGCTCCAATGCTTTTATTTTATCTTTAGGATTGCCTAACTTATCGATCATAGCTTTTACATCGCGCGAAAATCCGGTAGCAGTCTGTTCGGCCTGTTTTTTCTTTTTTGCAACATACATAAACATACCTATCATTGCCAGCATTAAGATGGCGAATAAAATAATTATTCCGGTAGTTCCCATGCTGTCTACGACATTACACGATGTGAATAGGAGGGGAAATAGAAGTATATAAAGTTGTTTCATACTCATTTATCAGTTTAGAACAAAAGTATTAAAATTACTCATTCATAATATTGATTGTTCTGTATTTTTCAAACCCATTTTTAAATTTTAATCATTACCCGTGATCAATGAATATGAAGTAATTATCATACAATATGATGATTGAGTGTGTTTATTGATTTATAAAGAAGAAGCGACTTAAAAGTAAATTTCGAGTCGCTTCTTCTTTTATGAGTTTTGTCAGTTATCGTCTTTCATTATACACTCCAAATTCGGCAATGGTAGGTGCAGCCTTAGAACCATCTATCGAGATGCGAACTTTATTACCCCATACACGATCGAAGCGATGGATTTTGATTATGTCAGATTTAGTACCTGAGAATAAAAGCTTCCACTGGTCATTCGATAAATATTCTAAGCGATATGTTTGAATATCGTTCTTTAGATTCTTTTCAACAAAAGTTATCATGTTTATTGGCTGTTCATTACCTAAATCAACTTCCCACCACGGTTTCTTGATTTGTGGATTTGATTCCCATCCCGATCTGAAATTATCATCGTTGGCAAAATCCATTAGTTGCATATCCGAGCTCCAGCTTGAATTCGATGGTTTGAATTTTGCAATATTAGACGAAATAATGGGTGCTTCGGCTACAGGAAGCTTATTTGTTAAAGGACCTTCGTTTTTCCATAGTTTACCTATTTGGCGGAAAGCTGCCACAGCGTTATCGTCGATTAGTCCGTCGCGATTAGGTGCTGCATTCAATATGAAATTACAGAATACTTTATTGAATGGAATGATATTATCATTTACTAAGAATGCAGGATCTTTTACCGGTGCAGTAGGGAAGCTTTCTTTCCAGAACCAGTTTTCGTTGATAGGTAAGCAAGACAGAGCCGGTAGCTTATTGCTTTCTTTCGATATATGTTGTCCTGCACCTTGTTCATACGATTTGATATCGGTATAAAACAAAGCCTCGGTAGGATACTTTGCTGCATTCAGGTCCATAATCAAACAATTAGGCTGTAATGATTTTACCAGATAGTAAATATCTTCGAATGGTATTTCATCATAAGAAATTCGTGACCATGGAGCATCCCATCCATCTATAACTAACGCCTTAATTTCACCATAATTAGTTAAGAGCTCTGTCAATTGAGCTTTCACCATATCTATATGTTTAGGTGTTATATGTCCCGGGCGTAATTTGTGATGTGTATCTAAAATGGAATAGTAGAGCATTACATTCAAACCTTCGGCTTGGAATGCATCTACATACTCTTTCACAACATCGCGTTTGAAGGGACTACTCATAACACTATAATCAGTAGTTTTGGTATCCCAGATACAGAAGCCACTGTGATGCTTTGTGGTGAGGCAGCCGTACGACATATTAGCTTCTTTTGCTGTTTTTGCCCACTGACCGCAATCTAGTTTTATCGGATTGAAAATCTCAGGCGAAGCATCAGGATCAGCCCAATCATCAGCCATATATGTCGGAATATTGAAATGAATAAACATTCCAAAGCGTAGGTCTACAAAATCTTGCTGTAATTGCAATAATGATTTTTGCTGTGAAGATACTGATAAGGAAAACCCTAATAATATAATAAGGGTTAGTAAAAAGGTTTTTTTCATGCTTTACTTCTTAAGGTTAATGCGTCAAATAATTATAATACTAAGATAGATATAATTCTTATTTTATGAAAGGATGAGCAATGAGTTTTACCCGTGAAATATACAAAAAGAGGGTGTGTCACAAGTAATTTCTCGTATGACAAAAGAGAATAACACTTAGACTGTGTACACTTATTAATGACACACCCTCTTTATTTTATAAATCAAAATTGTCCGAGCTTTATTCCCATAAAAAAGGTGCGTGGTAGTCCCGGGCCATACATGTATCCTGCATCACGGTTCGGTCCTCGGTCAAAGTCTTCTTGGAAACTATTAAATATATTCTGAACACCACCGTATAATTGTAATGTGATTTTGTTGCTTATAGGGAAATCATAGGCTAACTTCAATGATAAATCGAAAAAATCGGGAGTGTGTTTTAACTCGTTTTTAGGTATATATCCTGCGAAGTGGGGTACAAACATCCTGCCTGTATATATTCCAGACATCGATGCTGTCAGTTTTTTTGTCGGAGTGAAATTTGCAGCAAAAAATCCATATTCGTTCGGTGTGCGCAGCATTCGTTTGGTTGGCTCTACACTTGTGTCTTCGCTCCATTGTTCGGGTTCTCTGTAATTGCTTTGCTGGATAGTGAAGCCCGATTGTATTTGAACCCAATTAGTAGGTGTTATTTTTAATTCGAGGTTTACGCCTTTTACTACTGCACCGCTACCATTACGTCGTTCTTTTATCATGTTGCCACCTTCATCAGTGCCAATTTCTTCCAATACAAACACATCGTCCAGGCGTGTATAGAAGCCGTCAGCCAGCAGGTTGAAGGTCCAACTGCCAACATCGAATGTATAATCCGCACTAAGGCTAAAGCTATGCGAGTGCTCAGCTGACAAGTTTTTTGCATTCTCGATAAACGATACTTCGCCATTTACAGCTGTGATATGCAAATCTTCATCAAATGTTTGAGGCGCACGATAGCCTTCGGCATAACTTGCTCTCATATTTAAATTCCAGATAGGTGCATAGCGAACATTGATTCGTGGACTGAAAATAGGGTTGTCAATCAGATTATGCTTATCGAGTCGCGCTCCCAATAGGATTGTAAACATATCGTTTTTCCATTCATTTTGCAGATAGCCACCATATATACGGGTTATCTGTTTCAGGTTGCGCCCATAGCCTAGCATTTCATCATGGAGATTGTCGTAATTGAACTCGAATCCGGCAGTAACCTGAGCAGGCATAAAAAATAGTTTTGCCATCTGGTAAGAGTATTGCGCACCCGATGCCAAAGTCATATTATCTGTTGTTCCGTAAGCATTCGGATTGTAGTTTGCACCATAATAAGTGTCTCGTCCGGTATGTTGCAGCGAAGTATACAAATTTACATTATGTAGATAATTGTCGCTGAAAATATTGTAGTTTATTCCACCCCCATTGATGTTGTGATCAGCCATTTCAGCTATTTGCACCTCATGAGGTGGCAATTGCAGACTATCTCCACCTCGTCGGTATTCATTAATACGATGGTATTCTAATGTCAGTTTACTTAGACTGGTCGGTTTGTAATAACTCCGAAAGCCATATGTTTGTGAATTCAGTTTTCCTAATTCTGAGAATCCGTCACCATCGGCATCCCATTCTCTACGGTCGCGAATCATACCGAACATGTATATCCCTGCTTTCTGATCGTCAGTTATCAAGCTGGTATTCATCGTTAATACGTTGTCAGGAGAATTGCCGTCAATTAGAGAAAACATATTACTCACCGAAAACGAATTGTTGCGAGGTTCTTTAGTTATAATATTAATCGTTCCTCCAATAGCATTTGAACCGAACAGAGCAGAACCTCCTCCACGCACAACTTCGACACGCTCGATCATATTTGCCGGGATTTGCTCGATGCCATAAACTCCGGCTAAAGAACTGAATATTGGTTTGCTGTCTATAAGTATTTGAGAGTACGGACCTTCTAGTCCATTTATTCTTACTTGTTGAAATCCGCAGTTCTGACAGTTATTTTCTACCCGTAATCCTGATTGAAAGTTTAAGCCCTGAGCCAGATTGATGGAATTTGTAGTCTCCATCAGCTTTTGATCGACAACACCGACTATTACCGATGCTTCGCGGCGTTTGCTTTCATTTCGGTTTGCGGTGACTACCACATCATCGAGTTGTGTCTCCGATGCTTCCATGTGAAAATGTAGGTCGACATTATGTCCGGGTGTTAATAGAACCTCTTGTTCTTCTTGCTTGAAACCCATGGTTTGGGCAACGATAACATACTTTCCGGGTTTCATGTTTTTGATTGTGAAATGACCACTTTCATCGCTCACAGTCCCTAAATTTGTATTCTTCACTCCGATAGTAACATAGGGTAAATGCTCTCCGCTATTGTTGTCGACAACATGGCCACTTACGTTTATTGAAAGCTGGCTAAATAAGGAAATGGAGAATAATGATAGTAGTATCAGTAAGGTAAAACGTGACATATATTAGAGATTAAAGTAGCTGTATGAAAAAACTGCGCAAAGATATATAAATTCATAGATTTATATAGTCGCTATATATAATGAAAATAAACACCTCTTATACCCATATATAGGTATAAGAGGTGTTCTGTAGTAATAGAAAAACATCTTGAAAGCCAGGCTTAAAAGACGTTTTTGTAAAGTGATATTAGTAGTATTCGCTAACCTTCCAATAATTCAGTATATAGATGTCGTAAGCATTCTCGTAAATGTAATACTGCATATCGTTTTCTTGATATCAATGTGTTGACTGCAACACCTGACACAGCAGATATTTCTTTAAAAGAGAAGCCTTCCAGTTCTGTGAGTTCGAATATCTCCCGTTGTTCTACAGGTAGGTCATTCAGGGCTAACTCCAACTCTTTCCAAACCAGAGAGCGTAAATACTCATTTTCAGGGGAAGCATCTTTGTCGAATAATAGTGTTTCCGTAATTTCGGTCAAAAATGAATCGCTGTCACTCCCTGAATTAATATATGGCATTGCAACCTCTTTTTGCTTACGGCTACGGTCTACTATCTGATTGCGCGTTACCGAATATAACCATGATGATATTTGTTCGATAGGATTTCCCAACATATCCACTTTCGATAGTTGATAAAATACATTCTGCAATATATCTTCTCCATCCTCTTTCGACAGCACACGCTTGTTTATGTAGCTTTTTAACTGTGAACGGTATTTTTTGAATATATCTGAAACATTTAGGCTTTCAGCATTTGTTGTTGTCATATAAGATTATTAAACAGTTAATTTACTGTTCCGGTGTTTGTTCTCCTCTTCTTTCGTCTTCATATCTCCTTTCATCATCGTACCTTCTATCATCGTCATCAAAAGGATGAAATCTCCTTATATGTTCTTTCATGTATTCTCTACGTTCTTGACGAGACATTCCTTCCATCTTTTCGAATACGTGACTATGTTTTCTACCATGACCACCGAAAAATCTCCTGTGCCCTCCACAACCACCATGTCCAAATTTACCAAATCCTCCGAATAATAAGCGACAAAGAATCAATAATCCTGCAGCTTGCCAATAGTTTATTGTTGTCCAGCCTATTATTTGAGGTATAAGGGCATTCCATAATAACATTGCAACTGCTATACCCAATGCCGCAACTGCGATAAAAATTAAAACTCCAAGGAATTTTTTTGTTTTAGTCATTTTCATAATTATCTATATTTCTAATTTATTACTATACTGATTTTTATTTCTTTATTAGTTTATTAAGAAGGGGATTAGTGCATTGCAACCCCACATTAATATTGTTACTATAATCGCTAAGACAGGTATAAGCATAATGTCGTTTATAGTTTTCTTTTCTTTTTTCTTTTCCATAATCTATTAATTTATAAGTCTGATTGCTCCACTCTCGCATATTTCGATGCAACTAAGGCAACCTATACATTTATTTTGTTTTGATATCCTTGCGCATTCTTTATTACCCAAGAATACCATATTGAGTATCTGAGACGGGCAGACAGCCGCACATAATTCGCATCCTGTACATTTTCTGCTCGATATTTTTAATAATGTTTTTTCATCGTTTCTCATTTAATTTTACTAATCTTATTTATACTCTCAAGATATCTTCTACTATCTAAGACGAACGACTCGAAATAATATTTTAAGGAAAATGAATTATTTTGATTATTGAAGGAAAATAATTCAACCCGAAAAGATAAAGCCCTTAGCTGTAGTAGCTAAGGGCTTTAGTATGTTGAGGAGAATAACAATTTATTTTTCCGTTACAAAAGAAAAAGCCAGAGCAGGCTGATCTGCAGGCAGGCCTTTCGGAACATTTACCTCTATGCCGTTAGCTGTTTTTTTCCAACTCACCGTTTTTCCTGTTTGAAGGAATATAACTTTACTACCTTTTATCGGTTCGTTTCCTTTCCAAACAATAGTTTTAGGTAAGGGTTTACCCTCTTCTAGATTTGTAATAGCATATATTTTTTTGCCATCTTTACTTTGAGTAAACCATGTAGAACCATCATTATATACCGGTGTAATACGTGTATTGTATATTGCCTCACCATTTTTCAATGTCCACTCTCCAATTTTTTCTAAGCGTTGCTCAACAGCTTGTGGTAGCGTTCCGTCGGGTCTAGGTCCGATGCCAAGTAATAAGCTTCCGCCTTTTGCTACAATCTCGACTAAAGTGTGTACAACAGTAGCCGGAGATTTATACTGATCGGTAGGCACATATCCCCAATCCCATCCAAGAGTGATGCAGCTTTCCCAAGGATTTTCGAGTTGAGTTTCAGGAATACCACGCTCAGGGGTTTGATAGTTTTCATATTCGCCCGGCACTGTGCGATCTACTACCAACAGTCCCGGCTGATGGCGGCGAGCCATAGCAGCAATCTTCGGCATATCTATATCTTGTGCTCCTTTGTAGGCTTTGCCTGCACGTTGTCCGTCGTTTTCGCGGGCAGGTCGTACCCAGCCACCATCTAACCATAAAATGTCGATAGAACCATAATCACCATTCATAAGTTCCTCAATTTGGTTGTATGTGAATTCTTTGAATTTACCCCAACGCCATGAATTTTTTTCTGTGTCGTAGTTGTTGTTGCGGGTAGGTGTGGCATATCTGTCCCACCAATAATATTGCGAATGCCAATCGGGTTTCGAATAATAAGCGCCGATCATATATCCTTGGTCGCGGAAAGCGTTGAAAACCTCTTTCGCTACATTTTTGCGTGGATCGTTACGGAAAGCACCATTGGCAATAGAGAAATCAGATTGTTTCGTATCGAACAGGTTGAAACCATCGTGATGTTTTGTTGTAAATACAGCATAATTCATTCCTGCTTTTTTACCATATGCAGCCCATGCCGAGGGATTGAGTTTGTCTGGTTTGAACTCATTTATCGTATTCCAATACTGGCGCTTGTAATCGTCGTACGTAATTGTCGAATCGCGTGGAATCCAATCTTCTTCTTCCGCACAGATAGACCACGATTCAACTATACCCAATTGAGAGTACAGACCAAAGTGTATAAGCATACCAAACTTTTGATCTTGCCATTTATCAAGTTTTTCGAGAACTTGTTTGTCTTTTGGCCACGTGTATGTCGAGGAGCGACCATGCGCATACGTTTGAGCCGAAGCCGTTGATATTGCCAATGCTGACAAAAGGAATAATGATAGAATTTTGTTTTTCACTGGTAATTTGTTTTTATTGTAGATATTAAACAGTATTCAATTATTAGCAAAAATAATGATATATACTGACGTGAACAAGGGATAGGGACGTATATATTCTATTTAATTAAAACTATTTATTAATAAATATATCTCTGGGAACTAATTATTTTAGGGGAAGAATAGTGCCTTTTGTAAGCAGATTTAGCATAACAAAACTTATCTTTGTAACTATTGCTTTCCTAATAGAGTAAAATACAATGGACAAAGAACAGACTGCGGTCAGGGCGACTTATTTTAGTATTATAGGTAATAGTGGCCTTGCTTTAGTTAAGTGGCTGGCCGGATACTTCGGGAACTCTTACGCACTTATTGCAGATGCAATAGAATCTACAGCCGATATATTTTCCTCCGTCTTAGTTTTATTTGGCATAAAGTATGCGAACAAACCTGCCGATAAAGAGCATCCTTATGGGCATGGTCGTATCGAAGCAATTGTAACCTTCGCTGTTGTCGGGTTTCTTGTGGCATCAGCTACGGTCATATTTATCGAAAGTATTTCTAATATCCGCACCCCTCATGCTTTGCCTAAACCATTTACACTTTTTATTTTAGGTCCGATCATTATCTGGAAAGAAGTATCGTATCATATCGTGATGCGAAGAGCCCGTTCGACAAATAGCACCTCTCTCAAGGCAGATGCCTGGCATCACCGTAGCGATGCTATTACTTCCGTTGCAGCTTTCATCGGTATATCATTTGCCTTAATAATGGGTGATGGATACGAGTCTGCCGACGATTGGGCAGCTTTACTTGCCTCGTTTGTTATTTTATACAATAGCTATAAGATATTGAAACCTGCTTGGGGTGAGATGATGGATAAGAATATGTATGACGATATGGTAGACGATATTTGTAATTTTTCAAAAACAGTAGACGGTGTACTTGATACGGAGAAATGCTTTATCCGAAAAACAGGTATGACATACTATGTCGATTTGCATATTATTGTCGATAAAAACCTTACTGTAAAGCAAGGACATGATATTGCACACCAATTGAAACGTGAATTGATTGAAGAAAAGCCTGAAATAGCGGATGTATTGATTCATATAGAACCATCATTTTAAATTCAATTTAATATTCTGTAAATCAATGAAAGTAAGTAGAACGAGTATTGTTGCTGATGATCTGATCTTTAAGTATCTACCATCTTCCTATAAAGAATCATTTTATTGCGAAGTGCCTCATTGTGATAATCTGACAGCAGACGATTTACAGGTTGATTTTTGGACTGATTTACCTAAATGGATTGGTTTGTTGTTTCGCTTGCGCAATTGGCTGGTAAAACCTTTCGGACTAAAGCATTCTGAATCGGAGGTTGATGTTAAAGCCAAGCTTATTGAATGTATTCGCTCGGACGAAAGCTTCGATATGATGAGTATCCCTTGTAAATCGGAGGACGAGACTATTTTTTGCCTAACTGATACGCATTTGACGATGTATTTCTCTATTCGTAGAATTGAAAATGAGGATAATTTTAGCACTATTAAATATTCGACAGTCGTACAGTTTCATAATAAATTGGGATTCTTGTATTTCTATACAATCCTACCTTTTCACTATATAATTATCTTATACAAGATTAAACGACAAATGAAAAAACTTTTCTAATTTAGTGGAATTAAGACACTAAGTTAATTATAGGCACATAAGCTAATAGAAACTAACTATACATTAATAGGTAAACTTTTTGTGTATGTTAACTGTTTATATTAGAGTTTCAAATAATTTTCACACTAATTTAAAGTACATATATTTATGAAAGCGTATTATCTATTAGCATTAACGTTAATATTTGCTGCCTCGTGTAGCAACAATGCAAAAAATAAAGTGGACGGTGCTGACGCACAAGCAGTAGCTTCTGCTGAAGGGCAAGCCCTTAAAGTCGATTTATCTCAATCTTCAATTCATTGGACAGGTTTTAAAGTAGGTGGCAGCCACCACGGTACTTTAGGTATTAAATCTGCTGAATTGGCAATTAATGGAACAAATATAGCTTCGGGTAGTTTTGTTTTAGATATGAATAATATTATTGATGAAGATCTTTCGGATGCTAAACAAAAAGAAATGTTGGTAGGTCACTTGAAGAGTGCCGATTTCTTCGATGTAGAGAAACATCCGGAAGGAAAATTCGAGATAACTACAGTAGAGCCTGTAACCAGTAACGATTCTGTAACACATCGTATAAGTGGCAATCTTACATTGAAAGGTATTGAGAAAAACATCTCATTCAATGCGTTGATAACAAAAGATGGTGATGTATATAAAGCGGTATCTCAACCATTCTCTATCAATCGTACCCAATGGGGTGTTAATTATGGTTCGAAAAGTATTTTTGCCGATTTGAAAGATAAAGCAATCAGCGATGATATGGAAATACAACTAACTATTGTAGCTAAAGCAGCTCAATAATAAGTAACTGAATAAATATGAAGGCGCAAATCCCAACTGGGGTTTGTGCCTTTTTTATTCCAGCATAAATTCTTTTTGTAGACTCTTTTTTCGTTGACGCATAACACTCCACATCTGTAATATAACAGATAGTATAATGAGTCCTAATCCGATATAGAATGCAGGATCGAGGTCTTTTGCTTCTCCGAAAATAATCATGGCTAAGATAATGCTGTATATCGGCTCGAGATTGTAACTAAGATTGAGTGTGAAAGCAGATATGTGTTTGAGTGCTTGTATTTGCAGCATATATAAGCCAATAGTACATACAAGGCTGAAAAGTAATAAGTATATTATGTTTAATTTGCTCGGCACGAAAGAACCTACCGGAAAGAAATGCAGGTAAATTGGTAGTAACAGGCTTAAGCAGGCAAATCCGCCTACTATTTCGTAGAATAATGTTGTACCCCAATTGTATGTTATGCTCACTTTCTTATTCGTTATAACAAATAATGCTGCTAATGCGGACGATACAGTGCCCAGAATGATTCCTGTACGATAGCGTGTATCGAAATGGAAGATGAGAAAAATACCAAAAAGGGCTACAATGCTAAAAAGTAGTTCTTTAAATGAGATCCGATGGCGATTGATAATCGGTTCGAATATTGCGGTAAAGAATCCCGCAATGGAGAAACAGACTACACCAATCGATACATTCGAAGCTTTGATACTGGCATAAAAGAATACCCAATGCAAACCAAGCAATAATCCTACGCCTCCGATACGAAGCATATCTTTAAGCGGGACGCGTTGCAGTTTCTTACTTATCCACAGCATAAAGAAAAGTAGAATAGCTGTTATTAGCATTCGATACCAAACCAATAATCCTTCGTTGAGGGTTATCAATTTTCCGAATATACCGGTAAATCCAGCAATGAGGATCGATAAATGCAGTTTGATGAATGCTTGCTTCATTTCTATATTCTAAATCGGATGTAAAGATAGTATATAGGATGAAATTTTGGATGTTAGCTAAAGATTCTTTTATCCTTATATACTAGTCCTTCCATAACATTTCAGTTTATCGGGCGACAGTCTGAAATATTCCGTATATTCGATTGTTTTACCATTTGAGGCAAATGTTTTCTTATAGGTACATTTAACAAGTAATGCTAGTACTTCATCTGGTTGCATACTCTCATAAGGATTTACCCATGATGATTTTTCCTTTTCGTAGTTATTTATTTCATTCGTTTTTTGTGCTATTTTACGGTTGTAATATGCTATTCGTGTCGGATCATTATGTTCCTTTATCAGCCCATCATTATATCGTTGCAATAGTATTTCCAATAGCTTTATTTTTTCATCAGCAAGATTTTTTTGTCTTTCAATTTCGTGTGCATAGAAAGTAAGACTATCCGCTACAGTAATTTTTTTTATTTCTTCTATTTTCTCAATCTTGATATCAATATCATTTACCGTCCCGTCAGTAGATTGAATATAGCTAATTGTCGGAGATTCATCTTTTTGAGAGCAAGATACTAGTAAGATACTAATTGTTGCAATTAATATTAAAGGATAATGTTTTTTCATGTGCATATTTCAGAAATGTATAAAAACCACTTATACCGAGTAATTGTTAGGCATAAGTGGTTTATAAATGATTTATTTAGTTCATAAATGATTTAGGACGATTATCGGGTGACGAAGCAAAATTCTTATTGGGCTCTTTTCCCATATAATATTTCAGTGTTCCACCTTTTGCGATATCCTGATGTAGGATATAACCTTTATCATACTTTTGTCCGTTGAGTTCTACTGATTGTATGTATATATTCTCTTTACTATTATTGATCGCCTCTATTGCAAATGTTTTTCCTTCGGGCAATGATATGGTTGCCTTGTCGAATAAAGGGCTGCCAAATACATATACACCATTCGAAGGGTTGACAGGATAGAATCCGAAAGAAGACATAACATACCATGACGACATCTGTCCGCAATCTTCATTACCTATTATTCCATCATGTTTGTCGGTGTAGAAATGATCCATAATATAGCGCACTTTCTCTGCAGTTCTCCACTGTTGTCCGGCAAAGCTATAAAGATATGCAACATGATGGCTAGGCTCATTACCATGCGCATATTGTCCGATCAGTCCCGAGATATCGGGCGAAGCATCAGCTCCTAAGTCTCCTTCGGTAATGAATAGACTATCGAGCTTTGCAACAAATTGATCATCGCCCCCGAATAATCCAATTAATCCTTCAGGGTCGTGCGGTGCGAAAAACGTGTATTGCCATCCGTTACCCTCGCAGAAATCGCCTACACCATGTACCGATTTGATTGGACTGTAAGGTGTACGCCATGTGCCGTCAGCCATTTTAGGTCGGATAAATCCTATTGCAGGGTCGAAATAAGTTTTGTAATACATCGAACGTTTCAGAAAATGTTCGTAATCCTCTGTTTTACCCATTTTCTTAGCCATAGCAGCAATGCCCCAATCGTCTACGGCATATTCCATGGCGATAGATGTTGCTTCGTGTTCTTTGTCGCAAGGAATGTAACCACGTTCAAGAAGGTAAGGGATTGCTTTCTGATTCGGGTTTGTAGCAGACGATTTCATAGCAGAAAAAGCACGTTCTGCATCAAATCCCGTGAATCCTTTCAGGTATGCATCTGCTATTACAGGTACGGCACTATAACCGGGCATTTGATTTGTTTCGCCTCCGGCAAGTGGCCAGATGGGTAATTTGCCTTGTTGGTCGTATATGCTTAGCATTGAGTTTACGAAATCATCTACACGCTCTGGCTGTAGAATCGTGTATAATTGATGAGCAGTACGATATGTATCCCATAACGATAGGGTAGAATAGTTCTTGAATTTACCATTCGTGTTATATACTTTCTTATCGATACCTCGAAATTCGCCATTTACATCTTCGTATAAATTGGGAGCGATAAAAGCATGGTACATTGCCGTATAGAAAACTTTCTTGGCAGATTCATCATTTGTTTCTACTGATACTTTTGCCAACTCTTTATTCCATTTAGCTTCAGCATCAGATATTATTTTGTTGAAGTCCCAATCGGCTATTTCTGCATTTAAATTTTCTAATGCATTTGCACAACTGACAGATGAAATACCGACTTTTAGCATTATTTCGTCCAATGGTTTGTCGAAGGATAGGACTCCTTTTACACCTTTTGTCCTCAATTCATTACCATCTTTCGGGGCATCGTCGTCAAAGACAGCTATTTTACTGATCGGCTGGTTACTTTTCATTGTGAAGTAAACTTCTTGATGAGGTGTCCATCCCGTAGAAATCCGGTATCCTTCAACTGTATATTCGTCTACCAGCTTGATGTATGTGTCGATTGCTTTGTCATCATTACCTTCTTTCAGGTTAATCATAATGCGTGAAGCATCTTCTGTTTTAGGAAAAGTATATTTGTGGAAACCGACGCGTTCGCTGGCTGTTAATTCAGCTTTGACACCATTGTCCATTAGTAAAGAATAAAAACCCGGTCTAACGGATTCATTTTCGTGTTTATAATACGAAGAATATGCTCCTTCTATATTGTTTTGTTCGCCTCTTTTTGTGCGTATTTCACCCGTATATGGCATTACTTGTATATCGCCCAGATCAGCACAACCTGTGCCACTAAGGTGTGTGTGCGAGAAACCTATAACTATACTATCCGAATAATGATAACCTGAGCACCAGTCCCAACCTTTAAAAATATTGTTTGGGCCAACCTGTACAGCTCCAAATGGAACGTTTGCACCTACAAATACATGTCCATGCTCCCCCGAACCTATATAGGGATCTACGTATTGAACTAAATTTGCATTACTAATGGGAGCGGGTTGCTGTTTTTTATCACCGCACGATATAAGACATGCCGATGTAATAAATGCAGCGAAAATAAGCTGTTTTTTCATGGTTTAGAAATTGGTTTTATTATTATATTAAAGTCTCGAAGTTAGTAAATTTATCGCATTTAATTAAGTATGTACATACAAAATAATAGTATAACGAAAAATACCTCACAGCATTTTAGATATGTGAGGTATTACTATCATTTTGTATTTATGGAATAATAACTTTATTGCCCTTGTCCTCCGCTTCCTTGTCCACCACCTTGATCACTACCTCCTGACATAACATCATCGTTTGTAATACCGCGTTTTGTTTTCTTAATTTGAGCTTTCATTTCTCCAAAACGGAATGAAATTCTAATGCCGAATTGTCTGCGGTATATTGTATTTTGTGATTCGAAATGGAATTCTCTTGTATCGATAATGTTCTCGAACTTGAAAGAATCGTTAAACGGATTTTGTGCATATAAATTAAATGTCAGCTTGTCAGACATAAAACTTTTCATAAGGCTTAAACTATGAAAATTAAATGCGGAATATTTCCCTTGTAGATTCACTCTTGCGCCAAAGTAACCGGCATTGACTCCTGCTTTCAATGTCCAAGGTAGAGTATACTGAGCTCCGCCGTAAACGCCGGCATCGAATCCGCTATTGGCTAAGCCTGATCCATTATTGGCTTTGATGTCGGTATATCCACCCCATATATTGCTATTGATTCGTAGTTTCATGCTAGGTGTCCAATTTGTATAGACAGACATTCTAAGGTTTTTATTTTCACCTATATTTTCATAAGTAGACTCGCTGATTCCATTATTTATTCTGTTAACAGTCTCAATAGAATTGTTTTCAAAATTATAAGAAGCATTCAGGTTGATATTCAACTTGGGATTGAAAAACATATAGTTCGAACTAATAGAATGGCTTTTCACTACATCCAGATCAGGATTACCGTATTGTATGAAATTCGGATTAGATGTGTTTCGGTAAGGATTTAGTTGTCGGATGCCCGGACGCGAAATGCGCATGTTGTAGCCAAAACGAATATTCTGCGTTGGTTTCAACTGGTACGTTACGGTTGCCGAAGGTACAAGATCATTATGTTCAGTTTTGAAATTCATTTCTGTTTTTATTGGAAATTCCACATCCAACTTGGTTGCTTCGAAACGTAGCCCTGTTTTAAATCCCCATTTCTTTATTTTTGCACTGTAACTACTATAGGCGGCGAGTATGTCGTTACGATGTCTGAATTCATCATTATAAGAATCTATTTGTATCCAATTGCCGGCATCATCCATATTAGATTGCCCACTATTACTGTTATTCAGGCGGATAATGTATTTAACCCCGGCTTCGAGAGTATGTATTTTCCCAAAGGGTGCAGTAAAGTCTGTTTGAAAAGTATGTTCCCTCATGTAGGCGTCCGAAAACTGTCTGTTAGTTACTGCATATCCCGGAGGTGTTCCGCTAATAATATCGACTATATTATTCGATTTGCTATCTACCGGCGAGGTGCTAAAGCGGTAAGAAAAAGTCAATAACTGATCTTTTTTATGAAAGGTTCGTTGGTAATCAGCATTAAGGTCGGTACTTCCATACGTGTTTCTTGATTCACCATCGCGTTCGTATTTATAAATGGAATTGTAGTTGACATCCTGTAGTTCAGTAATCAGATCGCTAAGAGAAGTGTTCTTTCCTCCATATCTACTGAAACCGACATTGATAAGGTTGAGTGTGTCCATTTCGAAGCTAAATTCACCTGATCCATATTGTCCGTTACCTTTGTTTTTACCACTTCCGTTTTCGAGAGTGTACTTTTCCGCATCATCATAGTAGAAGTTTTTGAATGATGTCTGAGCACCTCTGGGGTTATTGTAAGTGTATATATTGTAATTGCCCGTAAACCCGATCTTACCATATTTCAACGACAGATATGCACCGGTATTAAACCCGTCCTGACTGTTTGCTCCGGCATTGAGTGTTGCTGTATATCCACCCAAAGAAGATTGCTTATGAGTGATTATATTAATAATTCCGGCTACCCCTTCCGCATCATATTTAGCTCCGGGTTCGGTTATCACTTCAATATCTTTGATTGTATTTGCAGGCATGCTTCTCAATACATCTTTCGGGTTGCTGGTAATCATATTCGATGGTTTACCATTCATGTATATAATGAAACTTGACGATCCCTTTACCTGTATATTATCTTCGCCGTCAACAGTAACCATCGGTACTTTCTTTAGCATTTCCAGTACATTGTTCGTCTTCGATTCGGGGTCGCCTTCGAGGTTATATGTTATCTTATCAAAATCGACTTTTACCAATGGGCGCTGTGCTGAAACGACTATTTCGGATAAAACATGAGAATCGTCAGCCATCTGTATTTTACCCAGATCTAACAGTTTCTGATCATCAATCGTAATCGGTTTTGTTATTTCTGTTTTTCCTATGAACTGAATAACCATAAGATATTCTCCTTTCTTAGTCATAGAGAATTTGAAATTTCCATTCTCGTCGGAGGGCAGAGCCGTTACAACGTTTGTTGGATTGCCTTTCTCTACAATTTTTAATGTTGCATAGGGTATTGTCTCATTTGTTAGGGAGTCTACCAGTTGACCTTTGATGGTGACATTCGCATCAGGTTTTACCTGACCAGAGATAGTAGTTGCTGCAAATGCCAACAACAGAAGTAATAAGAAGCGTATTCTCATAGGTTTAAGGATGTAGTGTTTTTTATAGATATTTTTAACAAAGCGCTAATGTTATCATTTTATTGTAAATAATGAGTCTTGTTTTCTTATTTTTAACAATTAATAATCACGTTGTTTTTTAATGATATCACCGATCAAAGTAATTGTTAATAACAAAAGGGTATCTAATAATCCTATTAGTACCCTTTTAAAAAATCACTATTTTTAACTAAACTGAACTTGTGTAATCAATGCTTATTCATCTGCAAACAGGTATCTCGCTGATTGTGTATACTGCGCCATGTAACTCTATATACCGATCTTTGAGGGTATCGATACTCACTGTGACACTATTATCATCGCTTTCATTTCTAACAAATCCAATGGAAACATGTACTGTATCGTCTTCATTTCGCGATGCGCGAAATCTATTTATTTTCAAATCTGGATCTTTCCACGAAATAATTATTTCACTGCTGCTTTTACGGCAAAGGTTTATTTTATCGGGATTTCTGTCCGTAAAGGAACCCGTTTGCCTCATATAAAACCAACCGATGGCTAACAGAGTAATAAGCACGACAGTAATTGATATCCCTATAATCCCTTTCATAATTAATCTTTTTTGCTGCCTTTTCTTTCTACAAAATAGGCAATGACTAATCCCAGTCCGCCAAATACAGCAGCACAAGCCGGATAAAAGGCATGTATTGCATTATCTGTAACCCGTATGCCTTCGGTAGACATATCTACTATAACTGCAACAACAACTCCGAAACCTATTCCTAAAAGTAACATACCAATTTTAATAGCCCACGAACCAGAGCCTTTTTCAAGTATAGGCAAATTCAATTGATTACTTAGGGCTTTCATATCAAGACCTTCCGTTAATTTGTCTATTATTGCCATGCGTTCGCCACGACGAACAAACAATTCAAAAAGACGATAGATAGCAAATGCTATAATACCGACAACTAAAATAGGAGCTAAATCATTCATAAATTTATAATATTAAAAGTTAAACATTCTCGTTGTTTCGTTTGCTCATTTTGACGCACTACTTTTGAGAAGGTTACAATAATATCAAAAATATTTTTCTATAATCTTTTTATTCTACATTTGTAACCTTTACCACCATAGTGCGTCATACGGTTATGGCAGATTTCGATGATATATATATTGTTCGCCAAGTAAAGGACGGTAATACTAATGCATTCGTGCATATAGTACGCCGTTATCAGAGAATGGTATTTACTATTGTCGGCAAAATTGTTATTAATAAGTCTGATGCGGAAGATATTACTCAGGAGGTTTTTATAAAGGTTTTTCAATCATTGGATAAATTCCGCGAAGAATCTGAGTTTGGTACATGGCTCTATCGTATCGCTTATAACACAACAATATCGCAGTTACGCAAGCGTAAACATGATTTTGTAGCTTTCGAAGATCATTCTGAAAATATAAAAGATGAAGATATTACCGAATCGATAGACGAAATAAGCCATGAGGAGCGTATGCAGTGTCTTGATACAGTGTTAGGTCGGTTATCGCCCGAAGATGCCTTGATGATTACAATGTTTTATCTGAATAATCATAGCATACAGGATATTAGCCAGATAACAGGTCACAGTATTGCAAACGTGAAAGTAAAGTTGCACAGAACAAGAAAAATTATGAACTTTGAAATAAATAAACTCATACAACAATGAAGAAGCATGAAAGTGATAGACTAAGGAGTTTATTTCATGAAATAAATCCTACCGACCCCTCAATCGACTTTGAGGGTCGCCTTATGCAGCAGATACAAATGGTTGCAGAGAAACAAAAAAGTGAGCGATCGGTTCGTGCCAAAATCGTAATGTTCCTAAGTGTTGTTGCAGGAGTTGTAGGGATATTCGGTATTCCGGCACTTATTTTTTATATCTTAGGGTGGTCACCCAATAGCGATCTGCAAATGTTGAAAAGCGACTTGAACTTTGGATTCTCATCTTTGAATTTTAGCTCGTCCATTATATCAGTATCTTGTATTGCTCTTGCTTTACTGATCGGTGATACTCTTATCCGCAAACATTTGTGGAATAAAGAACATAAACATCAATGAAAATACTTACATATCACTACTAAAAAAAGCCCCTGAATAAATATTTATTCAGGGGCTTTTTTTAGTATTTCTTATTGTGCTATTTTCAAAGTCCAAGCCGCGCGGCAAGGAATCTCTGTAAATTTGATAGGACTCACATCTATTATCATTTGTCCGTTCTGATAAGTCCATGGTAAATTACCTTCGCGACCAAGCAGTGTAACAATAGAGTTATCTGCGGGTTTATCTATATTCAATACACATTTATCGTCTTGCCACTCCAGTAGGATAGCATAAATATTATTTTCTTTTTGAGTATAGGCAATATAGTTTTTCAATGAACCGTATGTCGCATTCAACCCATGAGGTGAATTTGGCGTGTTATCAGTATAAAGAGCGGTATGTGGAATAACTTCTTCTTGTTGAGATTTAGAAGACCAGTTAACTACAATAGAAGCATTTTGAACATCTTCGAAATATTCTACTTTAATAGGATATTTTACGCCTTTTTTCAGTTTGATACTGTTCTTATGGGTTTGTGTAGTTTGAGCACCTTGAACAAATCCATCTGATGTCTGATCTTGTTTCTTCCATTGATCTATAATCAGCTTATTGTCTATCCAAACACGCACACCATCGTCTGCCTTAGCTGTAAAAGTATACTCCTCGCTATAATTAGGGGCAATATATCCAGTCCATTCTCCTGTGAAATTATCAACACGGATTCGCGGATCGGGAGAATTACGTACCCAATTGAAGTTGATAGTAGAGTCAATTCGATTAATGGTTATAGGCTTTTCTTCGATATGTTTCTTATAAGCATGTGTACCATAAATAGCTTCGCCGTTAACATTGAGCCATTCGCCAAGTTGTACTAGTCTTTCCTGTTGCAATAATGGTATTTGTCCGTCACCCGCAGGGCCTACGTTTATCGTTAAGCCACCACCATTGGCTACCAACGAAGCAAAATGATGAATAAGGTCTTCTTCTGTTAGGTAATTCTCTAAAGGTTCATTTCTATTTAGTCCAAAAGAACGTCCAAGTCCTCTAACCTCTGCCCAAGGGCGGTCTGTCATTGTAATACCTGCACTGTATTCGGGAGTTTTGAAGCCATAATCGGCACCAGATCCCCATCTGTCGTTGACGATAGCGTCTTTGCCTACTAAGTTGTAGTACCATGCGATAAGCTCACGGGCATGCCATTGCTCTGCACTATTCCACCACTCTCCATCGGTAAATATTACGGAAGGTTTATATTTACCTATTACTTCTTTGAATTGAGGTATCATATGTTGATCAACATAACGAGCTATAGAATCGTTAGGGTCTATTTCCCAGTAATGCAATGGATTAGACCATTCAGGTAGTGAGTAATATAATCCCATCTTTAGTCCCTCATTTTCTACGGCAGTAGTCAGTTCTCCTACTATATCGCGTTTAGGGCCTGTTTCTACCGAATTCCATCCCGGAGAATATTTACTACCCCATAAGGCATATCCGTCGTGATGCTTCGATGTCAGTATTACATATTTTGCTCCTGAGCGTTTAAAGAGCTCTGCCCATTCTTGTGGATTGAAGATTTCGGCTTTGAATAGGCTTCTAAAATCTTCATATTTAAAATCAGGACCATATACACTCTTTGCAAAGTTTACAGCTTGAGATCCTCCGTCACGCCAGCCTTTGTAGGCCCACTCGGAATAGCCTTCCTTTTTAGTCCACGAAGGAACTGAATATAGCCCCCAATGGATGAAGATTCCAAGTTTTGCATCGCCAAACCATTGAGGATATCCACGTTCTTTTATAGACTCCCATGTCGGTTCTACTTTCTGATTTTGACCCTGTACCATAAATGATGATAGGAGTAGTACAGAAATAATTGTAAATAGGTTCTTCTTCATGATAAGATTTAATTATTAAAATATTTTCAAAGATAGAAAAATGTTACTAAAGTATAAAATAAGACTTGGTTGATTGTTACTATTTTTGTACTTAAATGCATTATCTTTAGACTCAAATAACAAAAAGATATGAATCTGAATATACAGAATGAGACAGCACGATTGAAAACTGTTGTATTAGGTCAACCGTATTCTATCGGAAAAGATCCGGCCGTAAACGAGACTTATGATGCTAAATCGTATGAATCGGTTAAAAATAATACTTATCCTCGTGAAGAGGATATTGTTGCTGAAATGAGTGCTTTTGAGCAGGTTTTACTGAAATATGAGGTAAAAGTATTTCGTCCGCTTATTTTACCTAATTGTAATCAGGTATATGCCCGGGATGTTGCTTTTGTGATAGACGATAAAATAATAACATCGAATATAATACCCGAGCGAGCGGATGAGCAGGAGGCTTATGCTCCTATTTATAGTAAGATTGCTTTTAATAAGATATATAATTTGCCGGAGAAAGCGCACGTAGAGGGTGGTGATGTTGTTTTATATAATGATGTTGTATTTGTAGGTACATATACAGCGGATGATTATCCAAACTTCAAAACAGCACGGACAAATGCCTATGCAATAGATTTTATGAAAGAATTATTTCCTAATAAAACATTTGTACCTCTTGAATTGGAAAAAAATGATACAGATCCTCGTAAAGGAATTCTACATCTCGACTGTACCTTTATGCCGGTAGGAAATGGCAAAGCAATAATCTACAAAGATGGATTTCGTAACCCGAATGATTATAATTATTTAATTGAGTTCTTTGGCAAAGGGAATGTCTTTGAAGTAACACAGGAAGAAATGTATTATATGAATACCAACATATTTTCTATATCGCCATCTGTAGTAGTAAGTGAAGAGCGATTTAGCAGACTGAATCAGTTTATGATTAATGAATGGGGGATAACAGTAGAAAGCATTCCTTATTATGAAATATCGAAGATGGGAGGGTTATTACGTTGTTCTACTTTACCCTTAATAAGAGAATGAGTATTTAAATGCTATAGCATAAAAAAGGCCAAGACGAATATAGTCTTAGCCTTTCTTTTTTTATGTATATGCTTAAGCGTTGGCTTTAGCCTTTGCTTCAAATTCTGTTAATTCGTCAGCTAGTTTACCGGCCACATCGCCTGCTACCTGATTGATTTTTTTCTTGCCTTTTCGTACTTCTTGTCTGGCAATAACGCCTGCACGTAAAGCCTTGCTTTTACCAATAACCAAACCGTGATCTAGTTCTATTTTAGCCTTATCTGCTGCTTTGTGTGCTTTCTCGTACAGTTCTTCTCTTTTTTCTTCGTCTACTAACTTCAATGCTGCGTATACACCTAGTGCGCCAACAGCCAATCCCACTAAAAATCCCTTCATAACTTCTCTATTTTGTAAGTTAAACATTTTCTACTTGTTGTTTCAAATATACTTCAATTATCAATTTAACAATCTCATAGAAGCAAAAGTTTATAAATAATTAGTAATTTATCTTATCTAATTTATTCCGAAGATAATAGTGATTAATTGAGATTGTATTTATCAGTCAAGAGATGTGGTAGCGATAAAAAAAATGAGGAAGTCCACAAAATCCCTTCGTAGACTCCCAACCTTAACACAAACTTTACAAAACTACACAATAGAGTTAATTGTAATCCAAATCTCACGACAGGATTCAATTTTATTACTCAGCACACTCTTTTTATTTATTTAAAAAGACTATGCAAATATACGTGGTTTTAACTTTATGTGAATTACAGATATCAGCCAGAATATATACTATTTCGACCTTTCTTTCTTTTCTGTATGGATGAGGAATGTTTCTATCTTGCCACTGTCACGTATTTCTCCGGGAGTTGCTCTAAAGTGGGTTTTGCAAAAGTTATTAAAATGTGATGGGGATGAGAATTCATATTCGTTGCTTATCTCTTTGAAAGACTTGGCACTACCGTTTATTTCATGTAGAATGTTTCTGGCTCGTTGTTCAAGCATCCAGTTATAGACCGAAATGCCAAAAACTCTTTTGAATCGTTTTTGAAATCCCGATAGGCTATAGTGCGACAAGTCTGCTAGTTCTTGTGCTGTTTTTGCTTTATGATGATTTTGATGAATGAAATCGGAAAAACTGATATCATTCGTTAAGTGTAGATAGAAAAAATCCAAAAGATCTTTCTTAGTATAGTAACCTCGCAGTATGTAAAAGAATTCCTTAATTTTCGCATTAAGCAAAAAGACACATTTTAAACCGTCTCTCATGTAGAATTCAAGGCCCTGAGTGTAGTTCCATGCAACTTCGTTCATGGTTAGGAATGTTAAATCATGTTTGAAGTCGGCATCTTTATCTTTTTCTAATAGGAGATTTTCTGTGGCAAAACAGTCGCAAAGCTTTGTAAGCGAAGTAAGTTTTAAAATCAGCAGGGTTGTACTCTCCTTAGCTTTAGATGTAAATTGATAGCCCGAAGGTAAATGCAGAAATTCGCCTTTAGAGATTATTCTATCAGAAAAATCTCCAAAAGAAAGGCAAAGTTGCCCTTTTGTGATAAGGATGATTTTGCTGTCTTCTGAAAAGAAGTTCCATCCTTGTCCTTTATTTATTGTAAAGCCTTGAATTATTGGCTTTTCTGGTTTATCGTAGTTGTAACAACTTGTATGCTCGTGTGCATATAATACTCCTGCCATTGTGTCGAATTAATTCTCTATTAATCTGAAAGTCTTGAATTCAGCCGTAAATTTAAAAATAAATTCTCTTACTCTAAATTGTGTATGTGTAAATATAGAATTTTTTTTTGGAATATTAAAATATTGTTATATATTTGCAGTGTTCTAGTTATGTAATACACTAAATCGTTAGGATATGATACAAATAAATAATCTTAGTTTTTATTATAAGAAGACGCGTCCTATTTTCGATAATGTCTCATTGCAATTGAAGGGTGGGATATATGGCTTATTGGGTGAGAATGG
Source organism: Dysgonomonas sp. ZJ709 (assembly GCF_011039195.1). Lineage (NCBI taxonomy): Bacteria > Pseudomonadati > Bacteroidota > Bacteroidia > Bacteroidales > Dysgonomonadaceae > Dysgonomonas > Dysgonomonas sp. ZJ709. The sequence goes on from NZ_JAAKEM010000001.1 coordinate 511,005, forward strand.
AGTAGGTAAGACTACTTTGTTGCACATTATTAGTGGTTTGCGATTTCCCAAAGAGGGGAGTTGTGAGGTGTTCGGACATAAATCGGTCTATCGAAATCCGGATATGCTATCAAAAATGTTTTTCTTGCCGGAGGAATTTCAAGCCCCTGCAATTAGTATTAATGAGTTCGTAAAATATAATTCGGCTTTCTATCCTAATTTCAGTCAGGAGCAATTCGATACATGCCTGAGTGAGTTTCAGGTAGAGAATGATCGGAAGATGTCGGAACTGTCGTTCGGACAGAAGAAAAAGACATTGATATCTTATGCAATGGCTATTAATACACCAATCACATTGCTTGATGAACCGACAAACGGATTGGATATTCCTTCTAAAAGCCAATTTAGAAAGGTTGTAGCTTCGGCTTACGATGAAGAAAGATGCATTGTTATTTCAACCCATCAGGTTCGCGACTTGGAAAGTTTAATCGATCCTATTATTATTCTTGATCGTAATCAGGTATTATTGAATAATTCGGTAGAAGAAATTACTCAGAAACTTCTTTTCACTCACAGTGCTGTAAAACCAATCGATGCTCTTTATTGCGAACAATCTATACAGGGTTATTTATCAGTTCAGGTTAATGCTGATAGAGAAGAGAGCACTCTCAACATAGAAGCATTGTTTAATGCGGTAGTGAATAATAAAGATAGAATAAAAGGATTGTTTAATGTTTAATTTTGAAACTATGGATGCCATATTTAATATAAAAAGATTTATAAACCTGGAGAAACGGAATATTGTTGCTGACAGAATGCAATATCTTTATCTGATAGCTGCTTCGGTAGCAATTTATATTATATCTACTGTGCTTTTTGTTGCAACGGACTCTGCCAGTTTGGGCGATTTGATACCTATTCTCTATATGTTTGTAATAATATTTGCCCCCTGTTTGTTAGGGAAAAATATTAGTAAGAATAATTCTATTTTTGATTTTATGCTTCCTGCATCTACTTTCGAAAAATTCTTAAGTTTATTTTTGAAGTATGCTTTCTTGATTCCTTTCTTATGTATTTCTATCTTGTTCATATTGTCGGGCATATCTTCCATTCTTCCCATTGAAGCATTGAATGCTCATGCAAAAGATTTAGACCTCGGATCTGAAATATCATGGTACAGGATACATAAAGTGTTAGTAGTACAATCGATATTTTTCTTAGGCTATTTTTATTTCCGACGTTATGCATTTGCCAAAGTCTGTCTGGCTCTGATTCTTTTTTCTTTAGTTCTGGCAATTGTATTTGGTAGTGTAGTAGCCCTATATGGCCCAGAACATGGTATGCTAAAATATAAATTTAGTCTTGGAGTATCGGACAAATGGGACATTATGTCGGGTGTGGTGCTTCCTATCGGTATGTGGGTTATATCTTTTTTCAAACTGAGAGAAACCGAAATTTAACAAAAAAAGAAAATTATGGATTTCAAAGCAAGTAAACCTATATATATGCAGATAGTAGAATTCTGTTTTCAGAAAATACTAACTAGTGAGTGGGTAGAGGATGAGCGCATCCCTTCGGTACGCGAATTGGGTGGGATGTTGCAGGTAAATCCTAATACAGCTATGCGTGCTTTCGAGTATATGCAAAGCGAAGAGGTTATTTATCCGAAACGTGGTATGGGATATTTTGTCTCTGTGGATGCCCGGAAGCAAATATCAAAACTTCAAAAGAAAGAGTTTTTTGACGAGACTCTTCCTGAAACTTTTCAGGCAATGAACCTGTTGGGTATTACGATTGAAGAAGTGGTAGATCGTTATGAAAAATCTAAAAAATAGAGTGTTATGAAAAAATATGCAAATAAAATATTAATAGTTATGATCGCAGTTATTGTAGTCTTTTTCGCTGTGATGGTCTATCAGGCAATTAATTCCATCGCATCCGGTACATAATTCGGATAAATAAAGGAGATATATGTATCTCCATTCGTACAAACACTATTAAAACAAACCCTGTCTCTAATGAAAGAGACAGGGTTTGTTTATTATTTGACGTGAATTCGATATAAGCAATGTATATGAATTATGATTAGTATCTGTTTTTCAGCTATTCTGAATTCTATGATTAATTCCTATTAATATTGTTAAAAGTTATCGCATTTTTCCTTTTTCAACTACCCGTTTTTTAGGGGGGCAGATTGAAAAAGGGAAAATAGCTTACTTAAGCTGTTTTCTTGTAA